>CAZEBC010000067.1:0-5263 GCA_964510165.1 uncultured bacterium
AATGGGAAAACTTGACGGAAGAATCGCGATAATCACCGGCGGCGCAATGGGAAACGGGGAAGGCGTCGCGAGAGTGATGGCCAGGCACGGCGCGCGCGTCGTGCTGTGGGATATTTCAGAGAAAGTCTACGAGACGGCCAAATCAATACAATCGGAAGGCCACGGAGCAACTGCTTATAAAGTGGATGTGAGAAGCTTCGAGCAATGCAAAGAGGCGGCTGATGACGTCGTCGCGAAACTGGGAAAAATCGACATCCTGTGCGGCAACGCCGGGGTGACTCGAATGGTTCCCTTCCTCGAAATGAGCGACGAGGTGAGGGACTTTCAGTTTGACATCAACATCAAAGGCGTGTGGAACAGCGCGAAGGCCGTGCTTCCCAACATGAAGCAGAATCAATATGGCCGGATCGTCATCATGTCGTCGGTCACGGGGCCGATGGTCGCAAACACGGGCGAGACGGCGTATGCGACGACCAAAGCCGCATTGTGGGGATTCACCAAGGCGCTCGCGATTGAAGTCGTCAAGGATAACATCACGGTGAATGCGATTTGTCCGGGTATGATACGAACGCCCATGGTGGAGAATGAGGCGAGAAAATTCAATCCTGACGACCCGGGATCAATCCTGGACATGATAGCAAGCACAATCCCGATGGGCAGGCTCGGGAATATTCTGGAGATTGGAGAGTTGGCCGCATTCCTCGCTTCCAACGAATCGAGCTATATCACCGGCGCCCACGTCGTCATTGACGGGGGCAACTCGTTGCCGGAAATTCCGATGCCGTAGTCGCAGCCAGTTCTTCGGCGACGCCAAGAGTGAAAGGAGATCGCATGTCTGAAATCATTGAAGGAAAATCATATGTGTTTTTTTCGCCCTCCAAAATCATTTTCGGGATCGGCGCGGCGAAATCGGTAAGTGACGAGGTAAGGCGGCTGGGTGGGAGCAAAGTGCTGATCGTGACCGACTCGATCTTGGTGAAAGCAGACGTGATCCGGCCCGTGGTCGAATCGCTCGAAATCGCTGAGATCCCATATGCCATCTACGATGGCGTGGAGCCGGACCCCCCGACAGAACTGGTGGACGAGGCCACCGACAAGTACCGCAGCGAAAGCTGTAACCTTGTGGTCGGTATTGGAGGAGCGAGTTCGCTCGACGTCGCAAAGGGTGTTTCGGTCGTCGCCACCAATTCAGAAAAAGTAATGGAAGTATGCGGGTTTGAACAGGCCTCCAAGAGGGCCGCGCCCAAGATTCTCCTCTCGACCACACACACGGCCGGAGGAGAATTAAGCCCTTACGTTATCATGCACATGTCGCGGGAAGACCACAGCCTGATGCCGATCGCCAGTGAGTATGCGATACCTGAAGTGGCCATCATGGACCCGCTTCTTACCGTCTCGATGCCGCCGTCGGTCACGCTTGAGACCGGCTTGGATTCGCTTGTGACCGCCATCGAGGCGCTTGTCGCCACAAACGCGAATCCGTTCTCGGACGTCTTTGCGGAACCGGCCATCAAGATGGCGACCGAGTATCTTCCGGTTGCGTGGGCAAAAGGGTCGAATCTGACCGCCAGATATTTCATGAGTCTCGCGGCAACGTTTTCCGGCATGGCCTTTGTGGCATCGAGCGTTGGAGCGGTGCACGCGTTGTCGTACGCCATCGGGAGCGCTTATCACCTGAGTCATGGCCGCTCGCTCGCGGTACTTCTCCCTCATGTTATGAAATTTAATCTACCCGGGAATCCGTCGCGATATGCGCGCGTCGCTGCGCTGATGGGGAAGTGCACCGATGGACTTTCCCCGATGGAGGCCGCCCAGTTGGCTGTCGAGGGTGCCGAGGAGATTCTGCAAGCCATGGGCGTTTCCACCCGATTGCGCGATTACGGCGCAGCGGAACAAGACCTGCCGCGCCTGGCTGAAGAATCAATGGAAATGGCGGGCTTTTTCGGGTACAATCCAAGAGATTTTGACGAAGAGAAGACACGCGCGATCTATCAAGCCGCATATTGACGCACCCCCTTACCCTGCCCTCTCCCAGAGGTAGAGGATTGGGGCGTAGCGCAGGCTTCCAGCCTGCAATTCCGTTACCCTCTCCCGGTGGGAGAGGGTTGGGGTGAGGGAGAAGATACGACAAGAACTCAGGAATTCATCTTGAGTGGTTGCTGGTGGAACACTCATGCATTTTGGAGGAGACATTATGAACGAGGAGAAAATCGTATACCCCTATATCCCCAACTCGGTCGGCGCGGTCAAGGCGCAAATGATGAGGGAAGTCGGCATCGACAATATCATGGAATTGTATGCCGAAATTCCGGAACATCTGCGGTTCAAGGGAAAGATGAATCTGCCCGAACCGATCCTGGATGAGTATTCGATCAAGAGGCATGTGGAGCGCCTGCTGAACAAGAACCGCAACTGTTCTGAATATCTCAACTTCCTCGGCGCCGGCTGTGCGCAGCACTATGTGCCCGCAGTATGCGACGAAATCAACGGCCGCGGCGAGTTCCTGACGGCATATTCGGGCTTTTTTTGGGGTGACCACGGCAAGTGGCAAGCATGGTTCGAGTTTGCCAGCCTGATGGGCGAACTTCTCGATATGGACCATCTGAGCGTTCCGCAGTACGACGGCGCACAGGCGGTCGCTTCCTCCCTGCGAATGGCCTCACGGATCAACGGACGCAAAGAAGTTCTGTTGCCAAAGACAATGAACCCGGAAATCCTGATGGCGGTGAAGAACTACCTGAAGGGCGCGACCGGTTCGGAAATCGCGACTACGATGATAAGGGTCAACTCGAAGACGGGTCAGCTTGACATTGATGACCTGAGGTCGAAGATTTCGGACGCGACGGCAGCGGTGTTCATTGAGAATCCATCCTATCTCGGCATGATCGAGGTCCAGGCCGAAGAGATTGGAAAGATTGCCCGCGAACACGGCGCTGAGTTCGTCGTCTACGCCGACCCGATCTCGCTCGGCGCGATCGCTCCTCCCGCCCATTACGGCGCTACGATAACTTGTGGAGACCTGCATCCCCTTGGAATCCATATGCAGTGCGGCGGCGGACAAGCCGGTTTCATCGCGACACACGACGATATGGACCATGCGTCGCAGTTTAAGGATTTCGTCGTCAGCCTGACAGATACTGTCGTCGAAGGTGAGTACGGCCTCGGGTTAGTGTTGCCCATGAATCTGTCGTACCTCGCCAGAGAGGAAGCGAAGGAGTACACCGGTACGAGCGCCGGCCTCTGGGCAATCACCGCCGCAGTGTACCTTTCTTTGATGGGTCCCAAGGGCATGCAGGAAATCGCCCAAACCATCATGCAAAAGGCGCAGTACGCGGCGAAAAAGATAGCGGAATTGGACAGAGTCGAACTGAGGTTCAGTTCCCCGTTCTTCAAGGAATTTGTTGTCTGCTTTGATAAGACCGGCAAGAGCGTAAGAGAGATAAACAAGGCCTTGCTCGAGCACAAGATTTTCGGGGGAAAGGACGTTTCTCGGGAATTCCCTGAGTTCGGCCAAAGCGCGCTCTACTGTGTGACGGAAATCATGACGAAGGAAGACATTGACAGTCTGGTCCGCGCTCTTGCGGAGGTTACAAGATGATCCTTAACGACGCATCGCAGACGACAAGACTGGTGCAGAAAGGATAGATGGTCATGGGTAGAGACAAAAATACTTTGCTTCGAAAGTTCCACCAGGCCCGTTGGGATGAGGAAATCATATTCGAATTAAGCGTGCCCGGCGAGAGAGGCATCCTTGTTCCCAAGACTGAGGACGGCATTCGGGCCGAGGTGGGCGACGGCATATCGGTGATTCCTGGAAACCTGAGGAGGAAAACGCCCGCGGGTCTTCCGGAAATCAATCAAATGCGCGTCGTCAGACACTTCATGCGGCTTTCGCAGGAAACCATGGGCGCCGATATCGCTCCTGACATTGGAGAAGGCACATGCACCATGAAGTACAGTCCGAAGGTGCAGGAACACTTGGCCGCGAGACATCCGGGCATAACGGAAATCCATCCGCTCCAGGACGAGGATACGATCCAGGGAATCTTGGAGATATATTATAAGTTGGAACAGTTCCTGAAAGAAATCTCCGGCCTGACATACTTCTCTCTCCAGCCGAGCAGCGGCAGCCAGGCCATTTATGCGAATGCGTCCATTGTGAGGGCATATCACGCTTCCAGGGGCGACCATAAGCGCGACGAAATCATCACCACGATGTTCTCGCACCCCGTTGACGCCGCCGCGCCCGCGACCGCCGGATACAAAGTCATCACGCTGATGCCGGGCGAAAACGGCTATCCGGACCTGGGAGCAATGAAGGAAGCTCTTTCTGAGCGCACGGCAGGAATCTTCATCACCAACCCCGAGGATACCGGTATCTACAATTCGACGATTGACGAATACGTGAAAGCGGCTCACGATGTGGGGGCCTTGTGCTCTTACGATCAGGCCAACGCCAACGGATTGCTCGGAATCGCGCGCGCGAAGGAAGCCGGGTTCGACTTGTGCCACTTCAACATTCACAAGACCTTCTCGGCTCCGCACGGATGCATGGGTCCCGCCATGGGCGCCATCGGAGTGACCGAAGACTTGGGGCAATACCTCCCCGTGCCCAGGGTGGAGTTTAACGGCAAGAAGTACTATTTGGACTATAACCGGCCCAAAAGCATCGGCCGCGTCAGATGCTTTTTCGGAAACACTCCGCTCGCGTTGAAGGCGTACGCATGGATCATGCAGCACGGCGCTGACGGCCTGAGAGAGGCCGCCGAAATATCGGTTCTCAATAACAACTACATGGAAAAGAAGATACGAGAAATCCCGGGCGTTGTGGTGAAGTACGCCGAGGGCAAGCGGAGGCTGGAGCAGGTGCGTTACTCCTGGGAGAAGCTTATGGAGGATACCTGCGTCGGCACGGACGATGTGGAGCGCCGAATGGTTGACTACGGGCTGCCCCACTATTTCCAGAGCCATCATCCCCATGTGGTACCCGAGCCATTCACGCTCGAACCCTGCGAATCCTATTCGAAGGATGACATTGATGAGTTCGTGGCGGTCATGCGGCAGATATCAAAGGAAGCCCATGAGGACCCGGAACTTGTTCGCAACGCGCCTCACAACGCTCCCATCCACAATATACCGATGCCGGTTATCTTCGATCCCGAAGAAATGGCAACCACCTGGCGCAAATACAAGAAGATTAAAGGAATCGAGTGAAGAAGCTGGGAGTCATAGTCAATCCCGTGGCCGGCATGGGCGGCCGGGT
>CAZEBC010000067.1:5363-17977 GCA_964510165.1 uncultured bacterium
CCCAGGACACCCAAAAGGCTGCCCGTGAGATGGCCGCGCAAGATGTAGACCTGATCCTCTTTGCCGGTGGTGACGGAACCGCGCGTGACATCTGCGACGCGATTGGACAGAGGACGACGGCGCTCGGGATACCGGCCGGTGTGAAAATTCACTCCGGAGTCTACGCGGTAACCCCCAAGAGCGCCGGCGAAGTGGCAGCAATGTTCTTGGAGGGGAAATTGAGAACTACTCGGGAGGCCGAGGTCATGGACATTGATGAGGACGCCTTCCGAAATGGTGTCCTGACTGCGAAACTCTACGGTTATCTCCTGGTTCCCGAGGAAAAGAGGTTCGTCCAGAGTGTCAAGTCCGGGGCTGCTCGCGCGGAAGCGCAGTCGCTTCATGCTATCGCCGCCGACGTAATCGCCGGAATGAACGAAGACGACTACTACATTATCGGGCCGGGCACCACGACGCGAGCCATCATGGAGCGCTTGGGCCTTAAGAACACTCTGCTCGGAGTAGACATCATTCTGAACAAACAGCTTGTGATAAACGATGCCACTGAACGACAGTTGTTGGACCATATACAAGGGAAGCAAGCCAAGATCGTTGTGACTGCTATCGGCGGCCAGGGCCATCTTTTCGGGCGCGGAAATCAGCAAATCAGTCCGAGTGTCATCCGCATGGTGGGAAAGGAAAACATCATCGTCATCGCCACGAAGGAGAAGCTGATTTCGTTGTCCGGAAGACCGCTCCTTGTGGACACGGGCGACGAAGAGCTCGATCAAGAACTCGCGGGCTACATCCGAGTCACCACCGGTTTCAGAGATTATGTGATGTACAAGGTGGGTTTTTGAGTTTTTGGCCTGGCTTGCGCCGCACATGGCATCCCTGGTCCGCCGCGTCACCCCCACCGAATGAGGCCGCTTGCCAAGCAGAGCGCGAATATGGAGAGGCTGAACCGAGCATGGCGATAGAATCCACAGTATACGGGCGGGCGGGTCTGTTGGGAAATCCGTCGGACGGCTATTTCGGAAAAACGATATCGATCTCCGTCGGAAACTTCGCCGCGAGTGTCTCGCTTGAGCACACGGAGAGGCTCCGAATCGAGGCTGATGCGCCTGAGCAGTCTTCTTATGAGAGCATGGAGGAGCTTGCTCGCCAGGTGGGCCGCTACGGGTACTATGGCGCCGAACGGCTGTTGAAGGCAGCGATAAAAATGTTCCACGATTACTGCGCGTCGAACGGCGTCACGCTTGAACGCAAGAATTTCACGATGCGCGCTCGGTCGTTGATACCGCGGCAAGTGGGACTGGGCGGCTCGAGCGCGATAGTTACCGCCGCCATGCGCTGCCTCATGCGATTCTTCGATGTCGATATTCCGCTCGAAATCCTTCCGTCGCTCACCCTTGATGCGGAGAGGCGCGAACTCGGAATCAGTGCCGGCCTGCAGGACAGGGTAATCCAGGCGTATGGGGGATGTCTCTTCATGGATTTCAGTCGCGAGCTTATTCAAAGGAACAATTGCGGCCGTTACGAACGGTTGGACCCCGGTCTTCTGCCGCCGTTGTTCATAGCGTACAAGGAAGGCCTCGGCAAGGTGTCGGGACATGCGCTCACCCCGATAGGCGTCGGATTCGAGCGAGGCGACAAGCTGGTGCTCGACTCTCTCGCCCGCCTGGCTGAGATCGCGGAGGAGGGAAAGCAGGCCCTGTTCAACGGCGACTTCGACCGGCTTTTCGACTTGATGAACGAGAATTTCGAGCAGCGAAGCAAGATCATGCCTATCAGCGAAGGGAACCGCGAGATGATCGAAACGGCCCGCAAGCTCGGGGCATCGGCCAAGTTCGCGGGCTCCGGCGGTTCGATAATCGGAATGTACCGAGACGACGACATGTTCGCCAGTCTGGTTGAAGCGTTCGCGAGAATCGAGGCGAAGCTCATAAAGCCAACGATAGTGTAGGAGGACGTTGACGCATGGTGCGAAAGGCTGTCATCCCGGCAGCGGGGTCGGGGACCAGATTCCTTCCGGTGACAAAGGCGCAACCGAAAGAGATGCTTCCGATCATTGATACGCCAACGATACAGTATGTCGTGCAAGAGGCGGTGGATTCCGGCATCGACGACATTCTCATCGTCACTGGTAAGGGAAAGCGCGCCATCGAGGACCACTTCGACCGCAATCCCGAGTTGGAGCGACTGCTTGATAACAAGAATGAGAAGTGGCTCGCACGCGAGGTTCGGCGGCTCGCCGACATGGCGAATATACATTTCATCCGGCAGAAGGAACCCAAAGGGCTGGGGGATGCAGTCTTGTGCGCGCGCCACCACGTGGGCGATGAGCCGTTCGCCGTCCTGCTGGGCGACACCATCATAGAATCCGACGCGCCAGCCGTCCGCCAACTCATCGAGCGCCACTATGAGTACGGGCATACCATCATCGGGGTAGAGACGGTTCCCAAAGAAAAGGTCTCGCGGTACGGCGTTGTCGGCGGGAGAAGGATTCGAGACGATATCCTCCAGGTGACCACCCTGGTTGAGAAGCCTTCCATCGAGCAGAGTCCCTCCGCCCTCGCCATAGCCGGTCGCTACATACTGACACCGGCGATATTCGATATTCTTGAGAGCCTGCCGAAAGGCAGGAACGATGAGGTCCAACTCACCGACGCCTTGAGAACGCTTCTGAATACGCAGCCGGTTTACTCCTTAACCATCAAAGGCAAGCGATACGATATCGGCGACAAGCTCGATTACCTCAAAACACAGGTCGAATATGGACTCAAAAGACAAGATTTCGGCCAGGCATTTCTGGAATTCCTGAAAGAAACAATAGCATCCTGCGAGGCCCGCTGACACTGCATCCTCTCGACCGTGTTTCATCACGAAAATCAGCGTGGCCTTTGTTTGGCTGCTTAACTCTTGCCCATATTGACACCCCGTCCATAACAGTGTTAGAATAAGTGTCAAGCTAGGGGTGTGCAAAGACACTGAGAGTCTGAACGACAACCCTTTGAACCTGAACTGGGTAATGCCAGCGTAGGGAAGCGACATCGAGAACCAGCATTTCAGCCGCGTTCCCTACAAGGATGCGGCAATTTTTTTTGAGACTATGCGCATAACGCTGAACGGCGAGCAATACGAAACCGAAGGGCCGATGACCGTTGCCGATTTACTCAAGGCGCTCGGCCTTGATGGTGCGCGTGTCGCGGTTGAACTGAACCTCGATATCCTGCCCAAAAGCGACTATGCGACCGAGGCGCTCAGGGAGGGCGATCGGCTCGAGGTCGTCCATTTTGTTGGCGGAGGAAAACCGCAACCGGAGGTATCGCAATGACGGATGAACTGGTTATAGCCGGCCGTAAATATCGCTCTCGCCTGCTCATCGGAACCGGCAAGTACGCGACATTCGAGCAGATGCGCGAGGCGCTGGACAAGTCGGGCGCGGAGATCGTCACCGTCGCCGTGCGCCGAATCAACATCTCGGACCGGAGCAAGGAATCGCTGCTCGATTACATCGACACAAGCAAGTACGCGCTGTTGCCGAACACGGCCGGCTGTTACTCGGCCGAAGACGCGATCCGAACCGCTCGCCTCGGGCGAGAGGCCGGGCTTTCCGACATGGTGAAGCTGGAGGTTATCGGCGACGAGAAAACCCTGTTCCCCGACAACGAGGGGCTGCTCCAGGCTGCCAAGGTGCTCATCAAGGAAGGCTTCGTCGTGTTGCCCTACACGAACGATGACCCGATAACCTGCAAGAAACTGGAGGAGATCGGATGCGCCGCCGTGATGCCTCTGGCCGCTCCCATCGGCTCCGGGCTCGGCATCAGAAACCCATATAACATCCGAATCATTGTCGAACAGGCGAAAGTGCCCGTGATTGTTGACGCCGGCGTCGGTACCGCGTCCGATGCCGCTATCGCGATGGAACTCGGAGTGGATGGCGTGCTCATGAACACAGGCGTCGCCGGCGCGAAGAATCCCGTGCTCATGGCAGAGGCTATGCGCTTGGCGGTCGACGCAGGCCGCAAGGCCTTTCTCGCGGGCCGGATACCCCGCAAGCTCTACGCGACCGCGAGCAGCCCGTTGGAGGGAATCATTGCTGCAGGTTGATTTTCGGTTGTATCTCATAACGGACCGGATTCAATGCGAACCGGAAGGCCTTCTCCCGCGCGTCGAGGCAGCTTTGCGCGGCGGGGTGGACGCGGTCCAACTTCGCGACAAAGACCTCACCACGCGCGAGCGATATGAAATCGGGATGAAGCTTCGCGAGATGACCTCCAGGTTCGGTGCCAGGCTGTTCGTCAATAATGACGCCGCGCTGGCCCGAGCGATTCGCGCCGACGGCGTACACCTGCCGCAGGACGGGTTGCCAGCGGATGTATGTCGAACAGTGCTCGAGCCGCATATGCTGATCGGGGTCTCCACCCATAGCCTGGCGGAGGCGTTGGATGCGGAGGCCAGGTGCGCGGATTTCATCACGTTCGGACCTGTATACCACACGCCCTCGAAAGCGCAGTACGGTTGTCCGGTCGGTCTGGATGCGTTGCGAGAAGTATGCGCACGGATCAAACTCCCGGTATATGCGCTTGGCGGGGTCAAGAAATCGAATATAGAAGAAGTCATATCGGCGGGCGCGGCCGGAATCGCCATGATATCCGCCATATTGGCCGCTGCCGAGCCGGAGCGCGCCGCCGCAGAAATCAAGACGGCCATCCGGCTCGCGTGCCCGGCGCCGTCTTCCCCTCCCCCCAACCCTCTCCCGACGGGAGAGGGCAGGGTGAGGGGCTTTGCGAACGGAAGAAAGGTTGACTCGAAATGACTCAGCTATTGAAAGCCAGACAAGGGGTCGTCACGCCGGAGATGGAACAGGTGGCCGCCGCCGAGGGCAGGTCCGCCGAATATATACGAGAAGGTGTCGGGGAGGGAAGCATAATAATCACGCGCAACATCGGCCACAAATCCGCGCAAGCCCTGGGCATTGGCAGGGGCCTGAGAATAAAGGTCAACGCAAACATCGGAACTTCCGGCGACAATAAGGACATGGCGATTGACCTCGAGAAGCTCAATGTCGCAATCTCAGCGGGCGCCGATACGGTGATGGACCTGAGTGTCGGCGGCCCGGTGGATGAGGTCCTGAAAGAGGTTCTCATGCGCTCGACGGTGCCTGTCGGCACGGTGCCCATCTACCAGGCGGCTTTGCAGGCCCGGTTGCGCGGCAAGGCATATGTTGAGCTGAGCGCCGACGAGATATTCGAGACCATAGAAGAACATGCGCGCGTGGGTGTTGACTTTGTCACGGTTCATTGCGCGGTCACTCAGGGATCGGTCGCGCGCCTGAAGAAGCACAAGCGCATTCTTGACATCGTGAGCCGGGGCGGCGCGTTGATGCTCGAGTGGATGATGTACAACAAGAAGGAGAATCCGCTGTATGAGCACTTCGACCGGCTGCTCGAGATCGCGAGGGAATACGACATGTCGCTCAGCCTTGGCGACGGCATGCGCCCGGGCTGCATCGCCGACGCGACCGACAGGGGTCAGATTCAAGAACTTATCATCCAGGGAGAGTTGGTCGAACGCTGCTGGGCCGCCGGCGTGCAGGTGATGTGCGAGGGGCCCGGTCATGTTCCGCTGGACCAGATCGCCGCCAACATGATTCTCCAGAAGCGCCTGTGCCGGGGCGCGCCGTTCTACGTGCTCGGCCCGCTTGTCACGGATATCGCGCCCGGGTACGACCACATAACGGGCGCAATCGGCGGGGCGATTGCCGCGATGGCGGGCGCCGATTTCCTCTGTTATGTGACGCCGTCGGAGCACTTGCGGTTGCCCTCCGTCGAGGACGTGAGAGAGGGCGTCATCGCATCGCGCATTGCCGCGCATGCTGCTGACATCGCGCGGAGCATTCCGGGCGCGGTCGAAAGGGATAACGCGATGGCTCGATGCCGAAAGAATCTCGATTGGGAGGGGCAGATATCTCTTGCCATCGATCCGGAGCGGGCGCGCGCGCTTCGGGAAAGCAGCCGCCCAGCCGACAGCGAAGTCTGCACGATGTGCGGTGAGTTCTGCGCCATCAAGGTAACCCGCAAGGCCACGGCATAAGGAGTCCCATTTGAGGCTGCCCTCTGTCGCACACGCTGTATTGCCCCCGCTGATCATCGCCGTGGCGTTAGCCGTGCGCGCATGGTGTTATACGGGTCCCATCGGCAGCGACGATCACGACTATTATCTCGCCGCCTACGAGATGCACAAGGGCGAATATCAACCCTCCGAAAAATACTGGAAGAACCGCTACGGAATGATCCTTCCCATTGCCGCCGCATATGAGATTCTTGGCACAAATGAGTACGCGGCGGCGGCCTGGCCGATGTTTTCCGCGCTCGGGGCCGTTGCGGTGTGCTACCTTCTCGGCAAGAAGCTTGTCGACGGGCAGACCGGACTGCTTGCGGCGCTGCTGTTGGCTTTTTACCCGCTTGACGTTCATTATTCCGGGTTGATACTGCCGGACATTCCGATTTCCTTTTTGATTGCGACGTCGGTGTACGCCTTCATCGAGGCTGGCACACGCGCCAAACGCAGTCTTCCGTTGTATTTCCTGTCGGGGCTTTTGCTCGGCATTGCGTACCTGTGCCGGTCGATGTCGGTCGTTGTATTGCCTTTTCTGGCGCTTTACATCATCTTTTTCGAGAGAAAACTGAGGCTGGAGCATTCGCTGCTCGCGGTCGGTTTCGCGGCGGTGCTCGCAGCGGAAGGCGCATATTACGCGCTCAACGGATTGAGTCCGCTCTATGGGTTTCAGCTCAACGCGCAGGCCGCGATAGCCGTCAATTCATCCGGTGAATGCTCGACGAGCCAGGGATACTATCCGCAAGTCATTTTCGGGAACCTGTCGGTCTTCGGCCCCTATTTTTACCTGTTCTTGCCTGCCATGGCGCTGGCCGCCGTCAAACGAGAGCGGGGCGCGCTGATTCTGCTGGCGTGGGCGGGGAGCATCCTCTTCATCTTGCAGTTCGGATACGTGAGTCTGTTTCCGCCCATTGCCGTCGTGAAGGTCCGTAAGTTCCTGATTTACGGAACAGTCCCTCTGGTCTTGCTTGGGGCATGGGCTTTGATGCAGGTGAGAGCGCGGCTCCGATGGTCCGTAGTGACGCTCCTTGTCGGGCTATCCCTTTATTTCCTGAGGCCATGCTCGTATTCCTTCAACCGCACTCCGGAGGCGATGGGAGGCAACGTTCGGCAAGTGGCGGCCTACCTAAAGCAGTTGCCGCCGAAACCGATCTATACCGACCTCCGCACCCAGGCGATGCTGATGCTTGCCTCGGGATTCGAATTTCCTCCGGAGAGGTTTCGGGATTTATACCAGGTCGCATCGCCCCGGGAATTGCGCGGCTGCTACGTGGTGATCAACTGGTTCTATGCCAGATTCGATTCTCCAGCGGGGGCAACGCCGACGTATGTCATAAACTACCTTAGGAGCGTGCCGACCGATTGGACCAAGAAAGATTTCGCGCAGTCACTTGTGCTGGACGTGCCTTAAGTGATTTTTGGGGAGAAGGGGAAAGCGGAGGGCATCGGGATTTCCGCTCATGAGAAGGTTTACAGAAATCAAGCGTCATGTGAACAAGCCCACAGAGCGATACGAGTGTGAGTTGATAAGGAAGGGCGATGACCGGGTGGCCCTCAGGTACGTGAGCGACCGCGAGTTCGAGAGTGAGCGACTGGGCGTGATTTTTCCGCCCGGCTGCGTCACCATTGCCCTTTACCAGATGGACCTGCCATATGTTTTTTGGGGGATTTTCTCGCCCGAGAGCGAGCTCTTGGGTTATCTCGTACACATATGCAAGGATTTGTCGATTTCGGAGGATTCGGTCAGCTATTTGGACATGCTGCTGGACATCTGGTTCTACTCCAATGGAACGTATGTGATTCTGGATGTCGAGGAAGTGGAGGGCTGTATCCGGTCAGGCCGATTGACTCAGGCAGACAAAGCATATATTGAGAAGGCGAGGGATGTGGCCGTCCGGGAGTTCTCCGGGAAAGCCGATGAGGTCAGGCGGATGGAGGAGGAATACCGAATCCGACTTGCAGATGGCAATTCTGACATCTCAATCGCTTGACATTTGCGCGCTGCATCAATAAAATGTCAGCAAAAGCCCTTCCGTTTGTTTCTGGCAGCCGATTCCTTTTCAGCCACACCAGGGAGAGGAAAGTCATATATGTCAGCTCAGGAGTTCTTGGATGTCTTGCAGAGTATCGCCCTGCAGACCGGTGTATTCAGCCTGAAGTGGGGCCACCTGGTCATGTGGGCTATCGGCCTGATATTCTTGTATCTTGCGGTGGCGAAGAAGTATGAACCGTTGCTGCTTCTTCCAATCGGCTTCGGCATTTTTCTCGTCAATTTTCCATTGACTCCGCTCATGGGGGCCAACCCCGAGACCGGGCAGGAGCATCTGCTCCAGATTTTCTACCATTATGGCGTCGCGTGGGAAGTAATACCCTGCGTTATCTTTCTCGGGTTGGGCGCTATGACGGATTTCGGGCCGCTGATCGCGAACCCCAAGACGCTGCTGGTGGGCGCGGGCTCCCAGCTTGGGGTGTTCGTGACGTTTTCGGCGACCCTGATTTTCGGGTTTACGATGAAGGAGGCAGCCTCGGTCGGCATAATAGGCGGGGCCGACGGACCCACGACGATATATCTGACGAGCGCACTTGCGCCCCATCTGCTTGGCCCGAACGCGCTGGCTGCGTACTCGTACATGGCGATGGTGCCCATCATACAGCCGCCGTTGATGCGGCTCATCACGACACGCAAAGAGCGTCGCATCAGGATGAGGCAGCTCAGGCATGTTTCCCAAAGGGAGAAGCTGCTGTTTCCGCTTCTTGGAACCGCGCTGATTGCGCTCTTGATCCCGGCTATCATGCCCCTGATGGGGATGCTGATGCTCGGCAATTTCATGAGAGAGAGCGGGGCGGTAAGGCGTCTGAGCGATACGGCGCAGAACGCCCTAATGAATATTGTGGTCATTTTTCTGGGCTTGTCAGTGGGCGCCACGATGAGCGCCGAGCAGTTCCTCACGAAGAAGCCGCTAGTGATCTTCGCGTTTGGACTGCTTGATTTTGCCGTGTGCACCATTGGCGGGATACTGACCGTGAAGGTGATGAACTTGTTCCTGAAGGAAAAGCTGAATCCGCTCATCGGGTCTGCGGGCGTTTCAGCCGTTCCGATGTCTTCGCGTGTGTCGCAAATGGTCGGCCTTCAGGAAGACCCTGAGAATTATCTGCTGCTTCATGCGATGGGGCCGAACCTGGCGGGTGTCATCGGCACCGCCGCCGCTGCGGGCCTGTTTATCGCGATGTTCGCCTCATAATCGAATTCGCACCCACGGTCTTTTGTCCCCTTTTGCCTTTCCCCCCTTTTTCCCTTTGTGAGATAAACCCTGAGGTAGCGCACCCCGGCGCAGGTCAGCGAGTCCCCGCTGATGAAGCGATCTCAAATCCCATGCGTTATTCGATGGGTTCGAAGCGGGCCTGGAAGAAGCGCAGGTACTTTGGCTCATAGGCCATCTTGAGGCCGCGCGTTTTTCCTCGTGCGTCGTAGACTGCCTTGACGCTCTCGGCAGTAACATCCATATGGGCCTGCGTGTAGACACGGCGGGGAATTGTCAGGCGCACGAGCTCGAGCGCGGGGTATCGGTGGTCGCCGGTCTCGGGGTCGCGTCCGGCGCTGACGACGCCGCGCTCCATCGCGCGGACGCCGGAATCGAGATAGAGTTCTGCGGCCAGTCTCTGAGCGGGGAACTGGCTCTGAGGGATGTGCGGATAGAATCTCTTGGCGTCCAGGAAGATGCCGTGTCCGCCAATCGGCAAGACGATGGGGATTCCCCAGTCGTGAAGGAGTTCTCCGAGGTAGCGGACTTGTCCGACGCGGGCACGGATGTGGTCGTCCTGCACGGACTCCTCGATGCCGATGGCGAGCGCTTCCATGTCACGTCCGGCCATGCCGCCGTAGGTGTGCAGGCCCTCGTAAATGACGACAAGGTTGCGGAGTTGGTCGAAGAGGTCTGCGTCGTTGACGGCAAGCCAGCCACCAATGTTGACGAGGCTGTCCTTTTTGGCGCTCATCCAGGCGCCGTCGGTATAGTTGCAGAACTCCTTGAGAATTGCGGCGACTGGTTTGTCGGCGTAGCCTTGCTCGCGCTCCTGGATGAAGAGAGAGTTTTCGACCATGCGGGTGGCGTCGAGGTAGATGCGGATGCCATGTTGGTCGCACAGTTGGCGCAAAGCGCGCACGTTGCCCATGCTGACCGGCTGGCCGCCCGCCATATTGACGGTGCCGGCGAGGCTCACGTAGGCGATGTTTTGCGCTCCCACTTTTTCGATGAGCGCCTGAAGCTTGCCCAGGTCCACGTTGCCCTTGAACGGATGCATACTTGCGGGGTCATGGGCCTCGTTGATTATCACGTCCACGAAGATGCCGCCGGCGAGTTCCTGATGGAGGCGGGTTGTGGTGAAGTACATGTTGCCAGGCACGTATTGGCCGGGCTTGATTGCGGCGCGGCTGATGAGGTGCTCGGCGCCGCGTCCCTGATGCGTCGGCACGAGGTGCCGATAACCGTAATAATCCTGCACGGCTTTTTCCAGACGGTAGAAGTTGCGGCTGCCCGCGTATGCCTCGTCCCCGAGCATGAGGCCTGCCCACTGGCGGTCGCTCATCGCGCTGGTACCGCTGTCGGTAAGCAGGTCAATGTAGACGTCTTCAGAACGAAGCAGGAAGGTGTTATAGCCTGCGTCGGTGAGCGCGCGCTTGCGTTGTTCACGGTCAATCATGCGGATGGGTTCGATCATCTTGATTTTCCAGGGTTCCGCCCAGGAGCGTCGCCCGAATTGCTGTCCTATGGTCTTGGGAAAAGGTTCGGTCATGAGTGTCCTCCGAGTGTCATTCGTCGCAAATTGTGATATGCTCTAGCGCGATGAAGAATTCGTTCTTCGTGCGGGTGCAGGGATTACTCAATCTTAAAGCTTTGGGGTAGCGATGTCAAACACGGGGGCGTACCGATGCAGGAATCCATGGCCGCGACTCTCGCAAAGAGGCTTCGGGATGCATATAACAACTTCGAGGCGGACCAGCCCCAGACGCTGGAGTTGTTCACGGATGATATTGTGTACCGTGATCCTCGCTTCCCGGCATATCGGGGAAAACAGGCGCTCAAGGGTTATCTCGCGCAGGTTGCCGGCGAGAACAGAGCCTTACAGGTGAATTGGGAGTTCACGAATATCATTTCCGAGGGCGATCAGGCAGCAGTGGAATGGATTGTGCGGAGCGGGCTGGACTTCGGGGGCAGGACGTTCGAGTTCGCGGGCGCGGCGTTTTTCAAGGTGCGCGAGGGAAGAATCTGCTATTATTGCGGATATTGGGACACCGCTGTCTTGCAGCAGTTGGCGGAGTGAGTGGGCTTCATTGCCTGCGCTGCAAAGCCCCTGTCATTGCGAGGAAGGGGCAAAGCCCCGTACGAAGCAATCCCGGTACAGTGGTCCACTCGCTGAATCGAGATTGCTTCGTCTTCCCGCGAGGCGCGCCACGCCAAGGCGTGGTCGCAATGACCGCGGGGTTATGCAGCGGAATCCTCAAGGACAACTCACGGTTATTGGGCGAGGTGGTCTATGCTTGACTTCTCCTTTACGGACGAACAGGAGTTGTTCAGGAAAACACTCAGGGAGTTTTCGCTGAGGGAATTGCTCCCGCACTATAGGTATTGGGACGCCCATGAGCAGTACCCCTCTGATCTCATCAAGAAAATCCTCAATCTCGTGAACCCGTTTGGCGCCGATTGGCGAGAGGCGGCGCGGGCGAGTGACCTCATCACCCCTGGCATCATCGCCGAGGAAGTTGCGCACGGCGATTTCAATTGTGTGCTCCCGAGCCTGGCGCCATTCACGATGGGACACTTCCTGGCCGAGGCGTCCGACGAGTTGAAAGAGAGATGGCTTCCCGGTTTGATTACTGGAGAGAAGGTTATCGGTTTGTGCCTGACCGAGCCCGAAGCAGGGTCCGATCTTGCCTCGCTTCGCTCGACGGCAGTGAGGGATGGAGATGATTTCGTCTTGAATGGCGAAAAGAATTCGGTCAGTTTCCTGAACGCGGACGTGTTCTACGTCTTTGCGCGGACGGAGAGGAACTCGACAGGTCATCGCGGCATCAGCGCGTTTCTTGTCCCGCGCGAGACCGAAGGGCTTGAGTTTCGTCCATATCAGGACCTCGGTTGTCGCGCTGTTCCTCGGGGACAACTGTTCATGAGCGACGCGCGAGTGCCCACCGCCTGCATGGTTGGCAGTGAAGGCGCGGCCTTCAAGATGATTATGAAGTATTTCGACATCAACCGCGCTTTTATCGGGCTTATGTGCATCGGGGCGGCGCAGCAAACGCTCGATGAAACCATCGAGTACACAAAGGAGAAGCGCGCCTTTGGGATGCCCATCAGCCGATACGAGGCCGTAGCTTTCGCATTAGCCGAGGCGGCAACCAGGCTCGAACTCGGCCGTCTGCTGTGTTACAAGATCTTATGGAAGAAGCAGGCGGGGCTTCCTTGTTCCATGGAGGCCGCGATGGCGAAATGGTGGGTGCCGAAGACCTGCGTTGA
>CAZEBC010000068.1:0-9498 GCA_964510165.1 uncultured bacterium
ATAAATGTTAAACCGACTGCCGATATCCCAACCGGTTCCACAGGAGTTAACGCATGCAGACCAAAAAAGGCAGGCTCACTGCGACACCAGAATGTGACCAGGAGGTCTCGACGCAGCAACCAGTCGAAACCACACCGGAAGCCGCCGTTCTGTACGATGTCTCGCTTCTCACGGATGACGATATCTACCTCTTCAACCAGGGCAGCCACTTCCGCCTCTATGAGAAACTCGGCGCGCATCCGCTCGTCAGGGAAGGCATCGAGGGAACCTATTTCGCGGTCTGGGCTCCCAATGCCTGCCAAGTCTGCGTGATGGGCGAGTTTAACGATTGGAACAAGGCCAGCCATCCGCTCCGCCCACGGGCGCAGTCGGGCATCTGGGAAGGATTCGTCCCCGGCGTCGCTAAAGGCGCGCTGTACAAATATCATATCGCCTCGCACCACAACGGGTATCGTGTCGACAAGGCCGACCCGTTTGGCTTCTTCACCCAAGTCTCGCCCGAGACCGCCTCCGTCGTGTGGGACTTATGGTACGACTGGAAAGACAAGGAGTGGATGAAGAACCAGAAGAAAAAGAATGCCTCCGACGCGCCAATCGCCATTTATGAGGTGCATCTCGGCTCCTGGATGCGGGTCCCCGAAGAAGGCCGCCGTCACTTGACCTATCGCGAGATCGCACCCAAGTTGGCCGAGTATGTGAACCGCATGGGATTCACCCACGTCGAGATTCTCCCCGTCATGGAACACCCCTTCTATGGATCATGGGGCTACCAGTGCCTCGGCTATTTTGCGCCTACAAGCCGATACGGGACGCCCCAGGATTTCATGTATCTCGTCGACTGTCTCCATCAGCATGACATCGGGGTGATACTCGATTGGGTGCCGTCCCATTTCCCAAACGACGAGCACGGCCTCAGCTACTTCGATGGCACCCACCTCTATGAGCATGCCGACCCACGCAAGGGCGTCCATCCCGACTGGCAAAGTTTCATATTCAACTATGGCCGCACTGAAGTTCAAAGCTTTCTCATCAGCAGCGCCCAGTTCTGGCTCGATGTCTACCATGCCGACGGACTCCGAGTGGATGCCGTCGCCTCCATGCTCTACCTCGATTACTCACGGCGACCGGGCGAATGGATTCCCAATCAATACGGCGGGCGCGAAAACATCGAGGCCATCCAGTTTCTGCGGCGCTTCAACCGCGAAGTCTACAGCCACTCTCCCGGCATCCAGACCATCGCTGAGGAATCCACCGCATGGCCGATGGTCTCACGACCCACGTATCTCGGCGGACTCGGATTCGGAATGAAGTGGGACATGGGCTGGATGCATGATACCCTCGAGTATATGGCCAAGGACCCCATCTATCGTAAATACCATCACAACCTCCTCAATTTCCGCATGCTCTACGCGTATCACGAGAACTTCGTCCTGCCGCTCTCACACGATGAGGTGGTTCACGGAAAAGGATCGCTTCTTGCCAAGATGGCGGGCGATGAATGGGGGCGGTTCGCCAACTTGAGACTCCTGCTCGCCTTCATGTACGCCCAGCCGGGCAAGAAACTTCTCTTCATGGGAGGCGAGTTCGGCCAGTGGAATGAGTGGTATCACGAGACCAGCCTCGACTGGCATCTGCTCGAACACGAGCCGCATGCCGGCATACAGAGATGGATGCGCCGTCTGAACTCCCTCTACAGCAATGAGCCGGCGCTCTTCGAGCTTGACTTCCGACCCGAAGGGTTTGCCTGGATCGACTGCAGCGACTCCGAGAACAGCGTCATAAGCTTCTTGCGGCACGGGCGCGCGCCGGAGGATACGCTCCTCATTGCATGCAATTTCACCCCGGTTCCCCGTCATAACTATCGCGTCGGCGCCCCGTCCGGAGGCATCTGGAAAGAGATCGCCAACAGCGACGCCGAGCAGTACGGCGGCAGCGGTTGCGAAAACCTTGAGGGGATTGAAGCATCTCCCATAGGCTGTCACGGGCGTGCTCATTCCTTGAGTCTTGTGCTCCCGCCACTGGCGGCCGTTTTTCTCAAAAGGGAAGAGGATGCTAAATGATATTCGACAAACCGACGCACCTCGGAATCTGCAAGAAGCTTGTTCTCCTCAGAGGTGATTAGCGCCGATGGAACGCTACGTCTGCATACACGCCCATTTCTATCAGCCGCCTCGCGAAAACCCCCATTTACCCAAAGTTCCAGAAAAGGGCCGAGAAAGGCAGCGAGAAAACAGCGGAATGGCTCGACCAGTTCGCCAAAGTGAGCGAACAACTGTGGTCCGGCTCGCGCCGGCGGCAAGTTCAAGACTTTCGGTTCCCCGTTTTGCAGGAAAATCCGTGATAATCGTAACATACTGAGATCTCGATGCAAACCAGTGGTACACACCCAGCGAGGTGACCTTATGAAGCGTGGCAGCGGAATCCTTATCCATGTTACATCTCTGCCCTCTCCCTTTGGCATTGGAGATATGGGGCCGGGCGCTTTTCGTCTCGTTGATTTCCTGAAGGATGCCAAACAAAGCATTTGGCAAATCCTGCCGTTGAACCCCACCGACCTCATACATTACAATTCCCCCTATCACAGCACCTCCGCCTTCGCCTGCAATCCGCTGCTCATCAGCCCCGAACTCCTCGCCCAGGACGGCCTCCTCAGTCCCTCGGATATCGAGTCTCCGCCCGCCTTCCCGGCCGACCACGTCGATTTCCCAAACGTCGTCCCCTACAAGGAAAAGCTCTTTGCGCGCGCATACGAACGATTTAAACAAAGGAAGAAGCCCGATCACGAGTTCGACGATTTCACGCAGCAGCATTCCGCTTGGCTCGACGATTTCGCGCTCTTTATCACCCTCAAATCCCACTTTAATGGCAAGATGTGGGGCGAGTGGCCCATCGAACTTCGTGACAGACAGCCATCCGCCGTCCGAAGCGCCACGAAGGAATTCGAAGACCGCATAGAAATGGCCAAGTTCCTGCAATTCGTTTCCATGAAACAATGGACCTCCCTGAGGGAACGCTGCAACGCGGCCGGCATTCAGATTCTCGGCGACATCCCCATTTATGTGGATTACGACAGCGTGGACGTCTGGACCAATCCATCTCTGTTCAAGCTCGATGAAAACAAGAGGCCTTACGTCGGCGCGGGCGTGCCACCCGACTACTTCAGTCAGACCGGCCAGCTCTGGGGCAACCCCATTTACAGATGGGACGTCCTCAGAGAGACCGGCTATGATTGGTGGGTCCGTCGCATCGGCCACAACCTCAAGCTCTTCAACTACGTGAGGATCGACCATTTCCGCGGTCTCGTCGCCTTCTGGGAGGTGCCCGCCTACGAACGAACCGCGATCAACGGCAGGTGGATCGAGGCCCCCGCGAAAGACTTTTTCTCACATCTCACACGGAGATTCCCATGCCTGCCCATCATCGCCGAAGACCTCGGCATCATTACCTCCGACGTCCGTGAGATCATGCAAATGTTCGATTTCCCCGGCATGAAGCTCCTGCTGTTCGCCTTCGGGCCGGGCATGCCCGAGAATCCGTACATCCCGCATAACCTGGTCAAGAACTGCATCGCGTACACCGGCACCCATGACAATAACACCGTCAAGGGCTGGTTCAAAAACGAGGCCACTCCCGACGATAAGAAACGCTTGTTCAGCTACCTCGGGCGTGAAGTCCCGCTCGATGATCTGCCCTGGGAACTCATCCGCCTCGTCATGATGTCCGTCGCAAATACCGCTCTCTTCCCAATGCAAGACCTGCTCGGACTCGATGAACGCGGCAGAATGAACCGACCCGCTACCCGCGAGGGCAACTGGTGCTGGCGCATGCTCCCAGACCAGCTCACGCCAGCCCTCTCCCGCAAACTGCGCGAAATGACCGAAATCTACGGCAGAGCATGAGACTTGGGGTCAGGGCTCAATGCTGTTCACTTAAGCTTGTAGCGCAGGCTTCCAGCCTGCAATTCCATTACCCTCTCCCTCCGGGAGAGGGTTGGGGTGAGGGAAGAAACGCGGCGACAAGGATCCCTGGACGGGCGCACGGCGTGCGCCCGTAAAACTACTGAAAATTGCGAGCAGCACACATGAAAATTCCACCAAAAAAATTCGAACAAGTCGTTGCACAGGCGCTCGACGAACTCCCTGAAGAGATCGCCGAAGCCCTTAGCAACGTCTACGTGGTCGTCGAAGCATGGCCCTCACAGGAAACCATCGAGGATATGGACCTCGAAAGCAAATGGGACCTCCTCGCCCTTTACGAAGGAGTCCCCTTGACCGAACGAGGCACAAGCTACAGCGCCCTGCCCGATCGCATCACCATCTTCCAGGAGCCGATACAGGCCCTTTGCAAGACCGAATCCGAACTCGTCTATCAAATCCAGAGCGCCGTCGTCCACGAAATCGCCCACCACTTCGGCATCGATGACCAACGAATCCACGAACTCGGCTACTGACCCCGATCTGCATCGTCCATGCCGTCCACGGTCAAGCGCCGGTCTTTCTCTGTGTCCCAGCGCCTCTGTGGTTAGCGAACCGAACCATAACCGCTTCATCTTTACGGGCACGTGCCGATATGGTAAAATTATAAGTATCAATACGTTCTGAAAGAACCAGGTGCAACGGTGACGCTCAGGCTCGACAAAAAAGCGACAATCGCCATTATCGGCGGCGGCCCCGCAGGGAGTTTCTTTGCTCATTTCATGCTGACTCGCGGAAAGCGCGCCGGCATCGATATGGACGTCACGATCTACGACCGAAAATCCTTCCTCGATTACGGTCCGAAGGGCTGCAACATGTGCGCTGGCGCGCTGGGGCACCATCTGGTCGAACACCTCAGGCGCGAGCGCATCCCGCTTCCCGCCCACGTGATCAGACAGGAAATCGAGGGCTACGTGCTCCACGCCCACGGCCGGCACGTTCATCTCAGACAGGATGAGCGCCCCATCTACACGGTCTTCAGGGGCAACAGCCCTTCCCCCTCGACCCAGGGCATCACCAGCTTCGATCAGTTTCTTCTTGACCACGCGGTCTCGCGCGGCGCCAGATTCATGCGGGAAAAGGTGGTTCGCGTCGATTGGCCCAAGCAGCCCAGTGACCGAGTCCGACTGTTCACCCAGACAGGAGAACTCGAGGCCGACCTGGTGGTCGGCGCCTTCGGGGTCAACACCAGCTTGCGGCACAGGTTCATGAAGGATTATGTCCCGCCTCAGACATGGGTCGCCTGCCAGGCGGAAATAGCTATCGATCCGGCCTTTAACGAAAACGTGTTCAATAAACACATCCATGTGTTCGCGCTTGGCGAGCAAACGATCCAATTCGTCGCGCTGACGCCGAAGGGCGATTTCATCACGGTTACCGCGATAGGGCCTGCCGTGAAAAAGGCGCACCTCGAGGAAGTCCTGCGCCGCCCCGACGTCAGCCCGTATCTTCCCGAAAACTGGACGATATCGTGTCACTGCCATCCTCGCTTTCCGACGGGCGCCGCCCGAAAGCCGTATCGCGACCGCGCTCTTCTGGTTGGCGACGCATGTGAAGCCCGTTACCTCAAGAACGGCATCGAGTCCGCGTATTTCACCGCGCTCTTTGCAGCGAAGACCTGCCTCGATTACGGAGTGTCCGAGGACGCCCTGGCGCGCTATCATCATCTCTGCAGGAAGCGCTTCGGATTCGACAACCGTTGCGGAAAAATGCTGTTCGCAATCCATAACGCCGTCGCAGCGGGACCCCGGCTCTCACGCGCCCATCTGGCCGTCGCCGAGATGGAGCACACCCACAGAGACCGCCAGCGCCAGGTTCTCTCAAACTCGCTCTGGAGCATGTTCACGGGCGACATGCCCTATAGAAAGATATTGAAGGACCTGTTCAAGCCGGCGGCACAATTGAGGCTCCTGTACGAGGCCTGTCAATCATTCTTCCGGTCCGCGCAAGGATGGGACGATTACGTCGAGCGAAAGCTCGGCCGCATGCGTATCCGCGCGCTCGGAGACCGGCTCCGCCTCAAGCCCGGCCACACAATCGCCGTCATCGGCGGCGGTCCCGCAGGCGCCAGTTGTGCGGTCCGGCTTCTGAACCGAGCCCGCGCCTCGGGTATTCCCATCAGGGTGGTCATTTACGAAGGGAAAGATTTTGACCGACATTACAATCAATGCGTGGGCGTGTTGTCGCCTCCGCTCGAGAGAATCCTTCGCGAGGAATTGGGCGTCGAGCTGCCGACTGAGATGATCAAGAGGCGCATCGAGTGCTACCGCATCAATAGCGACAACGCCAGCGTGCAGCTCCACGACCCCGACGGCCTCGAACCCACATACACGGTCAGGCGCGTCATGTTTGACCGGCTCATGCTGAAAAAAGCGCAGGAGGCGGGCGCCGAGGTGGTCCGCAGCCGCGTGACCAGCATCGAGTTTGTGAATACGCGCGACCTCGATGAAGTCAGGGTTTACAGCGAAAGCCAGTACTTGCGGGCTGATGCCGTCGTCGGCGCCTTCGGGCTTGACGAAGCGCTGCTCGACCGATGGGAACACGCGACAAAGTCGGCATATCCCTATGAGCGCCCGCAGAAATACCTCAAGACGTTCATCACCAAAATCCACACCGATCCCGCGTTCATAGAGTCCGCGCTCGGCAACACCATACACGCCTTCCTCCTTTCGGGACCGCGTGTTGAATTCGGCGCGGTGACTCCCAAGGGAGACCACATCATCATCAACATTGCGGGAAAAAGCATCACCTCTCTGGACTTGGATAGGTTCCTCGACAGGCCCCAGGTAAAAACGCTGCTGCCCGATTACGAGCGCGACCTCATCAATTTCTACGCCGGATATTTCCCCACCTCGCCTGCCGTCAACCCCTTCGGCCACCGCTATGTGCTCGTGGGAGACGCCACCGGCTGGATGCGCCCGTTCAAGGGAAAAGGGATCAACACCGCCGTCATCACGGGCATCCGCGCCGCCGATACCATCTTCGAGCGCGGATTCTCGCGAAAGGCGTTCGAGTCATACGCCCGGAGCTGCGCCGACCTCAGAAAGGATTATCATTACGGATTGTTGGTTCGCGGACTGTGCTGGGTCAGCCGCTCCCTCGGGTTGTTCGACTTCGTCTTTCGCATCGCGCAAGGCGACCCGAAACTGCGCGAGGCGCTGTATATGGCCGTCTCGGGTGAGGATAGTTACAGGAGTATCTTGCTTCGGTTGCTCAACCCGGCACTATTCCGCAAGCTGGCCCTCGGGTCCGGCAAGCACTTGCTGAACCGGTTTCGTCCAACGCGCGCACCGGCCTGAGACTTTCGCTTCGTCGTTCAACCAAAGCAGGGGCGCCCGCCCAGGTGCCGTTGCCATACAAGTTTGAGAAACAATATGTCTGAACAACCGACAAAAAATCAGAACCTCGCGAAACCCATTGTCGCAATTGTGGGCAGACCCAATGTCGGCAAGTCCACCCTGTTCAACCGCCTGACAGGGACGCGAACCGCTATAGTGGATGACATGCCGGGTGTCACGCGTGACCGCATCTACGGCGAGGTAGAATGGGACGGCCGCGCCTTCGAGGTCGTTGATACCGGCGGTCTGGTCGCCCGAGGCGGGGACACGATTGAACGTCGCGTGCTCCAGCAGATTCTGAAAGCGGTTCACGATGCCGCCTGCATCATCTTCGTTACCGACGCCATGGACGGCGTGATCCCCGGCGACGAGGACGTCGCCGATATGCTCCGAAAAAGCGGCAAGCCGGTCGTGCTCGCCGTCAACAAGGTCGACAATCAAGAGCGCGTTCTTGCCGCCGCCGAGATGTACTCGCTTGGCCTGGACCAACCCTATCCGATCTCGGCCCTGCACGGCATCGGCATCGGCGAACTCTTGGATCGGGTTGCCCAGATTGTCCCCGAACACCATCGCGCCGAGGAGCGCCCCGGGGCGATCAAAGTCGCCATCGTTGGTCAGCCCAACGTCGGAAAATCGTCGCTCGTCAACGCGCTCTTGCGGGAGGAGCGCGTGCTTGTTGATGAGAAGGCGGGCACTACCCGCGATTCCGTTGACGTGTATTTCACGCGCGGTGATGAATCCTACGTGCTTATTGACACTGCCGGCCTCAGAAAGCCCAGCAAGGTCGCGCCGGGAATCGAGCGCTACAGCGTCACCAGGGCTTTGGACAGCATTCGCCGCTGTGAGGTGGCCGTGCTTCTCGTGGATGCAAGCGTCAGTCCGGCGATGACCGAACAGGACCGCCGCATCGCCAATCATATCGACTCGATGGGGCGCGCACAAGTTATCGCTTTAAACAAATGGGACATCGCCGAAAAGGATGACCGCACCTTCGATACTGCCGCGGCCGCAATTCGCCGCAAGATGCCAAACCTCTCGTATGTGCCCATCATCTCGATTTCCGCGAAGACCGGACTCCGTCTTAACCGGATATTCGATGAGGTCAAGACGGTCTACGAAAACTATCTCAAACGCATACCCACCAGCCAGTTGAACGAGTTCATGCACGAGATATTCCGTGCACATCTTCCTCGCATCAAGAAGGGCGCGCTATCCAGATTACTCTACGCCACGCAGGCGACCGTCGCTCCTCCAACGTTTGTCCTGTTCATGAGCCGGGCGGGAATCCCGGACAAGACGTATACTCGTTACCTGGAAAACCAGGTGAGGAAGCAGTTCGATTTTTCGGGCGCGCCCTTGAGGTTTGAATTCCGGAGAAAACCCCAGGAATAAGGGCGCCTCGCAGGAACAACGTATGAAGCTTGCCGATATCTCCGACTACTTTCGCCTCAGAAGAACTCTCCGCGAACCGTGGGCCTTCATCCAGGAACGGAACCATCCACGGCCCGGCATGCTCGTCCCGCTTCGCTTCAAGGATGGCCGCATATTCTATCTTCGGTCCGGCGCCCGGGACCGACACATCTTTCACAGGCTCTACTTGAAGGACGAATACGGCATCGTTAGCGCCGGACTCACAGACCTGGATTGCGTGATTGATATCGGCGGACACATCGGAATCTTCGCGTTTATCGCCGCGCCCCGCGCCCGACGCGTGCTCACCTTCGAGCCGCTTCCTGAGCATTATGAACTCATGGTGAAGAATCTATCGCACCCTCAGCTATCGCACATCGTGTGCGTTAACGCCGCCGTGACCGACGGGAAGACCAAGGAGACAACCATATACGTGCCGGGCAGACGACGGGCAGGAGGCGGGCAGGATGAAGCCGTCGTCGTTCCGGCGCTCTCTCTTGCGGATATCTTCGAGACGTATCAGGTCAAGCATTGCGATCTGATGAAAATGGACTGCGAAGGCGCGGAATACGAAATCCTGTTCTCGGCTCCTCGCGAGCTGCTGTCGCGGATTTCCCGCATATCGCTCGAGTATCATGAAATCAGCACCGATAGCCCGATGTTCAACCCTTCGAGCTTGCACAGATATCTGCGGGAGGCGGGTTTCACGGTGACGGCGCATCCGAGAAAGCGCAACAAGAAAGTCGGGCTTATGTTCTGTCAGCGTGAAGGCGGGG
>CAZEBC010000068.1:9598-17757 GCA_964510165.1 uncultured bacterium
GAATCTGCGGAGCGCAAGCGCTACGTCACATGGTATGGATGCGGTGGCATGAGCAATATCCGCGCAATTCCAACGAGCGCAAGAATCACACAGAAAATCATCACGAGGCGGAGCGTCCTGGAACGCTGATTCGCATAACACAAGATGATGAACGGGAACACGCCTGCAAGCGCCCGCGCCGGCGACGTTATGGTTGAACTCCATATCTGTTCTTCATTGAAGCAGATTCCGATAAATGCATGAAGCAACACAACAAGCATGACGTCACTCGGTCTTCTCGCCGTCTCGATCGCGCTCGCGACAAGCAGAATTATCACGAACAGCATGAACGGAAACACGCTCAACTCGCGAAGACTTGCTATCCAATTCGCCGAAAGCTCGAAGGAAACAATATAGGAAATCATCCCGACGAACGGGAACCTCAAATGGTTGCCCGACATCACGAGAGGGAGTCCGCCATACAGGCGCCAGATCACGAGCTGCCATGCCAGCCACGGGATGAACGCCGTTCCGAGCGTGAACGCGCCGCGCCATTTCCGCTTCCAGCCCAGCCACAAGCACAGCGCCGCCACGACCACTGCCCCATTCTCCTGCGCAAGAAGCGAGAGCGCCAGCATCGCCGCCGCCAGCCACCACCGCTCGCGTTTGTAGAAATATGCGCCCGCCACGACTAGCCCGATGCAGAGCGGTGTCGCGAGATCGTAGAAGAAGGCGATAAGGAATCCGATGTTCAGGGTGTAGAGCGCGAGATATCCCACCGCCAGACGGTCTCGGACCATCAGCCACAACAGCGCGGCGCCGAGAGCTATCGCGGCAAGGTTAATCACAACCATTGAGACCGGCAGCCACTCGACTCGCCCCATTGCCCCGGCATACGCCAGCACCGGGTACAGGATTCTCTGGTACCTGAACGCGTTCGGGATGCCGCGCTCGCCCATCAAGAGGCTCTTCACCATGTAATAGTAGAATTGACCGTCATAGCCGTCGCCGCCGTCATTGGGATCATTGAATACAACCAGGCCGGTCTCCAGCGCCGACGGGTCGAAGTACGGATTCGCGGCGCCTATCCGTATCAGGCTGCTCAGATTGTAGTCATACGGCTTGATGTGATAGAGGAGAAGGCCGACGTAAATGAGAAGGCTCGCGCAGATGACAGCGACTGCGGCTCGGACGCTCGAAGCATGGTCCTGGCCGCTTCCCTGCAACACATGTAAGCCTTGTTTGTTTACACGTTCCATAAGACCATTGCCATTATATATAAGTCACCTTGTGCAGACAAGAAATGAAGCTTTCAGACATGATCTTCGTTTGGACGTTTCCCGCAACCGCTCGCGTCGGAAACAACATGTTGACTAAATCCGGAAATTCGTGTAGGATTGACGCGCTCTGTTCGGCTTGACTGCTGCATCTTGGAACAAGGGGGGAAGTATCTTGGCTCCACGCGAAGGCAGGCGCGGCGTCTATTACGGGTGGTATGTCGTGGCCGCCTCATTCGTGATTCTTTTTATCACCACCGGAATCGGGTTCTACACGTTCTCGGTCTTCATGCTGCCTCTGGAGAATTACTTCGGAGCTTCGCGAACGCAAATTGCGCTGTACGCCTCGTTGATGGCCTTGGTCGCGGGCTTCGCGACTCCTCTCATAGGCTGGCTTTATCACGCGTGGGGCCCGCGAATAGTCATGGGGTTCGGCGCGATCGTTGTGGGGGCCGGCTATCTGCTCCTAAGCAGGTCCACTCAGGTATGGCATCTCTACGCGATTGCGGTGCTGGTGGGAGTCGGTCTTTCGGCCACTACCTTGATTCCCAACCAGACTGTCATATCGCATTGGTTCATTAAGAAACGCGGCAGGGCGATGGGAATCATAATGATGGGCATCGCCTTCGGCGGAATCGTCTGGGCGCCGCTTGCCCATGATTTGATCGAGAGACTGCAGTGGCAAGGGGCATTTGCATTTTTCGGGGTCACGATCATTGCGATTGTCACTCCGCTTGCGTTCTTGGTCATGCGACCGTCTCCTGAGTCGATGGGGCTCTTGCCGGATGGCGCGGTTGATGACCATTCCACCAACGGAGGAGCGGCCGAACCTCAAGTGAGCCTTGCGGGCCCGCTCGGGTCGGGATTGACCGTTCCGGAGGCGGTGCGTACGGTTTCCTTTTGGTCGATGTTTGGGATCAATTTCTTCATGATATTGGGTACTTCGATTGTGACCCTGCACATTGTCGCGATAGTGACTGGCTCCCCGTTCGGCGCCGCCAAGGGAACCGACGCGGCCATGCTGATCGGCTCCCGCACGATACGCGATTTCCTTATTGTGAGCGTTGTCGGTCGCTTCCTCGGCGGATATGTCGCCGAACGGTTCTCGAAGCGATACGTGCTTTTCGGCCTCTACATCATCATGATATGCGCCGCACTGCTTCTGTTCAACCTGAACAGCGCGTCCATCCTCTATGCCTTCATCCTCTTGTACGGATTGGGAATGGGAGGAAGCGCCGTGGTCTATCCGCTGTTGCTGGCCGAGAATTTCGGGTTGCGCGCTTTCAGCAAATTGCTCGGTATCATGGGTATCGCATTCACGCTGGGCGCCGCAATCGGACAGGTGGGCGCCGCGAGAATCTATGATGGGACCGCCTCCTATGCGGGCGTGTTTGGGCTGCTGATATGTGTGTTCGCGATCAGTTCCGCGCTCACGCTGCTGGCTAGGCCTGCTCTAACACGGTAAGGGCCGGGAGGAGCAGTGCCCCTTTTGCGGGCGAATGCGGCCTGAGTGACCGCTTTTGATCACGATTTCAGCCACCCCCCGAGCCGTTCCTGGAGGATGAAGGGCATCCAGTGGAGCGGGCCGGGGGGCGTTTTGGGAGGCGTTCAGGGGACCTTCGGCGGGCCGAATCGGGCGGCGCTTTTCTGGGCCGAAACTAAGTCGCACTTTGGTCTTCGTTGCATTAAAGTAACATTCTACAGTCAGTCAACTTTTGGTTGACAAGCGCGTTTCCGTATGTTACGATTAGATAAGGATAGTTACGTTTACATCATCCGTCTGGCATCGGGAAAGGTGAAGTCTGTTTCTTGGGGCCGTGCTGAGCGGAGGGTGGACGTGTCCCTCGCAATCGCAAACCCGCACACCAGGCGCGGGTCATCCGCATTGGGGAGCGGAGACAGCGCAGAGTCCGGATATCATCGAGCGTCGAGTCGGTGTCGGGGGCAGATGGCGTAACGTGAGGAAAGAAGGAGAAACGATATGGATGTAAACATCGGGGAACGTTTGAAAAAGGTTCGTCTGGAAAAGTGCTACACATTGAAGGATGTGGCCGCCAAGTCGGGCTATTCGAAGGCCCTCATATCCCGTATCGAGAACGGGAATGTTTCGCCGTCGATCAGCTCGTTGCTGAAGATCGCTTCGGCGCTCGACGTGAAACCGCATGATTTGTTCCTTCCCGCAAAAGACGCCGAGCCGACTGTGGTGCACAAGTCCGATCGCAAGAAGGTAAAGATGGACGGGGGTAAGGCAGAAGTCGAGTTCTTGACGGTGCAGACCGGCGAGAAAAAGATTGAGCCGTTGCTTCTGACGATCGAACGCGGGGCGGCCGCGGGCGGCGAACTGGGCGGACACAACGGCGAGATATGGACGATGCAGTTGTCGGGTCGGACCGAACTTACGCTTGGTGAAAAATCATATGTGCTGGAGGAAGGCGACTGCGCCTACTTCAAGACATCGGTTCCTCACAGCTTTAAGAACGTCGGAAGGGGTAAGGCCATAGCGTTCTGCGTGGTTACCCCTCCCCGCCTGTAGAAAGGAGTGACTGCTGCCCGCATAAATCGTGACGGAGATATTTCCCTGTTGCATGCAGGAAGTAACTCTCTGCCTGAGGGAGCGGTGCAGAACGGGGAGGCTGAGAGAGGATTTCGAGGGAGGGGAAGTCGCAGAGCATTCCCCGGAAACTCGGGGGAATAATGAAGTGAGAGATGTCCGGGTAACGAGATCGGGCGCTCAATAAGGGCCTGATCGGACGTAATCGAGCGGAGGACTATATGACCCTGGGTGAAAAACTGAAAAGATTGAGAATGGAGCAGGGTTTGACGTTGCAGGACGTCGCCGGAAAGACCGGGTACTCGAAGGCGCTCATCTCCCGAATCGAGAATGACTCCGTATCCCCCTCCATTAGTTCGCTTGTAAAGATTTCCTCTTCTCTGAAGATCAAACTGAATGAGCTTTTCGCGGCAGTGGAAGATGGAGGAGCATCGGTTGTCAAGAAAGCGAACCGGAGCGCTGCGACGACAGCGGGCGGAAAGCTGAAGACCGAGAGCATATTCGAGGATGACCGGAAGATGCAGGTTGCTGTCAAGACATTCGAACCCGGCTTCGCCACCAAAGAAGAAAAGACCGGCCAGGGAGGCGAGGAATGGTGGCACGTGCTGAAGGGGACACTGGAGGCATCGGTCGGAGAGGTGAACATCGAACTCAGCGAGGGCGACAGCATCTACGTGTTCTCGGCCATTCCGCATAAATGGCGGAATGCCGGCAGGGTGAAGGCGTCTGCCCTGGTCGTCAGCGTGCTTCCGCCCCCATAAGTCGGCTTCCAGTGGGCAAGAAGGGGGAAACAGACATGTTGAGAATGGGTAGCATACTGAAGAGGGCAAGGCTGTCGCAGGGATTGACCCTGGAGGACCTTTCCTCGAAGTGTGCGTATTCCAAGGCCTTGCTGTCGAGGGTTGAGAACAACAGCGTGTCGCCCTCGATCGAATCGCTCACGAAGATATCGGAAGCGCTCGGCCTGAAGCTGTATGACGTGTTCGCCTCGGTCGAGGTTGATGAACCCGTGATCCTGAAGAAGGATGACAGAGAAAAGTTCACGTTGTCCGACGGACAATGTGAAATAGAATTTCTCACAGGCTCTATTTCGAACAAAACGATGCAGCCGCTTCTGGTGTCGCTGCTCAATGAGAACCAGGCATGGAGGGGGGCCGTTCCGCATAACGGAGAAGAGTTTCTCGTAGTGCTGGAGGGCAAGGCCGAGGTTCGCGTGGGTCAGAAAAGGCATGTGTTGAACAAGGGCGACAGCATCTATTTCAAATCGATCACTCCCCATGTGTACAGGGGATTGGGAAAGGGGAAAACTGTCTCGCTTGCAGTCACCTATCCGCCGTACTATTGATGATTGACGATAGGCAATCGAGCCAGCAAGAAAGGAGATACGAAGCAAGATGGACATCGGGAAAGAACTCAAACGCATAAGGGTCTCTCAAGGCATGACCTTGGAGGAATTGTCAAATAAGTGCGGTTATTCAAAGGCGCTCATTTCTCGTGTGGAGACGGGCTCCGTTTCACCTTCGCTTACTTCTCTGATGAAGATGGTGTCGTCGCTCGGGCTGAAACTGCACGACCTGTTCACCTCTATCGAGCAGGCCCAGGCCTCGGTCGTTCGCAAGGGTGAAGGCAAGAGATTCTACACGGAGGGCGACTCCGTCACGGAATACCTCACGACCAACGTGGCCTCAAAGAAGATGGAGCCCATCAGCATAACCGCGCCCTCCGGTTATTCAACCGGGCCCAAACCCATTTCCCACTATGGCGAACAGTTCCTCTTTGTGCTTGACGGAAAAGTCGAGGTAACTGCCGGAGACGAAACCTACAAGCTCGGAGCCGGCGACAGCGTGTATCTCGCTGCGGGAACGCCCTTCATGTGGCGCAACGCCAGCAAGGAAACCGCGAAGCTGATAAGCGTGGTTACGCCTCCGCAAATATAGAAATGCGCGCCGGGCACGCCGCCCGCGGACGTGCCCGGCTCCATTCTTGAAGCGCCTCACGCAAAGAGGGATGGCCTCGTTCCTCTTAGGAGCGTTATGCCCATACATCTTCCGCTGAAAATTCACGCGCAAATTCAAGAAACCGAAGGTGTGCATTAGAGCACGAAGGAACCGCAACCAAGACTCTCACCCTGCCCTCTCCCGGTGGGAGGGGGTCAACATGAATGGTCCCTCTCCCGGTAGGGGAGGGTCATAAGAATGTGTCCTCTCCCAGAGAGAGGGTTGGCATAGCGCGGGCTTCCAGCCTGCATTTCGGTCGCCCTCTCCCGGTGGGAGAGGGTTGGGGTGAGGGAAAAGCACGCGACTGGAGCACAGAGCAGGAAGCACAGCGACATGCCGTTTGACGTGGTGGGCGTCGGGATCGCATGTCTTGATCTCAACGCGACAGTCACCAGCATTCCAAGAATAGACGAAAACGTGTTGATGCTCGATTTTCGCAGGCAGATGGGCGGAACCGTGTCAACGGCGCTCGCGACGCTCCAGCGGCTCGGCATGCGTACGAAGTACATGGGAATGCTCGGCGATGACGACAATGGCCGCTTCACGCTCGAGGGCCTGCGCGCCGAGGGCATTGATGTAAGCTCGGTGCGCGTCGCCAAAGGCGAAAGCTCCCCGTTCAGCTTCGTGATGGTCGACAGTATGAGCGGCAGACGCTCGATCGCGTATTTCCCGGGCTGTTCGTTCACTGTGCCCGCTGATTGCATCGAGCCCGGGGCCGTCACGTCCGCGCGCCTGCTTCATGTGGATATCGCCACTCCCGCCGTTTTCGCCGCGTGTGATGTCGCCAAGAAAGCAAGAGTTCCGATATCGATCGAGGCGAATGCGCCCTATCCCGGCCTCGAGGAATTGCTGACGACGGGGAACATCTTCATCTCCTCGCGCGAGATCATGTGCGGCCTCGCTGAGCGCGAGGACCCGCTTGAGGCCGGCAAGAGACTCCTCGAAGGTTATCGGCTCGACCTTGTCGTCGTCACGCTCGGAGAGGAAGGAAGCCTCGCCGTCACGTCAACCGAAGCCGCGCGCTCGTCCGGCTTCAGAGTGACGGTGGTTGACACCACGGGAGCGGGCGACGTCTTCCACGGCGCATACATCTATGGCCATCTGAAAGGATGGCGCCTTGAGCGGACGCTTCGGTTCGCGAACGCGGCAGGCGCTATCATGTGCACCACCCAGACAGGATGGGCGGGCATTCCCACGCTCGCGCAGGTGGAGGAGTTTCTGCGAAACCACGCGCAACCTGAATGAGAACACCCAACGTCAAAGCCCGGAGATGACACATGCCCCTCAGTTCGATGATCCCGCTCCTCAAGAAGGCCCAACGCGAAGGCTACGCGGTCGGCCAGTTCAACTTTCATAACATTGACGGCCTCATGGCTATCGTGCGCGCCGCCGAGAGCCGGAAGTCGCCCGTCATACTTGGGCCGATCTTTCTCCAGCCGCGCGCCATCATGGCGATGCTGCGCGAACTCGCGCGGGACGCGCAGGTTCCCATCGCGGTCACGCTCGACCACGGCGTCTCGTTCGCGCAGGCGCTTGAATGCATCCGCGCAGGCTACACCGACGTAATGCTCGATTCGTCTTCCTTGCCGTTTGACGACAACGTGCGCGAGACGCGCCGCGTGGTTGAGGCCGCACATGCCGTCGAGGTTGGCGTCGAGGGCGAGATCGGACACGTCGGAATGGGCGAAGATTATGCCGATTATTCGGCGGTGTCGGCCACGTTCACGAAGCCGGAGGAAGCGCGGACGTACGTCGAACAGACGGGCGTAGACGCCGTCGCGGTGGCCTTCGGGACCGCGCATGGCCGCTACAAAGGAGTGCCCAAGCTGGATTTTGAGAGGCTGAGCGAGATCAGGGCCGCCATCGAGACGCCGCTTGTGCTGCACGGCGGGTCGGGCGTGAGCGACAAGGATTTCCGCGAAGCCATCCGCCGAGGCATCGCGAAAATCAACATCTACACCCATCTCGCCGACGCCGCGCTCGAGACCATGCGGGCCGAACTTGCGCGGCCCGACCTCAAGCACTATTTTCAACTCCAGTACGCCACCTGCCAGGTGATGCAGGAAGTCGTTGAGCACTACATCGAGGTCTTCGGCTCCGCCGAAAAGGCCTGATTTGAGTGTTACGCGTAGTATCATGCTGGGCGGGAGCGCGCCTTGATTGCCCGAATTGGGTTCGGGTAGAATAGAATTCTTCGCAGGGTGTTGCCGAGAAGATTTCCTTGTGAGGCGGCTTGTGAATCGTCCACGAATGCGGATACATGCAGAAAGAAAGAAGGTTGGCTTTTCATGAAAAAACACACGCCGAAATCATTCAAGAAGAAGATTGTGGTCATGGGAGGCGGAAGCATTCAGT
>CAZEBC010000069.1:0-17715 GCA_964510165.1 uncultured bacterium
GAATGTGGAAACGCACCCAATTCCTCGCAGAGTTTCAGATAGTAATCAACCATCGGGAGTGGAACACGCTTCCCATTTTCCATTGGAGGTGGGACCGGATGCGTCAGCAGGAAGCCGCGCCCTTCTCGATCGTATCCTATCCTGTTCTTTGCGCCGGAGAAAAGCGCAAGGAGCGCGGAACTGAAGGAGTTGGGCATGATCACCGCCAGGTCGTAGCGGTTCTCTCGGAGGTGGCGAGCGTATCTGAGTGCTCCGACGATCCCCTTGTGTTCACGGCCTCGCGCGTACTCGATGATTCCATCAAACCATGGCGCTCTCTCGACTATCTTGCGCACGTAGGGAACAAGGGTGAGGTCGATTCGGGCATCGGAAAAATGCTGGCGCAGGCAGCGCAGCGCGGGCGTAGCCATCACGACGTCGCCCACCCAGTTGGGCAGACGAACGAGGATGCGTTTATAGGCGCCTTTGTGCAAGTGGGTTTTTATGGATTCCCCGGTCAAGCCGGGGAATGACATACGGGAGAAACCAGAATTCTTGTCATTCCCGCGCAAGCGGGAATCCATACTTCCTGTCAATCGAAAATCTGGGCGAGACGCCCTGTAGTCTTGGGGATTAATAGCTCCTCACCGCTGTGAAAAGGTTGTATTTGTAGCTGTAATGCGGCTCTCTCGCGAGCGAGAGCATGCGCGAAACTTCCTCATCAAGCCGGACCAGGCCACGCTCAGCCTCGGGCCAGTCTTCGGGCGCGATCTTGTCGGCCTGCTCGAGCAGCCCTTCATATACGGAAGAACTGGGAAAGCCTGCCCGTGCGTTCACGTGCCAGGGGAACGTGGTTCGGAGTTTCCTGATGAACCAGTTGTGCTCTGACCCGAAGTCGAGAGCCGATTCATCCGTGAAATTTGTCAAGTTTTCCAGCTTTTCGAAATCGATAAAACCGCCCTCGCGCGCGATCTCATACGCCTTCGTGTTCACGTAAGGGAAGAATACAGACCAGCGGAATCGCCCCGGCCTTATGCGGGCAAGCAGATCAATGGTCTCAAAAATCTCGGCCATAGTCTCGTGAGGAAACCCTATGATCACGAAGGCGGAGGTGTGGAATCCGAACTTCTCCGCGATGGCGAACGCGTGCGCAATGTCGTCGTTCGACATGCGCCGGTTCAGTATCTCGCTTCTCACGCGCTCACTGCCGCTCTCAAGACCGAACTTGACGATGCGGCAGCCCGCCTCTTTCAGGTATCCGGCTCGTTCCTCGTCGAATGCCTTCACATGCGCGTTGCAGACAAAGGGAACCTTGAGCCGGGCGCTGTATTCTTTGCAGAATTCCTTCAAATAATCCTTGTTCAGCGTGAAAAGGTCGTCATCGAAGATTATGGTCTCGATGTTTCTGTACTTCGACATGAGCATCTCGATTTCTTCAATGACCTCGCTCACCGGATGATGCCGGATGTAGTTCAGCTTCGAGGCCGGACAGCTCAAATCCCGTTGGTAAAGTTCCCTCAGCCGGTGGTTGAAGCAATACGAGCAGTTGAATGGGCAGCCGCGTGAACTCATGATGCCGACCCATCCGTTCTTCAGGTCGATCATCTTCTGGAAGTCGAATATCTCGTAGTCTTTCTGAGGCAGCGATTCAAGCGGGACGAACGGGCGGACCTTGTTGCGAATGGTCTCGCCGTTGCGTTTGAGCCAGATGTTCCGTATTTCGGTCGTCGGCATGCCGCGCTCGAGGGCGTCGGCCAGTTCCACTATCGCCTGCTCGCCCTCGCCGACGCACACAAAATCGAAGCAGTCCTCCTTTAGCACGCCCTCGGGGTCCATGGTGGGATGGATTCCGCCGCACACGATTGGCGCGCGGCAATACCTCTTTATGTCACGCGCAAGTTCGCGCGCGAAGCGGTACTGGTTTGTGACAACGGAGAACCCGATCAGGTCCGGCCTGAACGCCTCGATCTCGCGCCTCACGTCCTCCATGTCGAATTCAGACCCCATCTGCTCGTTCATGTTGATGAGCGCGGTTGTGTGTCCGTGTTGTTTCAGACACGCCGAGAGGAAGGCGACCCCGTAATTGAAGCCGACCTGACAATTCAGATTGGGATATATGAACAGAACCTTCATAGCTTCGGCTGGCCGGAAATTACATCATTGATAATCCATTGGGCTGCGTCGAGGACATCGCGGGCAACATAGTCGGGGTTTGCGCTGTACTTGCTCCTGTTATACTCCCATTCGCCCTTGCCATAGCCGGTCAGCACAAGGATGGCTTTGCAGCCGGCATTCCTTCCGAACTCGACATCGCTCAGCTTGTCGCCGACCATATAGGAAAGCCGGGGAACCACTGAAAACTGCTTTTCGGCCCGACGGATCATGCCGAGGTTTGGTTTTCGGCAATCGCAGCTCTGCCGATATGGAGGCTCGCCTGCGCTCGGATGATGCGGGCAGTAATAGACCGCATCCAATTTGGCGCCCCGCTCCTCCAGGAGTCCCCGGAGCTTCTCATGTAATGCGTTCAGCATGGTTTCGGGAAAGTATCCGCGCGCGACGCCCGACTGGTTCGAGACGATGATCGTCTTAAGTCCGTGTTGGTTAAACAGCTTGACCGCGTCCGCCGCGCCATCGATCAGCCTGAGCCGGTCCACGTGATTCAGATAGCCGCATTCTTCGTTGATGGTGCCGTCGCGGTCGAGGAAGACCGCTATGCCGTCCCGCTTGCCTGCGTGTGACATCCAGTATCTCGCTATTTCCGCCGCTTGCCGTTGATGATGCGCGACATGATGCCAGTGCTCGATGAGCCTTCCACCAGCGGCGCAAGCTCCACCCGGCCGCCGTATGTTTCCACGAAATCGCGGCCTACGACGGTGTCCTTTGTATAATCGGCCCCCTTTACAAGGACATCCGGTCTGACGGCACGAATCAGTTTCAGCGGCGTGTCCTCTCCGAATATCACTATGTAATCCACCTGCTCGATAGCCGAAAGTATGAACGCGCGTTCATCCTGATTGAGCACCGGCCTGCCCGCGCCTTTCAACTTCCGCACTGAACCGTCCGAATTGAGGCCGACGACGAGGATTTCGCCGTTCTTCTTCGCGAACTGGAACAGTTTAACGTGTCCCACATGAAGCAGGTCGAAGCAGCCGTTTGTGAATACGATTTTCTGGCGACGCCGGCGATGCTCCTTGCAGATATTCGCGATCTCCTCGAACGACTTCACCTTGTGGGAAGCGATGTGGCGCAGGCCGAGCAGTTCGCGGATGATCTCGGCCTTTGTCACCGGCGCGGCCCCGACCTTTCCGACGACTATTGATGCGGCCACATTGGCGATGTGGGCGGCCTCTTCGATGGTTCCTCCGACAGCGAGCATGTATCCCAACAGACTGAGTACAGTGTCCCCCGCGCCGGTTATGTCGAACACCGGCCTGGCTAGACCCGCGATATGGATCGGCTCGTCCGTCTTTCCGAAAATCGTCAGGCCGTCCGCTCCCTGCGTGATGACGACATAACGCGTGCCGGTCATTTTTCGGAGCCGGTTGCCCGCCTGTTTGAGCGAGGTCCCGTCGCTAATATCGATGCCCGAAGCCTCGGATGCCTCGAGTTTGTTCGGCTTCAAGACCGTGCATCCCCTGTAGCATCTATAATCCCGCTGGCGCGCCGGATCGACAAGCACGGGCTTCCCACGTTCGTTACAGGCCGCGATGACCCGGCCGATGAGAGAGTCGGGGATTGCACCTTTACCATAGTCCGATAGCAGCACCGCGTCACAATTCGGGAGGAGGTCGGTGATGCATTTGAGCATGGCCGTTTGGAGACTGTCGTCGAGGCCCATCACAGTTTCTCTGTCCACTCGCAGGAGTTGCTGGCTGTGGGCAATCATGCGCGTCTTGACTGTCGTCGGCCTGGTTTTGTCCTTGACTACGGCGGAGGTATCGATTTTGAGATTCTTGAGCAGACGAAAAAGCTGGCGGCCGTTCATATCGTCGCCGACGGCCCCGCAACAGAAGACGCGCGCTCCAAGCGCGGCAAGATTCGCGGCCACATTGCCCGCGCCCCCGGGGCGCGGCTCTTCCGATTCCACCTTGAGCACCTGCACCGGGGCTTCGGGAGAGACCCGCTCGACGCTTCCCCACACATACAGGTCGAGCATCAGGTCGCCGACTACCATGATGGCCGGGGAACGGGCCGTCTCGAGGCGCTGCAAGAAAGGGTCTTTCATACCTTCCTGCCTCCTGCCTCGCACAGAATCCCCATGCGCAAGAGCGGCAGCATGATTTCGTGATGGCCCGTTATGGAATACCCCTGTTTGGTCGGCCTGCCGACGACATTCGTGTTCGGGCGGTAATGCTGGTGCATGTCGAGATTGACGGTGATGAACTTCCCCGCGTTACCGCCCAGATTGCGGGCGGCGGTAAGCGCTTTGAGGAACACCTCGGGCAACACGACCGCCGAGCCGATGTTCATCCATACTCCGCCGGCGAGGTCGGCGACAATCGAGATGAGCGTTCGAAAATCGCGGTGGCTGGCGGCAGCCAGTTCCTCGGGCTGATAGCTCGGATGCATGCACACAGTGTCGGTTCCAAGCGCCAGCGCCACGATGGCCGGCAGCCCAAGCTCCGCTGCGGCGGCCAAAACGCTATATTGGGCATACTCGCTGTTTCCCGACAGTATGACCTTGCCCAGCGCGCTGCCCAGGCCGATGTCTTCCTTCGCGGCAAGGTTTGCCGCCCGCGTGAATGCCTCCGGCGTCTCCCGCGCCATCCCGAACGAGCCGTCCTTGAGCGTCGCGGCCACGTCCTCTGAGGTGCATCCCACAAGCGAAATCTCATAATCATGGATCGCCGTTGCTCCGTGCATAGCGACCGCCGTGATGAATCCCCTCTGCAGCAGGTCTATCAGTACAGGTCCGAGCCCGCACTTGACCACATGGCCGCCGATCGCAGCCACAACCGGCCTGTTTTTCTTTCGAGCGGCAACAATTCCCTTGACCACACTCCTCAGAACAGACGCCGCGAACACGTCGGGAAGCGACGAGAGAAAATCGCTGCAGGCGGCGTTGGCTTCGGGCACTCCAGCAAATTGCCTGACCGATACCTTGGTCTTGCGATCATGAATGCTGTGAGTATGGATGCTCGTGAGGTCCGCCGGTTTGTAATCTTTTCGTTTGGTCATTTCGGTTTCAGTATATTGGTTGTTCACCGTGGGGCCGCGTACGCCACCTTCGATGCACCCAGAACCATTGCGAGGGGTACCTGCGGATGTAGTCTTCCAGGGTGTTCGCACATTTCTGCGTAATGGCAAGTGCGTCAGCTTCCATATCGTCGGTGCGAGTGACCTCGATGGGGCGCTCGATTATAAGCCTGTGCTTGCCCGGTCCTTCCCGCAGCATGAACACGGGCACGAGTGCGGCGCCCGTCCTCAGGGCAAGCATCGCAGGGCCGGCCGTGGTCGCCGCCTTCATCCCAAAGAAGTCCACGAACACATTCCCTCTGCGCGTGTTCTGATCGGCAAGTATTCCCACGATCTCGTTTTGCTTCAAGCGTTTTACCACTCGATAGGCCGAACGACGTTCGATCACCTTCAGGCCGGAGGATTCCCTGATTTTACGTACTATCCGTTCGAGGTCGGGGTCGTCGAGCGGACGCGCCACCGCAGAAATCGGGTATCCAACCATCGCCCCTGCCGCCGCCATTAATTCCCAGTTGCCGAAGTGGGAAGCGACCAGCACTACCCCTTTTCCCGATTTCAGGCACTCGTCCAACCGCTCGCGATGTTCCGGCGAGATGATGGCCATGGCTTTTTCGGGTGAGAGCGCCGGTATCTGCAGGAATTCTACCACTGTCTGGCCCATATTGCGAAAGACGGCGCGAGTGATTTCCCTTATCTGGCTCTTGGAGAGGGCGTCTCCGAAGGCCAGGCGCAGGTTCTTGCAGGCCACACTCCGATGACGCCTGTCCACAAAATATGCGATGTCTCCCAGCACGATGCCCACTTTCGCTGCCGTGCCGGGCGACAGGCGGCCGAACAACAGTGTGAATGCCGCCGCTAGCCATTTCAGTATCGCTCCCTTCATCTGTCAGAATCTTCGCAAATCCTTATTCCATAAGGCCCTACAGTTTGCCTATATTATAGAGAAGAGGCTGCCAAAACTCAAGGGCCACCGGCCGTCTCACGCCTCCACGCCCGCCATCCGTTTCGCCATCGTCGCGTACTGCTGGAGCGGCGCCTCGAACAGTATCATCATCTTCTGAGCCTCCATCGAGCCTTCGGCATGGACGGTGGTTATCTCCATGTGCGCGTGCTCGGCAGAGGCAACTGCGCGATGAGCCTGCTCGATCAGTCGGAGCCGCTGTTCCGTGGTGAACCGCTCGGATCCCCCGAGATAGTGTTCCATGTAATCGTGCGTGGCCGGGTTCATCCAGTCCCTATATGTCGGCGCGGTTGTGATAATGCCGCCGCAAATGTCCTGGATTAACTTGATGAAGTTGTGATAATTCGAAGCGAAATGAAGCTTGGCCATGTTGGTCACGAGAGGGTTGGGCACGGCCATCTCGCCATACATGATCGGGTCTTTCGCCGCGGCGCGGGTGAGCGCCTTCAGCGTTTCAACGTAAGCGGCAATTTCGGCCAACTTGCCTCGTATATGGCCTATCTTTTCCAGGCCGTTCGCCTCCGCCATTGCGACTGCGCAGCCAGCCAGCATCTCCACCACGGGAATCTTGTAGCTGACCGCAGTGAACCGATGAAAACTCGCGAATGTGTAAGCGAGCAGCATCGAGAACTGCCACTCGCCGCACATGAACACCCGCTCCCATGGGATAAACACGTTGTCGAACACGATCATCGCCTCACTCAGGGCGCGGACCGGAACATCGTTGGGGAATTCATACTGGCTGCGCTCGCCGCGGCCGGGCCTGCATATCATGGTGATCCCCTCGGCATTGGCCGGGACTGCGAAGCTGAGCGCGTAGTCGCCCTCATCCTCGCGCATTTGGCGCGTCGGCGTGACGATGATCTCATTGGCCACGGGCCCGCTCGTGATGTGCATCTTGCAGCCTTTCACGACGATGCCGTCTTTTCGCTTGTCGACAACATGCAGATAATAGTCCGGATGCTTCTGTCGTGACGGCGGCCTGCCTCGGTCGCCCTTGGCGTCGGTCACCGCTCCGCACATGGCGAGGTCGTTCTTCTTGAGGTAACGCAGGAAATTCTTCGCCCGCTGTTTGTACTCCTCGTTTCCCATCTGGTCGGCGACCACCATGACGGCGTTGAGGCAGTCGGTACCCACGTCCTTACCAAACGGAAGCCCGCCCGTCAGCCTGATGGATTGCGCAATCATCTGGCTGCGCCGCTCCAGGTCCTCAACGGCCCTGGGCGGCTTGAAGAATCGGCTTATCGGCTCGCCTGTCTCCTCGTCTTCCGCCACGAATAACGTGCGAACCGCAGGGTCCTCCACCTCGGTCAGCACAAAATCCTGCGCCACGGTCTCGACGGCGACCTTGAGAATCGGGTGGGTAGTCACGTCGTCGACTTTCTCGCCCAAAATGAAAACGCGCCTGCCGTCACGCAGGCTCTGCCTGTATTGCTCCGGAGTTCTGAGCGCCATATCGCTTGCCTCCTTCTTGAATTGCAATTGGAGTCGGAGACACTTATCTCATAAGAAGCATGATTCATTATACGGGGGCGCAGACGGCAGGTCAATTGGAAATATGATGCGATTACAGCCCGCCTGCGAGGGCGCGATTGGCCGTCTTCTTGAATGCGGCGGCTATCTGGTCGAGATAATCCCGGCACGGAACGTGGAACCCGATGCTTGGGAGCACCAGTTCCTCGCTCGAGCAGCGCCGTTCAGCTACGGGACAATCACCCGGCTGATATTCCACCTGGCGGGCCGCATGGCTGCAACTCCACGGACAGCCCTTTCCCCAGAAGCGGCGCTCCTGCATGCGCGGCCTGAGGTGAATTGGAACCCTCACGTAACTCGTGGTCTCCAGCCCCTCGAGCGCGAGCGCATTGCGGAAAGTCTCCAGTGGGACACTGTTAAGTTCGTCAGCCTTATAGATCAGTGGTATCATGTGGACCGCATGTGTGCAGTCGGGCGCCACATAGGTCGGCCTGATGCCGGGTATGTCCGCCAACTGTCGCGTGAGGTATGCAAGGTTTTCCTGACGCTGCGCGACCCATTTGTCAAGCCGTTTGAGCTGGACACCTGCAATCGCAGCCGAAACCGGATGCATCCGGAAATTCGGCGCGATACTGTCGATGTACCTGCCGAGCGGACTGTCCTGCAGTTCCTGAAACTGGCGCATCGGATGCGAGGCCCAGCTTACGACCTCGTCAAAGAGCGATTCGTCGTCGAACACCAGGATGCCGCCTTCTCCACCGATCAGGTTCTTCGAGGCCTGTATGCTGAAGCAGCCGACATCGCCCAGGCTGCCGACTTTCGCGCCTTTATAGGTCGCTCCGTGCGCCTGCGCGCAGTCCTCGATTACCCGAAGCCCATATTCTCGCGCTAATCGCATAATGGGCTCCATGTCGCATGGGTGACCGTAAATGTGAACGCACACGATCGCCTTGGTGCGGCTCGTGATATTCTTCCTGATCTCATCCGGACGCATGTTAAATGTCTGGGGGTCTATGTCGGCAAAGATGGGGATGGCGTTGTTGTGGAGGATGCAGCCGACGGTCGCGCCCCATGTGTAGGGTGAGACGATGACCTCGTCGCCCGGACCCACTCCGCACACGTGAAGCGCGGTGTCAAGCGCTGCCGTACCGCTGCTGACCGCAAACGCAAACTTGCGGCCCTGATACCGGGCAAAATCGTCCTCGAAATCCTTGATCACGCCGACCTGCATTACCGGCGAAAGCGACTCTTCCTTGAGGACTCTGACTACCGATTGGATGATCTCGTCGTCTATGACCGGCCATGGCGAAGGCGATATCGTTACCGTTCTTTCCGTTTCATCTTGGCGTGTCCGCTCCATGCCAAACCTTCCTTATTAGAAACAAGCATTCCATCTGCATTCTCACACGACGGTAATTCTATATCAGATTTTGGGAATTATCAATAGGGGAGGGGGCGCCGACGTGTTGCTTGTTTCCTATTTCCAACACGCACCAGGGAACAAATTACAAAATGGAGGCCAGCACGTCTCGCCCGAGACGGTGGACTCGTCGAAGCAGAAAGATAACTGGAATGAAAAAGCCGCCCGAAAAAATCTCGGACGGCGGTGCGGGGAGGGGGACTTGAACCCCCACGGGAGCAATTCCCGTCAGCCCCTCAAGCTGGTGTGTCTGCCAGTTCCACCACCCCCGCAAGCTGCATTTTCATTATAGCCGCAACCTCGAGAATTGTCAATGCAACCGCGCCGTTTAACTCGGTTCCGGACAATCACATCTTCCTTCATATCTTCCTCAAGGATGAAACCATCTTCAAAGCTTCCTTGAGCGCGTTCGAGGCGCTGTCGGCGGTGCCGTCCGCGCCGAACTTGTGAACGATTTCCTCCGTGACCGGAGCGCCGCCGATCATGATCTTGACATTCGGGTTCCTTTCGCGAATCAGCTTGATCACGCGTTCCATGCCGAGCATGGAGGTCGTCATCATCGCCGACAGACAGACAAGCTCGGCGTTCGTCTTGAGCTGTTCCGCGACGAAACTCTCGAGCGGGACGTCCTTGCCCAAGTCGTGCACCTCGAAGCCGGCGACCTCGAACATCATCTTTACCAGATTTTTTCCGATATCATGCACGTCGCCCTGAACGGTGCCGATAACCACGACCCCCTTCGTCTTCTGCGTGTCTTCTATCTTCATGTGGGGCCTCAGGATGCTTAGGCCCGAATAAAGTGCGTCCGCGCACAAGAGCAGTTCCGGCACGAAGTATTCCTCTTCTTCCCATAGGCGGCCCGCCTCCTCCATCCCTTTGGCCAGCCCGTTCATAATGGCGTCATACGCATCAAGCCCGAGTTCGATTACTTCATTTGCGGCCTTTACCACCTCGTCCTCTTCGAATTTGAGGACTCCGTCGGCCAGTCTCTTGAGCAGTTCGAGTCGCTTTGCTTCGTCTGCCATTTTGTGTTCCCTTCTCTGAAGTCTTGCCTTTAAGCTCTTCGCATGCTTCTCACCGTGCGAACCAGCGCCTCCATGTTCTCCTTTGGGGCTGTCGGCCAGATATCGCAGCCCGGCCATACCGCATCCACTCCGCCGCTCACGCAGTCCTTGACCGCCTTTTCGACGTCGGCGGGAGTACCCCTCACGAGCACGTTAAAGGGATCGAAGTTGCCCAGCAGAATCGGTTTGGGTCCGATGGCGGCCCGCGTTTCGCTCAGTTCGTTCTTCTGATCGACGCTCAGCGCGTGTGCCCCACATCGGTTCATGGAGTCAATGATCGAGTTGGTCTTGCCACAGATGTGGAGCACTAATCTCCCCTTCGAATTATTAAAAATCCGCCTCAGATGCGGCTCAACAAGCTTCTTGAAAAGGGCGGGCCGCAACACATCGGAGCATGCGCCCATCTCGCGAATGGTAATGTAGTCGGCGCCCGCCTCGAAATAAATCTCGGCAAATTCTATCACGAGGTCGGCATAAAGACGCAATACCTCGTCCACGCGCTCCGGGTTCTTCAGGCATATCTTCAGCAGGTCGTTCAATTCCATCGTCTGACCGGCGATGGTAAACGGACCCATCACATATGTGCCAATAGCGACGTTATCGCCGATATCCCGCTTCAACATGCGAATGGCCTCGATGACCACCGGTACCCTGCCAGCGCCGGAAAGCCTGGCGGGAACGCGCACGTCCGCCGCCGATGCAACCACCTTTTCTTTCACAGTCGGGTAGAGGATTTCCTCCGGATTGACATTCGTATAGAAGTTGATCGGACATCCGAGCGCCTCGGCCTCGATCGCGACATCGAAGGGAACCACTGCGCAATCGAACCCGAACAGCTGGTAGGTCGTGGCCGCCAGCGTTGCCATCTTGCGCGCATCGGTATGCGCTTCGGCAAAACGAACTCCGGTCTGCTTCATCCCTTCTATCGTGACGTTTCCCATCCCGCTGAAACACAGGATTCCCCCGTCACGCCTGCCGTCCAACAGATTCAGAACTTTTTCTCGTGAATTCACGCGCATACTCCTTGTTCCTATCCCCTCAATTGCTCCACAAAGTCCTTGAACAAGGTTCCAAGCGGATGCCGAACCTCCGGAAGCTCACCGCTCTCCGCGTATCTGAACGTTGCCTTGATTGACTCTGCCACCGCCGCAGCCGCAAACACTCGCTCGGCGCCCGGCATCGGGCCGAAGAAAAGGAAGTCGCTCCATAACAGCGCCGCGATCGCGTGCGCCGCCGCATCGGCCCCAACGAAACTGGACCGCGACCCGAATCGCCGTATCTCCTCCCACATGTACGTCCCGTTTGCGGGAGAACACCCCACGGGGAGTCCAAAGCGTTCCTTGATCTCAAAACCGGCCTGCATCGAAAATGCCATGGCCGCCAGATTCATCACCGTCGTGTCGATCAGAATGCTGTTGAATTCACCCTTCTTGACGATGGGCAACAACCTCTCGAGCGATTTGAGCCTTCCACTGGCGAGTTTGTCGGCCTCATCGAACACTGCAACCACCACATGGCGCACCCCGGCCCCGGCCAGTTCCTCAACTTCCGCTGAAAGGTTGGGGTTCCATGGGTTCAGGCTGTTGTAAACAAGCCGGTCGAGCAGCCCGGCGCCCGACGCCCTCCTGGCCGTCTCGATCCTTACCTCAGGACGCCAGGAGTCGATGCACAGAGGAATCTTCGTTTCGGCGGCGACGAAGTCCAGGTAGCCCATCAATTCATCAGCCGAGTTGCCGATGAGGTCCACCATTGCCGGAATCGCGGTCTGCTCCGAGAATTCCTCCAGGCGTTTGATTTGAGCGCGCGCGGCCTCTTTGTCAAATGAGCCTTGTTTCCGGTTTCGCAGCAGCCTGTCACCCTTGTGGAACATCGAGCCGATAAGGACGGTCGGAATCGCTCCCGGCTGCCCGCCCACCTTCACGCCGCCGATGTCAAATACTTCTTGCTCTTTCTGGAATCTGAAGTGATTCACTTTCTATAGACCTTTCAAGAGAAAACTGACTGCTCTGCACCACTGACTATCAGTTTCTTGAATGCGCTCCGTTGTTTTGTTGTGCTTTGAGTTGTAGGGGCGGTTCGCGAACCGCCCTTACAGTTCGTCCGGCTTGGTGATTTTCCCCCCAACCCTTCCGGTGGGAGAGGGCGCACTCATATTGACCCTCTCCCTCTGGGAGAGGGCAGGGTGAGGGGGCTTTGGTTGCGGCTCCACCGCTCCGTGATCATCCGGGCAACATTCCCTCAAGACTTGGAAAATGGTCGGACATATGGGGAAAGTGCATTGCCTCAACGAATTCCCGCTCGAACTCCTTTTCCAGTGTCAGTTCCACATACTCCACGCGGCGGGCCTGCTCCTCGGCTTCACGTCTCTTATTCACATCCAGCAGTGCCATTCGCGCGCCGTCGCCGGCCGCGTTGCCGACCGCGATGACGTTCTCAATCGGACAATCCGGAAACATACCCATTACCATCGCGCAGGTGCGGTCAATGTATGTTCCAAAAGCCCCCGCCAGCACCACGCGGTCAACCTTTTCGACGCCCAGCTTGCGCATCAGGATTTTCGAACCGGCATAGATGGCGCCCTTCGCAAGTTGCACCGCGCGCACATCACCCGCCGTGATGGTGATGTCCCTGCCGATGGCGGTTTCTTCTTTCGGCACAAGCACGAATTCGCGCGTCTTGCCGTCTTGAATGAGCCTGGACGTGGTGAGCGACTTGTTGATCCTGCCGCTCTTCTCGATGACGCCAGCCCGGAACATCTCCGCTATCGCATCTATTATGCCTGACCCACAGATGCCGCGGGCAAGCTGATGGTCCTCTCCCGCGATGATCTTGTATTCCACTTTGAACGTTTCGGGATTGATTGCGACCCGTTCCACTGCGCCCGGTGCGGCACGCATCCCAAACTTTATATGCGCGCCCTCGAGCGCCGGACCCGTCGCGCACGACGCCGCCAACAGCCTGTCGCGATTGCCCACCAGAATCTCGCCGTTCGTGCCGATGTCGATGATGAGTTGCATCTCATCCTTCTGATACGGCGCCTCCGCGATCAAGACTCCTACATTGTCCGCCCCCACAAACCCGGCTTCGTTCGGCAGTACGTGAACATTGGCGGAGTCATTGACCGCAATCCCGAGTTCCTTCGCCTTCACGTCGAGCGCGCTCTGCACCGCAGGCACAAACGGCGATACGCCCACGCCCACCGGCGTGATATTGAGGAACAAGTGGTGCATGACCGTGTTGCCGACCACGCACAACTCGAGAATATCGTCGGGGCAGATTTCCGCTTTCTCACACACGTGCGATACGATTTCGTTCATCGCCCCGATTATCTCGCGATGCAACTCTTCGAGGCCGTTTTCATGCGTCATGATGTAGGTGACGCGCGACATGACATCTTCGCCATATGCGACCTGCGGATTCATGAACGAATGGGTGGCGGCGACCTCTCCGGTGGCGAGATTACAGAGATATCCGGCGACGGTTGTCGTGCCAATATCAACCGCGAGGCCGAAACACTTCATCGAGCCGCCCGGCACAACCCGCAATATCTCGCGGTTCATCCAGACTGCGACCGAAACCTCCCAATTGCCGTCACGGAGCGCGCGAGGGAGCCTTGCCAGAACATCCCGTCCCGCTCTCAAGCCGATTAATCCATGCTGCGACTTCAACCCTGCGGTCAGCCGTTCGTAATCTCCGAGCGGGTCGGCCAGTGTGGGTTTTTCCAACTTCGCCGTATGGACTCTGACGGCGGGATTAAGCTCGATCTTGCGGAGAGTGACTTCCTTTCGGACAACCTGTTTGCCGCCCCGGCTCTCCTCGGGAACATGGATGAGCGCATCGCCCTGAACTTGTGTCGCGCATGCCAACCGGTAGCCCTCTGACAGTTCCTCATCAGTCAGGAACTTCTTTTCTTCACTTGTGAGAGGAGAAAGATGCTCCGTCCGGCTTTGGATGCCGTGACGCTCGAAGAAGCCCTCCAGCACTCGGACCTTGCATTTGCCGCACGTCTTCTTGCCGCCGCACACAGATTCGATATCAACGCCAAGCTCGCGGGAAACCTCGAGGAGGTTCTTGCCCTCCTCGACTCGTCCGCGTTGGCCGGAGGGCTGGAAGATTATGAGATGGTTCCGCAAAATTCGCTCCTTATTCCTGTTCTCCCCCATTCAACTTAACCCCTCAAAATAAAGCGCCTCCCTTTCGCCCAAAGCATGATTCCATCCATAATCGTATGGGCTTGCCGAGAGGGAGGCGCTCCCGAGTTCCGCCTCATGGTATCAGAACCTTTCATGAAATTCAATCGCGTCAGCCTTCAATCTGCCCCGCAATGCGCACCGCAAGCATGGCCACCTTTTCGGCCCGCTCGCGTGCCCCGGGAATCGCTGTCGAGATAAACCCTCCGGCTTCGGCGAGTTGCGCGGCCTCTTGAGGCGAATGCCTTCCCATTGCCGCCGCCACGGCGGCAGGAACAGTAATGTTCAGGATAATATTCGATCCCATGAGCATCTCATTTAGCGGAACGGCGGCAAACGGGATGAACGACAACACGCTTTCATCCTTCTCCCGGACTGCTTTCGGAATTACTTTGTGGGCCAGTCCCTCGAAGCGCATGGTCTGGTCTCCGATGGTAATCTCGACATCGGCGTCAACATCGAAACTCAAGTGCCGCTTTGCTATGTCGTCCGGCCTCCGTGCCCCGCACGCTATCTTGGAGAACCTGATGCCTATTTCCTGTCCCATTTGTTTCATAAAATAGGTGGTGGCGCCTTTTTCAGCCGAGACCTGTCGCTCCTCGTCGAGCGCTCTGACAACGGAGCCCAAATCGGCCCCCTCCGAGAGCATCACGTATGCTTTTTCGGCGCGGCGACGAACGGCCTCGATCTTGATCCCTTCCGTTCCGCGGATAATGGCTCGCGTGACAGGTCCTCGCCGCAGTTGCTCGGCCTTCCGGGCCACCACATTGGCCGACACTTTCCCGATTTCCGGGTCCATGAAGTATTCGTGCCGCACATCGTGAACGATAGTCGCCGCCATTTCCTCGTCACCGTTGTGCTCGATGAGCGCGAGAAGAGAGATGACTGCGTCAGTGGTGACCCGGCTGAGCACGCTGGCGACCGGTCCGCTGCCTCCGCCGCAGCCGATCCAGCCGCCTTCTTTGAAGCAGCCCAGTGTGTCGTCAAGCGTAATCATCGCCATGACGCTGGGTCCGCCGATATCCTTCAGGATCAATCCCAGGTCTCCCACCACCTTCGCCGTGTCAACCTCGCGGTCAATGCCCTTGATATGCAGCGTTTCCGGCAGACCAGTGGCCATAACCGCTCCCTGGCCGGCAAGCTGAGTGGAATTGATCTTGCTGTAGTTCCCGTATTCCGGCGAGACGCGGGCATCGGGATGCACGATCTCGAGAATAGCCGCAGCCCCGAAGAGCGCCGACATGATCCGGTTCGGCTGCATCCCCGCTCCCGCGTAAGCGTTCATCATCGCCTCCGCCCCTATGCGGGCGCCCTCCCTCGCCATGGCGGGATATACGATATCCTCTCCGAGCGCCGAATGCCCATAGATGGGCCCCCGGGCGACGCCATTGGGGACAAGCCGGCCGTCTATCGGGCTTAGCTTCCCTTCCTCCATAGCACGGTAGATGGCCATCACCGCCGGAAACCCCGAAATCTTGCTGTTTGTCTTCGGGGTGGGAACGGCCACCACCCCGCAGCGGTCCGCGCCCGCAATCATGCGCGCCATGGCCCCCAGCTTGCGGTTGCCCGCCGCAACACCGGCCTGAACATTCGAGCCCGCGAAATAAATGAGCACCGCACTCAGGAGCGCCGCATTGGCGGCATCGGCGCCCGCTGCCTTCGCGGCGCTGATGCACTCCTGGAGAACGTGATCGAGCGGGATTTCGGGCGCATTCTCTGAAGTCACCTTCAGCCTGGTCCCTCGCAGAAATTCTTCCGCGATCACGTTCGCGATAGAGAACACCGCGAAACTGAGCATCCCGTGGCCTTTCATCAACGCCTCGAGACGGTCGCACGTCATGAGGTCAACATCCGCTATCGAGGCCGTCATCGCGGCGAGGACTTCTTTCTTCATAATTCGGTCATCCTTTCGGACTCACAAGTCGAGCTCTATTTGATCGTTCCCGTTCATTATCTGCGATTCGAGGCGCCCGCGCAACTTCGACAGTGAAACTCTTGTCTTTAGTTTCTGCTCCACTTGCTCGCGCAATCGCACGAGGTCGGCGTGCTCGACCCGGCAATCGCCCGTCCCGTGCCCCGATACCTTGGAATGGATGTGTGTTTCCAATCGAGTGCGGCCTTTCCGAATGATCACCGTGTGGCTTTGCTGCCGACATCGAGAACAGTAATGAGAAGTGAGAATTCGATGATAGCCGTAAACCGACAATTCCTCTGCCAAAAGACGCGCCCATTTGGCCTCATCATCCGGGTCGATGTCAATCAAAAGCACACAACTGGGGCGGTTTCTCTTGGTTGTTCCGGGCAACGCATGCACGTTACGCGCGCCCCACCGCATGATCTGGTCAATCGCAAAGCCCAACTCCTCGCCCGTAAGGTGGTCCACCTGAGCCAGAATCAGCATTCCATCCTTCTTCATTGGCTCTCCCGGCGAGGCTTGCCCCGCCTCCTTCCGCTGGATGGCGAAAGCAGCCCCTTCAGCCAGTCCATCATGCGGTCCACTATCCGGGTGTGTGTGGCTTCATCTGCGCTGAACGGCATATGAAAAAATTCCTCCAGGCGGATGCGATGGTATTCCGAAACAAATCCGGCGTAAAGGAAGAAGCAAAGGCTGCTGACAAGGTGGGCCGTCATCTCAACGTCAATGTCCGGCCGGACTTCCCTCCGCTCGATGCCCTCGACCAATATCGCGCGGATGTTCTTGAACACCGTGGACTCGGCGCGTTGCGTGACTTCCCGAGCGAAGGGGTCCATGTCGGATGTGCCGAGTTGCAGCAGTATTCGAAATGTATCGTTCCGGGCTTCCGTCTCGGTCTGCTTATTTTCCAGAAGCATTCGGATTTTCTGGAGGCAGGTCGCCTTGGCGCCAAGTACACTGCGCATGTACTCATCCTTGCCTTGAACCTGTCGCTCAATTACCGCACGATACAAGTCCGCCTTGCTCTCGAAATATTTGTAAAGAGCTCCATTGCTGATACCCGCGCGCTCGCAGATGTCGTTGATGTTCGCCTTGTGGTAGCCTTGTCTGGCGAATTCTATCTGGGCCGCGCGCAGCACGCGGTCTTGCTTTTCTTTCGGGATATTCTGGAACGTTCTGCCCGGCGCCATTGCAACGCTCCTGTGTCTGCGCAAATGTGCGTCGCCTGCATGGAGATGGAGAGCGACCGTTCACTCTCTAAAGAATTATACCGACCCACCTCCTCCTTGTCAAGTTCATAAGCCCGCAGCCACTCAACTCGAAACCCGAAACTGCCGCGTAGCGACGCTAAACCTTCTCCACCTCAACCGATACGGCCCGGTCAATCGGCTGTATGCACCAGTTCCAACGGTAATAGCTCAGATGGCCGTATCCGCCCGCAAGGTCCAGCCACTTTATCATTCCCGGTATCGCCGCGTCATAGCTCTTCCAGCCCGGGAACTGGTACGGTTCCCACG
>CAZEBC010000070.1:0-17686 GCA_964510165.1 uncultured bacterium
AAATGGCTGAAATGGTCAAACTGGAAAAAGACGGCGCAATAGCTATTGTGAAATTGAACCGACCGGAGGCGTTCAACGCCTTCAACTATGAGATGATTGAGCTTTTGGCAAAGCGACTGACAAACGTCGCATGGGATGATTCTGTCTTGGCCGTCGTGGTCACCGGCGAGGGGAAGGCGTTTTGCGCGGGAGGCGATCTCAGGTGGGCGCTCGCGCGGCCCGACGGTCCCGCGACGGCGTTCCACGAGCTTGCGGCCCAATATCACATGGCAATGACGGAAATCCGCCGGATGAGAAAGCCCGTGATAGCCGCGATTAACGGGATTGCCGCCGGTGGCGGATTCTCGCTCGCGATCGCGTGCGATTTGAGGGTGATGGCGAAATCGGCGGTGATGAAGCAGGCCTACACGTCGGCGGGACTGTGCATAGACGGCGGCGGCACGCATTCTCTCCCCCGGCTCGTGGGGCTGGCGCGCGCCATGGAGATAGTGGCATTCGACAGGCCGATCTCTTCCGAGCAAGCGCTGTCATGGGGATTGGTGACGAAGGTTGTTGATGATGGCCGCGCTCTCGACGAGAGCATGGGGATGGCGCATGAGTTGACTCGGAACTCGGTGCATTCGTTCGGCTGGTGCAAGGAGCTTTTGATTGACTCGTTTGACACGGCGTTCGAAGCGCAACTTGAGCGCGAGCGGTTCGCTCTTTCAATTTGCGCCTCTCATGCCGATGGCCGTGAAGGCGTAAAGGCGTTCTCAGAGAAGCGCAAACCGGCGTTCAATGCAAAGTCCTTGCGGTAATTCGCGTCATCAACTGAGAAGGAGTGGCCCATGCCTTGCGAGGCGGAGTTGCGAGCCTTATATCTCGATCTCATACAGAAGTGTCTGACGAACACGATCTATGAGGACCCGCCGCAGGACCCATGGACCGGCGGCAGGTTCGACGCGCGCACGAGGGATCGCGGATTGGACTGGCCGTCAAAAGCGCACACCATGATCGGCGGTCAGCGCATGAACAACCTCAGACGGATAATCGAGCACGTGATCGTTCGTGGAATCCCCGGCGATTTCATTGAAACCGGCCTGTGGCGAGGCGGCGCGTGCATATTCATGAGGGCGATATTGAAAGCGTATGGCGTGACGGACCGGATCGTGTGGTGCGCGGATTCGTTCGAGGGATTACCCAAGCCCGATGCGGCACGGTATCCGCTGGACGCGGGCGACGCGCATCATACGTACGAAAGCCTGAGGATTTCACTCGATGAGGTGAAAGCGAACTTCGCCAAGTACGGATTACTTGATGAGCAGGTAAAGTTTCTAAAGGGCTTTTTCAAGGACACGCTGCCGACAGCCCCTATCGAGCGATTGTCGGTATTACGAGTAGACGCCGACATGTACCAATCGACAACGGAGGCGCTCACCTGTCTGTACGACAAGGTGACGGTCGGCGGGTTTGTTATCGTGGACGATTACGGCGCTCTTCCGCCCTGCCGTTCGGCGACCGACGATTTCCGCCGTCAGCGCGGCATCGCCGATCCCATCTGTAATATTGACGGTATCGGAGTGTTCTGGCAGAAGACGGCGTCTGGGTGATAACCCGGCTGTTCACTCAGTGGTCGGGCGCCTGCCCCTTCGCAGGATATCCGCCATCTGCAAGTGAATCTTTCCATTGCTCGCCAGGATTTCCCTGGAATAGATATTAAACGGCTCGCCGCCCAAGTGAGTAACCGTGCCGCCTGCCTCCTCGACGATCAGCCCGCCGGCAGCGACATCCCAGGGATATAGCTTCAGTTCCCAAAAACCATCGAAGCGGCCTGATGCGGTGTAGCACAGGTCGAGCGCGGCGGAACCTGCGCGCCGAACCGCCTGCGCGCGCGGAAGCATGGCGTTCCAATGGTCAGTGTTGTTGACCTCGCTGGTGCGCAGGTCATATGGAAAACCGGTCGCGAGGAGCGCATTGTCGAGGTCGCCCGTCTGGGATACCGATATCCGATTTCCGTTCAGCTCGGCTCCTCCGCCTCGTACCGCGGTGAACAGTTCGTCACGTGTGGGGTCATACACGGCGCCCAATTGCACGACGCCCTCGACTTCAAGCGCGATAGACACGCAAAAGATGGGGAATCCGTGCGCGTAATTCGTAGTGCCGTCCAGCGGGTCAATGATCCACCGGTAAGCCGAACGCTGACTGGTCACATCGCTTTCCTCGGCGAGAATCTGGTGGTCGGGACAGCGGCTGCGAATCCGGTCCTTGATGAGTTGCTCCGACTTCATGTCCATCTCGGTGACAAGGTTGATTTCCCCCTTATGTTCGATCCAGCCGATCCGGCTGATGCCCCGGAGGAGCATCGAGCCTGCCTCGACGGCAGTCTCTTTTGCAAGCTTCAGCAATTCATTCACCGCTGACTCCTTTCTGGAATGGCGCGGAGATTCCCATCTACCAGAGAATGGGATATAATATTATATAGAGAAGGTTATGAAGTTTCCAGCGACATCGAGTCGGGCTATTTATACTAAACGTTCGTTTTTGAAAGCTCAATCATAGAAACTGGACCCGCTCCAAAGTGCAGGGGGTGATTACGCTCGAGCCGAAACCGATTGATTCCAGACACTTGCTCGATATAGACGCGGGGCGGCGGATTATCGACATGGAGGGTTTCGTGCGGGAGGTTCGCCAGGCGCCTCCGAGGAGGCAGCACCCGGCGGAATCGGCGAATGACGTGATCCGTGATGAGACCGGCCGTCACAGCCGCCCTGAGCGGGCGAGGGTTTTCGCTGATCGCTTCAGAAGAGCGACTGAAGATCGTGAAGAACAGCCTCCGGAATCAGCGGAAGGGATGTACAAGAGAATCAGGATTTCTCCGGAAAACCAGAAAGGCGCCCACCTGGACATTGAAGCATAAGCGCCTCAACCCTTCAGTATTTCCCTGAGCGCATTCAGAAGCGAGTCAATTTCCTGTTCTGTCCCCACGGTGATTCGCAGACAATCATCGAGGCGGCGGAGAGGGAAATAGCGCACAAGTATTTTCCGCTGCTTGAGTTGTTCGTACAGGTCGCGGGCACTGCCGTTTCGGTAGCGCGCGAGGACGAAGTTGGATTCCGAAGGGTAGACGAGGAAGCCCATATCCGCGAGGGTCGCCGAGAGGCGATTTCGCGTCTTTACGATACGTTCGACGTTCCGGCGCATGTGGTCCATGTCGTCAAGAGCGGCCTCGGCGGCCAACTGGCTGAGCAAATTAACATTGTAGGAATCCTTGGTCTTCATCAGTTCGGCGACGAGTTCCTCGCGAGCGAGCGCGAACCCGACACGAATTGAGGCGAGCGAGAACGACTTGGAGAAGGTGCGCAGGATGACGAGGTTTGGACACTCGTTGAGAGCATCCAGGCACGAGTTCTTGCTGAAATCCGCGTATGCCTCATCGGCGACAACAAGTCCTCCGAACGAGTCGCACAGTCTGCCAACGGTCTTGCGGTCGACTGCCTTGCCCGTTGGCGAGTTCGGGTTAGCGATGAAGAAAAGCTTGCCGGAACAGGAGAAGACACTCTCCGGCAGGTCGAAATTATCGTCAAGTTCGAGCGACTCGTAACCGACCGCATTCAATTTCGCGAGCGTTTCATAAAGCACATAGGAAGGATACGTATAGACGACTTTCTCGTCGGGATCGACGAATGTTCTCACAAGAAGGCTCAGTACTTCGTCCGAACCGTTCCCCACGAAAATCCGCTCGGGCGCGACGCCATAAACTTGCGATATCTTCGAACGCAACCGCCGATAGACCGGGTCGGGATACTTGCGCAATTGCTCGCCCGAGACATTTTTCACGGCCTCAAAAACCCGAGGGGAGGGCGAATACGGGTTCTCGTTTGTGTTCAGCTTGATGAACCCCGAATCCCTTGGCTGTTCGCCAGGCGTGTATCCCTCCACCCTCTCCAGATGTCTGCGCGCGTAATTCATTCTTCCAGCCTCACCCTGACCGCATACGCATGCGCGGTCAAGCCTTCGAGTTCAGCCAGTGCAATTATGTCTTTGGCCTCTGATCGCAGCCGGCTGTGCGAATATCCGATAACATTGGTCACTTTCCGAAAATCTTCGGTGCTCAACGGCGACGAAAACCGGGCCTGCCCGCCGGTCGGCAAGACGTGGTTGGGTCCGGCAAAATAATCGCCGACCGCATTGGGCGTCTGGTCGCCGAGGAAGATCACGCCCGCATTGCGGATTTCATTGAGGAGTTTCTCGGGGTTCTTAACGAGAAGCTCCAGGTGCTCGGGCGCCCGCCGATTGACGATTGCGACGGCCTCGCGCAGACTTCGAGCGACGACCGCCAGACCGTTCCGCTCGAGTGACGCGCGGATTGTTTCCTTCCGCTCCAATATGTTCATCTGCCGTTCGATTTCGCGGATGACTTCGCCAACGAACCGCCGTGACGTGGTGACCAGGATCGCGGCGGCCATCTCGTCATGCTCGGCCTGGGAGAGCATGTCGGCAGCGGCCAGCCGAGGGTTGGCGGTGGTGTCGGCGACGACCATGATCTCGCTCGGACCGGCTTCCATATCGATTGCCACCTGTCCCTTCACTAGCCGCTTGGCGATTGCAACAAAGATATTGCCCGGTCCGACAATCTTATCAACTTTCGGAATGGATTCGGTGCCGTGAGCGAGCGCGGCAATCGCCTGGGCGCCGCCGATACGAAATATCCGGGTGACGCCCGCGATATCGGCCGCGACAAGCAGCGCAGGATGAATCGTGCCCGCGGCCGAGGGCGGCGACACCATCACTATTTCTCTGCAACCGGCCACCTTCGCAGGAACAGCGTTCATCAACACCGACGAAGGGTAAAAGGCGCGCCCACCCGGGCAATATACGCCGACGCGCTCTATCGGCAGTATCCTCTGGCCCAGGACCGCGCTCTTGCGGTTCCCTTCGGACCAGCTCCTACGCAGGTGTTTCTTGTGAAATGCGGCTATCTTGCCGTGTGCTCTTCGAAGGGCGTCGAGGGCGGCCGGCGGAATCTTATTGTATGCGGCGCGGACATCGTTTCGGCTTACCTCGAACTCCCCGGGCTTTAAAGGCGCCTTGTCGAATTCGAGAGTAAAACGAGCGACGGCCTCGTCGCCCCCCTCCCTGACTGATTTCACGATCGCGCTGACGGAGGCCTCAATACGCGACATTTCCTCCTCGGCCTGCTTACCCAACAGTGCTTCTTCAAGCTCCTCGGGTGAGACTCGTCTTGTTTCTATTATCCGCAGCATTGGCTGATCTGGTTGGGAGCCGCGTATCCAGCTCACTGGCTCACGCGCTGGATATCGGCCCCGAGCGCCTGGAGTCTTCGCTCGATCTGGTCGTATCCTCTGTCTATGTGATAGATGCGCGATATCCTGGTTTCGCCCTTTGCGACAAGGCCAGCGATGACAAGCGCGGCGCTCGCGCGCAGGTCGGACGCCATGACCTCAGCGCCCGAAAGATGGTCGACTCCGGTGATGATTGCAGTGTTCTTCTCGATGCGTATGTCGGCGCCCATCCGATTGAGTTCGGCCACCTGCATGAACCTGTTTTCGAAAACGGTCTCGGTGATGGAACTGGCGCCGGGTGTTACGGATGCGACTGCCATGAACTGGGCCTGCATGTCGGTCGGAAAGCCCGGGTAGGGCGACGTGCGCACGTGGACAGGCCGCAGCGATTCCACCGAAGCCGTTATCGAGGGGCCATTCATCTCGAAACTCACGCCAGCCTCGGCGAACTTGGAAATGACCGGACGGAGATGGTCCTCGATAACGCCGTCCACGGTGACGCGCCCCTTGGTAATGATGCCGGCAGCAAGATACGTTCCGGCCTCAATCCGGTCGGGAATTGCGCAGTGCACCGTCGAGCCAAGACACTTGACTCCTTCGATGGTTAGCCTGGAAGTGCCGTCCCCGTCTATCTGAGCGCCGAGCGAACGCAGGAATTTGGCCAGGTCTTGTATCTCTGGTTCGCGCGCGGCGTTGTCGATGACCGTTGTGCCGCTGGCGAGCACAGCGGCCATCATGATGTTTTCGGTCGCGCCGACACTGGGAAAATCAAGACATATGGGCGCGCCTTTCAGGCTGCGCGCAGAGACGGTGACATAGCCCCGCCCCGTCTTTACCTTTGCTCCGAGCGCCTGGATACCTGCGAGGTGTATATCGATGGGCCGCGTTCCAATGGCGCACCCGCCCGGAAGGGCCACCTGAGCCCTGCCGAGCCTCGCCAGCAACGGCCCCATCACGAGCACGGAAGCGCGCATGGTCCGCACGAGTTCGTAAGGGGCAACGTGGTCTCTCAGCCCGGCGCTGTCAATGGTAAGTGTACCCGTGCCGACGTCGTGGACCTTCGCGCCCATGTGTTCGAGCACTTTGCTCATCGTGACGATGTCCCGGAGGACCGGCACATTCTCGATGACACATGGGCCGTCAGCCAGGAGGGAGGCCGCCATGATGGGAAGCACGGCGTTCTTGGCTCCCCTAACTTTCACCCTTCCTTTGAGCGCGCGACCGCCCCGAATGATAAAAGCGTCCATCTCAACCCCTCAAGATGTCACGTTGGGATCAATGAAAGCAGGGCAGGATAACGCCTGCACGATATATTCTTGCGAATAGGCTGAGTCCGGTCAGGGCTGTTGCGGAGCATCGGGCGCAGGAGTGGGCGCCTCCGTCTGGGGCGCCGGGGTCTCGGCCGGAACGCCTGGCTGGGCGGGCCACTGCTCTTGTCGGGCCTCTCCTTCGCCTCCGGTAACAGGTTGTGCCTGCGAGGCGGCGCCGGGGATCGCAGGCGCGGACTCCTCGACCGGTGCGGGAGCAAGCGGCGCTCGCTCGAGAACCGCCGGCCCACTTTCGGCGCCGAGTTCACCCCATGGCGAGATATTGGGCATGGCCAGGAGAAGCGATGTCGCCATGAAAACGCCAGCCAGCACCCACGTGAGTCGCCCGATCAGAGTGGCGCTTCGCGCGCCGAAAAGCGTCTGGCTTGACCCGCCTCCAAAAGCGGCTCCCAATGAAGCGCCTCTGCCAGCCTGCAACAGCACGATGACAATAAGACCGCTGCACGCAATGACGTGTATGATTAACAGAAGGATACCAATCCAGTTCATATTCGATTTCTCCCCTCGAATTCCGTTTACCTGGTCGCGGCTGTGACGCCCGAGCGGACTATTTTCTCGAAGGAGTCGGCATCCAAACTTGCGCCTCCCACCAAAGAGCCGTTGATATCGGGTTGTCCCAGCAATTCATCCGCGTTGGAAGGCTTCACGCTGCCGCCGTACAAAATCGGAACGGATGCAGCCGTTGTTTCGTCAAACTGTTCGGCAATGAGCTTTCGTATGAGTTCGTGCACTTCCTGAGCCTGTTCCGGTGTGGCGTTCTTGCCCGTACCGATGGCCCAGACAGGTTCATACGCGATCACGACATTCCGCATTTGTTCGACGCGGAGGTCCGCCAATCCCTTCTTGATCTGCTTGACAATGACGGACTCGGTTTTGCCCTTTTCGCGCTCTTCTTCGGTTTCGCCCACGCAGACAATAGGCCTCAGGCCCGCCTTGAGGGCTGCGTGGACTTTCTTGTTGACTCCCTTGTCCCTCTCGCCGAAGATATGGCGTCTCTCGCTATGCCCGAGGATGACATAGGCGCAGCCGGCATCGCTGAGCATGGAAGGCGAAATCTCGCCCGTGAAGGCGCCTTGTTCCTCCCAGTACATATTTTGAGCGCCGAGCTTAAGCACTGACCTGCGGGTGACCGCTGCGACTTCCGCCAGGGCGGTGAATGGCGGGCAGAGCACCACGGTGACGGACGAATTCAATTCCGACAGCCTTGATTTAAGCTGACTTGCAAGTTCTCGCGCCTCGCCGGTCAGTTTGTGCATCTTCCAGTTGCCGGCGATTATCATCGGCTTCACTATGTCTTCTCCTTGACAGGACCCGGCCAATTATCGCAATAGTATATCATACTTCCTCACTCTGAACAAGGACGCGTCTCGCCCGCTCGACGTCCTTTTTAATCTGCTCCGCCAGCGCATCCAGAGACGGAAACTTCTGTTCTTCCCTCAGTTTCTCGACAAAGGTGACCTCGATGTCTTCGTTGTAAATATCCCGGTAAAAGTCCATGATATGGACCTCGACCGTTCGCTTACGCTCGTTCGTGACGGTCGGCCGAAATCCGATGTTGAGCGTGCCCGGTTTCCGGACTCCACAGACATCGGCCCAAACTGCGTAAATCCCGTTGGGAGGGACGGCCTCGTGATGCGGCTCGATGTTTGCGGTAGGAAAACCGATTTCCCTTCCGATGCGAGAGCCGCCGACAATCGAGCCTGTAATCGAGTAATTGCGGCCAAGGCAGCGGGCGACCCGGTCGAGGTCGCCTTTCAACACCAGTTCTCGTATGAGCGTGCTGCTGACGGGCTGGCCGTCAACCTCAACGCGAGAGACCTGCTCGACTTCAAACCCGAGTTCCCCGCTCATGTCCCTGAGCAGATGAATGTCACCCTTGCGTCCCTTGCCGAACCTCCAATCATGGCCGACGACGATCGATTTCATTTGAATTTTCTCAATGAGAAAACCCTTGACGAAACTGCGCGCGTCGATGTTGGCGAATTCGCGCGTGAACCTGATCAGGCATATGACATCAATGCCCAGTCTTTCGATCAGACCTGACTTCTTGGATGTGGTCGTCAGCAGGTCCGGAGCCGCGTCGGGACTTAAGACTTCTCGTGGATGCGGGTCGAAGGTGACCACACACGCAGTTCCGCTCATCTGGCGCGCCCTTTCGACGACCCTTCGGATTATCTTCTGATGGCCCAGATGGACACCGTCGAAGATTCCCAAAGTCAAACACACCGAATCCAGGCGCGGTATCTTCGTGTCCTCATTCGTGAATATCAGCATGTTCGGATAAGAGGAGTTGCGTCTCTTACTCCATCAACACCTTCTTCGGATGAAACCATACCTTTTCCCCGTCGCGCGAAAGCGTGCCGATGGCCAGGAGTTCGCTGTGATGGCCCAGGGCCTGAACCCACCCCTCGAAACCGGGGCCTGTCACCGCTGAAGGAGCAACCTCGAACGCCGTCCCGTGGACGAGCCTGACAATTTGCTCTTCCGTGCACTCAATCGCGGGCAAATGCGAAAGGGCTTGTGACGCGGGCAGCATCGCCGTCCAGACAGCTTCTGTCGTATTCAGGTCCGAGAGCGGCTTCGCCCGTTCGACATCAAAATCGCCTATGGCGAGGCGCCGCAACGATTCCATGCATCCGCCGACCCCAAGCGCATCGCCGAGGTCATGACATATCGTCCGGACGTACGTTCCCTTGGAGCACTCCAGCAGGAACTCGACTCGCGGCAACTCAATCCGCTCAATCTTCAGGCTTCGAATCTCCACGTGTCTAGGCTCGATTGAAACGGGTTTCTGCTTTCTTGCCAGCTTGTAGGCCCGGACTCCTTCTATCTTGACGGCTGAGAACACCGGCGGTTTCTGCTCGATAAGGCCAAGAAACGATTGAGCCGCTTCGCGAATCCGCTGTTCTGATATTGCCTCGACGCTCACCTGAGCAATTATTCTCCCGGTAACATCCTGCGTGTCGGTACAAACGCCCAGTACTGCCGTCGCCCGATATGATTTGAACCTCGTCTCGACGAGACCGGCAATCTTCGTCACCCGGCCCACGCACAGGATCAAGAGGCCAGTCGCCAGCGGGTCAAGCGTGCCGGTATGTCCGACCCGAAGCGGACGGACAAGCTTTCGAATGGCGGCCACGACATCGTGAGAGGTGATTCCCTTCGGTTTGTCAACCGGCACGATGCCGCCGAACCGAAGACGCGGGTCACTGATCCGAGGACCAGTAATCATGTCCTGCCGGCCTTCTCAGCCTCCTGAAGGGCCTTCTCGACGGCGCCATAAATCAACTTCTTGGCATGCTTCATATCGCCCTTGATGTTGCATCCGGCCGCTCTCACGTGGCCCCCTCCGCCGAACATCGCGGCTATCTTGCTGACATCGAGGTAATCCTTTGAACGCAGACTGACTTTGACGCCGTCCTCAACCTCGCGGAAAAGCAACGCAACCTCGACGCCTTTGATGGGTCTGCCGAAGTTGACTATCTCATGCGTGTCTTCGGGAGTCGCCCTTGTCTCAAGGAGCATCCGCCGGGTTATCGTGATGCAGGAGATTCCGTCCCGTATCTCAAGAGTGGAATGGGCCAAGGCGGCAATCAGAGCGGCGGCGGGCCGCAGATTCTCGTAAATCTTCTGGTAAACGTCAGCCGGATTCACCCCCAGCTTGAGAAGCTCGGCGGCAAGCTCATGCGCCCGAGGCGTGGTGTTGGGGTACCGAAACGAGCCGGTGTCGGTCATGATGGCCGCATACAGGGCCTCGGCTGCCGTTTTTTTTGGCTCGCGCAGAGCGTCGAACAAATCAAAGACAATCTCGGCAACGGCGCACAGTTCGGGCCCTATCAGATTGATATGGCCGTAACGGGAGTTTTCCATGTGATGATCCAGATTTACAATAACGGGGATTTTTTCGATCAGCGGGATGCATTCCCGGCCTGCTCGCTCGATGTTGGGACACTCCAGGAATATGGCCACCTCGAACTGTGAGGAGGTCGGAACCTGGGAAGTAATGTCCGCCGACCCCTTCAGAAATCGGTATATCTCGGGGACACCGTCACGGTCGTAAGCTACCGCCGTCTTCCCTCGCCGCCTGAGCAGACACAAGAGCGAGATGAGCGACCCCACGGCGTCTCCGTCAGGATCGATATGTGAAAGCAGAAAAAAACTGTTGTGCGTTTCGATGCAGTTGATGAGTTCAGAGAATTCACTCTTCATGTGGGGTATCGGGTTCCTCCGGAACGACCGAATCTATCAGCTCGAGTATTCGCGATCCTCTCTCGAGAGATTCGTCATATATGATGCTGATTTCGGGCACGCGTCTCACGCGAAGCCTTTGTCCAAGTTCTTTCCTGATGTATCCGGCGGCGCTCTTGAGCCCCGCAACGGTGGATTTTCGCTCCTGTTCGCTTCCGTAGACGCTGACGAAGACCTTCGCATGACGGAGGTCTCCGGACACTTCTATTGAAGTGATGGAAACGAAGCCTATACGCGGGTCTTTAATGCCTCGGGTCAACATATCGCTAATCTCTTTCTTGAGAAGTTCTCCGAGGCGCTTCTGGCGAGTTTCCATGATCATCCCCTGTGGCAGTGTTCTGTCAGGTTCCCGAACGACGTATCAAGGGATTTGGAGGCGTCGGTTACAGGATCTCGATGCTGTAATCCAGCAATTCCGTCGGGAAATTGCCTTCGATGAAGTTGACCACTTCGGAGAGCACGCGATTTGCATGCAACTTATCATTAGACGCGCAGCAAATTCCGAGGGTCGCGCGCTGCCAGAGATCGTTGTTGTCGACCTCCGCGATGGAGACATTGAATTTCTGGCGGGTCCTGTCCTTGATGCTTCTCAGGACCTGTCGCTTTCCCTTAAGCGAAGTGTTTCCACGGATGAGCAGGTCTACCTGCAGAACGCCCACAAACATCTCTTACAATTTTCTGGCGATCTCTTCGACGCGGTAGCATTCGATCACGTCGCCCACTTTGACGTCGTTGAAATTCTCAAGGGAAATCCCGCACTCGGTGCCAGCGTGCGCAGTCTGGACGAAGTCCTTATATCTTTTCAATGACTTGATCTTGCCGTCGTAAATGATCACCCCGTCCCTGACGAGCCTGATGTTGCGATTGGCCTCGATCCCACCCTCGAGAACGCGGCTGCCGGCAACAGTGCCAACCTCGCTGACTTTAAACGTCTGAATGACCTCCGCGCGGCCGAGGAATATCTCTTTTCGCTCAGGCTCGAGCAAGCCTTCCATCGAGGCGCGTACGTCGTCAATCGCATCATAGATGACGCGATAGAGCCTATAATCGACGCCCTCTTTTTCGGCAATCTCGCGCGCTTTGGCGTCGGGCCTTACGTTAAACCCAATGAGCAACGCATCCGATGCGGAGGCAAGTATCACGTCGGACTCGTTGATTCCCCCGACCCCGGTATGTATAACGTTGAGTTTGACCTTCTCGCTCGGAAGCTTGAGCAGAGAATCCTGCAGGGCCGTGACGGACCCCTGGACGTCGCCCTTTATGATGATGTTCAGTTCCTTGATCTGGCCTGCCTGGATGCGGTCATACAGGTCTTCCAGGGTGAGTCGTTTCTGGCGAACCATCTCTTTCTGGCGCTGTTTGAGCGCGCGGGAGTCGGCTATCTGCCGGGCCTTCTTCTCATCCTCAAGCGCGATAAATGCGTCTCCGGCCTTTGCGATCCCGGTAAACCCGAGGACTTCGACGGGCATGGATGGGCCTGCCTCCATGATGTTTGCGCCCTTGTCATTCAACAAGGCGCGCACCTTGCCGTACTGCGTGCCCGCGACAAAGGCGTCGCCGACGCGCAGCGTGCCCTCTTGCACGAGCACGGTCGCTACCGGGCCCCGCCCTTTGTCCAGCTTGGCTTCAAGCACAATGCCGCGAGCCGGCTTGTCAGGGTCGGCTCTGAGTTCAAGTAGTTCGGCCTCCAGCAGGAGCATCTCGAGCAGTTCATTGATCCCCTGTTTTGTCTTGGCGGAAACAGGGACCGTGATGGTCTTGCCGCCCCAATCCTCGGGCGTCAGGTCGAGATTTGCCAATTGCTGCTTCACGCGGTCAATATTAGCCTCTGACTTGTCTACCTTGTTGATGGCGACCACGATTGCAACGCCCGCTGCCCGCGCATGGTTGACGGCTTCGATTGTCTGAGGCATGACCCCATCGTCCGCAGCAACCACCAGCACCACCACGTCGGTCACCTGTGCGCCATGAGCGCGCATTGCGGTGAAGGCCTCGTGGCCGGGCGTATCGAGGAAGACGACATGGCCGCTGTCCAGCTGAACGTCGTACGCGCCAATATGCTGCGTGATGCCGCCAGCTTCTCCCGCCATCACGTTGGTCTTGCGAATGGCGTCAAGCAGCGCCGTCTTGCCGTGGTCGACGTGTCCCATCACGGTCACGACAGGAGCGCGCGGCTTCAGCTTGGAGGTATCTTCCTCCACCTCTTCCTCTTCGAGGAAATCTTCCGGTGAGGTGGCCACTTGCACGTCATAGCCGTGCTTCTCGGCGATTGTTCTGACCGTCTCCAACTCGAGCGGTTGGTTCTTGGTCGCCATTATATTCATGCCCATGAGGTCAAGGATCAGCGCACCCGCCTTTACTTTGAGCTGTCTTGCAAGTTCGTCGACCGTGATTACCTCGTCAACCGCGATGACAGGCCTGCGCGGCCCGCGCGCCTTTCGTCTGAGTAATCGCTCGGACGGGGGAGGGGGAGCCTCGACCACCTTTTGCTCCTCCACCTTCTTGAGGCGTTCCTTCTCGCGTTCGCGTCTCCGTTTGCGGCGGTCGCGGCGCTTGGTTCTCCACTCTATGCGCCGTTTCTCCTCGAGCAGGAGATCGGTCTCATCTTCGACGTCCATCTTTTCCGATTCCGGCTCTATTTCCGGAGGCCGTTTCTCTTCAACAATCCCCTCTTCCTCTACCGCCTCCTCAACCGGAGCGGCAGCTCTTTTCTTTGGAGGTTCGAGAACCGGAGGAGGTTCGGCGGCAACGGGTAACCGCTCCTCTTTTGGGGCCGGCTTCCCCTTTCTCTTCTTCTTCTCCTCCTCGACGAGTTGCGGAGTCGGAATCTCAATCGGCTCAGGCTCTGCCCACTTGGCTTTTTTTGTCTCGACTTTCTCGACCCTGATGTGGCCAAACTTTTTCAATACGAGCTTGGCCTCTTTGTCTTCCAGCGTGGACATATGGGAGGATATCGCGAACCCAAGCTCCTGAAGTTTCGCCATCAGCTCTTTGCTGGAGAGGCCCAGTTGCTTGGCCAGTTCGAATACTCGAACTTTACTCATCTGCTGTCACCTCCCCTTCATCCTCTTCGCTCTCTTCACCTTCTTCGCTCTCTTCGGGAACACTGATACGTTTAACGGCCGCCTCAATCATTTTTTCCGCAGTCTTCTTTCCGATTCCCGGGAGAGAAGCAATATCATCGAGAGAGGCATTCGCGATTTTCCGGCTGCTGACGAAGCCCGCCTCCCTCAGCACTTGAGCGGTCTTCTCGCCCACTCCGGGCAACTCAATCAGTTCGTCTATTATATCGCTCTCGAAAAGCGGGGTTTCCTCCTTGAGCCTCTTCTCGTCGATCACGTCAACCTTCCAGTTGGTCAACTTGGAGGCCAGACGCGCATTCTGGCCGCGCTTACCGATGGCCAACGAGAGCTGGTCGGTGGGAACCGTCACTAATATGCTCTTGAGTTTCTCGTCCACCAGGATATTGGATATCATGGCGGGACTGAGCGCATTCGCGATAAAAGTCTTTATGTCGTCGCTCCACTTGACGACGTCGATCTTCTCACCCCTCAGTTCATCGACGATGGTGCGCACGCGCATTCCTTTCATGCCGACGCATGCGCCAACCGCGTCGACATTGGCGTCGTGCGATACGACCGCAATCTTGGTCCTGTAACCCGACTCCCGCGCGAGAGAGCGTATCTCAACAATGCCGTCATACACCTCGGGAACCTCCACCTCAAACAGCAATCGCACGAGTTCCGGGGCAGCGCGAGAGAGCACGACTTGCGGGCCGCGCTCGTTTTCTGAGACTTCCTGCACGTAGAACTTCATGCGTTCGCCAAATCTGTAGATATCCCGTGGGGACTGCTCCTTGTAGGGAACGATGCCCTCGGCCTTTCCCAGGTCCACAATCACATTGCCGTGCGCTTGCTTCTTGACAACCCCAGTGATGAGGTCGCCCTGGCTCTTCTTGAATTCCGAGAAGATGTTCTTGCGCTCGGCCTCTTTTATCTTTTGGATGATCACCTGTTTTGCCGTCTGGGCGGCGATCCGGCCAAAATTGCCGGGAGCTATCTCGATTCTTACATGCCCGCCGAGTTCGGCTTCCGGATTGATGGCCCGGGCATCCTGAAGCGATATCTGCGTCTTGAAGTCCACGGGTTTCTCGACAACCTCTTTCTTCTGATAGACGCGGATATCCCACTTGTCCTCGTCAAAGTCGATCTCCACGTTGCCGTAGCTGTGGAAGCTCTTCTTGCTGGCCGTCTCGATGGCTGAGCGTATTGCCTCAATGAGCACTTTCTTGTCGATATTGCGCTCACTCTGCAATTGCTCGAAAATCGGCGCCAAATCTGCCTTCATCTAAGAGCTCCCCCTCCTTCTTGTTGAATTTCGCGCAGCTCGGCGCGGCCCACGTCCAGGCGGATGCCTGCTCCGAGTCACAACACCTGAAGGTTTGCATGGTCAATGGCGACAAGCGGAACACGCCGCGGCGGTGCTCCGGGCCGCTCCTCGCGAACAATGACATCGTTGTCCGCGACACCTTCTATTACGCCGGTAATCTTTCTGCGTCCTTCCAGCGGAGAACGCAGGTGAATTCGCACCTTGGCGCCCGCAAACCTTTCAAAATCGGCTTTCTTGCGAATCCTGCGGTTTATCCCCGGCGACGATACCTCCAGATAATACCGGTGCTCGATGATATTCTTAACATCGAGCACCGGACTCAGCAGTTCGCTCACCTTTTGGCAATCATCAATGGTTATTCCGCCTTCCGGCTTATCGATGAAGAGCCTCAAAACCCCTGAACCCCCGTCTCGCTTGTACTCCAAATCAACGAGGTAATAACCTTCAGCTTCGATTAAGGATTCCACCACCGCGCAGACCCTTTCCTCAATCGAGTTCATATCTCTTTTCACCACCGTCGCCTACAATAAAGGCGGCACCCGCCGCCTTATCGGATCAAATCCGGACCACTCTCGCGAGCCAGCCCTTTCAATACAAAAGAGTGGGTGTCCACCCACTCCTAAGCACATGGCGGCTCCTCTTCAATCAGTATACTACAGCCTGAGGGGAAAATGCAACAACGCTTGCTTTCTATCGGATTTCGGTATAGTATTGCTTTTGCGCCGGCGCCGGGGATTGGCACATGAACATACTGGAGGATTCCGTCATGGAGAGCAAGCGAAACACCGTCGCAATCGTTCTCGTCATTATAGTTCTGTTGGTAATCGGGGGATTGCTATACCAACGCTCACTTGAGAGAGAACAGGAGGTGCAAGAGAAGGGCAAAACTGCGCATGAAGCGCCCCCTGTGGCGGCAAGACCTGAAATCGAGCGCCGCGACGAGGGAATGAAAATCCCCGAAGCCCCCGCTCCCCCGCCCGAACAGGCCCCTGCCGCTCCGTCCCCAGTGCAGCCGCCTCCCATGCCCGCTGAGCTTGCGACTCCTGACCCGCCCCCTCCGCAACTTGCCAAGGCCGATTGCAGGCCCGAAGCGCCAGCAATTGTGAAGAGGAAGGCCGCCGCTGCTCCCGAAGGGATGGTCTATGTGCCGGGTGGCGCCTTTGTGATGGGAAGCGCTCCCGATGCCGGCTTGGCCGATGAGGCGCCCGCACATACCGTTTGTTTAACCGGATTCTACATCGACAAGCACGAAGTCACGAACGCTCAGTTCAAAACGTTTGTCAACGCAACCACTTATATAACGGACGCGGAAAGAGACCCATCTGCCGCAGGAGGGCGAACCTGGCAGCACCCGTATGGACCCGATTCGAATGCCGACGATATGCCGAACCACCCGGTCGTTTGCGTGAGTTGGAATGACGCCAACGCTTATGCGCAATGGGCCGGCAAGAGGCTTCCCACTGAGGCCGAATGGGAAAAGGCCGCTCGCGGGCCCGACGCTCGAACATACCCTTGGGGCAACGCGGAGCCGACCGGCTCGCTCGCGAATGTGGCCGACAAGACCGCCGGTCTGAAATGGAGCAATAATTCCATCGAGGACAACCACAAGACTGCGGCTCCGGTCGGCAGTTTCCCGGGGGGAAAGAGCGTGTATGGGATCGAGGATATGGCCGGAAACGTGTGGGAATGGTGCTTCGACTGGTGGGATGCCGGATACTACGCAACAAGTCCGTCTCAGAATCCCGCCGGACCCGAATCCGGAGAATTCCGGGTTATCCGCGGCGGCTCATGGATGTATGGCGTAAGGGGAGCACAAGCGACGCACAGAATGTATTTCCGGCCGACAGGGAGCAGCGCCTCGATCGGCTTCCGCTGTGTAAAGGACGCCCGTTAGGCGTACCACGGCCAAGATGTGAGCGAGACTGTAGGGACGCATCGCAACCGGCCTTTCAAAGAGGGGCCGACAATGCGTCATTTTAACCTGTAAATCGTGTATTTTACCCTGTTTTCGCCTGTCTCACCTACCCCGACCGCAAACGTGCTGTTGAGCCAGGAATATTTCGGGGAGGATGTCCGGAAAATCGGGTTGGTGATGATCCTGTATTTCTCGCCCTGCCTCATGATCCCCTGCGCAAGCTCTCGCTTTATCTCGTCCGGAAAGTCAACGAGGCCATAATAGTACACGTAGATCAGTTCCCCGTCATCCGTTTCGATGGTGGCGCGCACGTCAAGCTGGCCTACCTGGTCGTTGCGAAGGATAAACCAGTCGGCCCCTACCGGCCTGATTCTGCCCCGAAGTTTTGGCCCCTCGAATGTGCCACCCTTGATATGGAACGTGATTCGCGTTCCCTCAGGAACCGGCCCGATCATTTCCGGCGGACTCAGTTCGGCCTCCATCTCGCATAAGAACTCGACATCAAACCGATGCTCGGGCATTAG
>CAZEBC010000071.1:0-8171 GCA_964510165.1 uncultured bacterium
AAGATGCTCATGTCACAGACGATATGCTCGTGCATCGAGGTGAAGCCCAACTCATAAGGGGCTATCGGCCCCAGCACTGTCGTTATTTCGGGCACGGTCGGCTGCTCCTTCACTTCGCGATGTGGTCGCGACGACACCGACTCAATAGATGCCGCAATACTACGGCATCTATCTCCCCGTCGTCAAGAGATTCATGTTGACACGCAAAAAATCGCTCATATATAATGCTCGCGTCGTTTTCTACATTCATGCAACGCAAAGGTCGCGCTCTGTGATCTTGGGACTCGGACACGGCCCCATGCGATGGCTATTGTATTCTTTGATCTCACTACTCGCGCTCTTTGAGTCCGGGTGCGCCGTGCTCATTCTGCCTCGCCCCAGCGTCGTGGCCGAGGTTCCGGCAATCGAGGGCATTGTCACCGAGGATGGAACGCCCGTGGCCGGAGAAATCGTTGTCTATCATTGGGGCTGGGACCAGGAGAGAGAGGACTGGGCATTCACGGAGGAGACCCAAACGTCCGCGGACGGCCATTTCTCGTTTGCGGGCAAACGCCGATTCAGGGCCTTGGATATTGTGGTCGCGGGCGCCGATTGTCGGTTTGATTACCGATTTGCCATTGGGAATCCTGAGAGGGACATCCCCCTGGTGGATGAATGGTTTCTCGGTCCTTGCGCAGTCCCGGAGCGACTGGATATCGAGTGCGATTTGACGAAGCCCGAGGATGGCCGCTGTGAAGTCAGACTTCACCGGTAATTACGAGAAGACGCAGATGAGAATGGAGTAAGCCATGCTCGCGAAAGTCTACAGCAGTTCGGTGTTCGGAGTGGACGCGTACCAGGTGGAGGTGGAGATTGACCTCGGCGGCGGGCTGCCCTACTACGCCGTCGTCGGACTGCCCGACAGCGCCGTGCGCGAGAGCAAGGAGCGCGTCATCGCCGCCATCAAGAACTCAGGCTATTTCCTCCCCAGCAAGCGGATCACCGTGAACCTCGCGCCCGCCGACGTGCGCAAGGAAGGTTCCTCGTTTGACCTGCCTATCGCGGTCGGCGTGCTCGCCGCCTCGGAACAGATCAAGACCGACAAGTTCACGCAGTATTACATCTCGGGCGAACTCTCGCTCGACGGCGCCATCCGAGGCATCCCCGGCGTTCTCTCGATGGCGCTTCAGGCGCAGAAAGCGAAGATGCGCGGCATCGTGGTACCCGCCGACAACGCGGCGGAAGCGGCGGTCGTTGACAAGATCGAAGTCATCCCCGTCAAGACGCTGCGAGGGCTGGTGGATTTTCTTGACGATTTCACGCCCATTCAGCCGCACCGCATTGACCTCAAGGCCGCGTTCCAGCAAAGCGCGCAATATCAGATAGATTTTCAGGACGTGAAGGGGCAGGCGCACGTCAAACGCGCGCTCGAGGTGGCCGCCGCCGGCGCACACAATGTATTAATGATCGGGCCACCCGGCTCAGGTAAGACGATGCTGGCCAAGCGCCTCGCCACCATCCTGCCGGACCTCACGCTCGACGAAGCGCACGAGACCACCAAGATTCATAGCATAAGCGGAATGCTCGAATCGGGCAAGGCGCTCATCGCCACGCGTCCGTTCCGCTCGCCGCATCACACGATCTCCGATGTCGCGCTGGTCGGCGGCGGCAACAACCCCAGACCGGGCGAGGTCAGCCTCGCGCACAACGGCGTGCTGTTCCTCGATGAACTGCCCGAGTTTAACCGCAAGGCGCTCGCCGCGATGCGTCAGCCGCTCGAGGACGGAAACGTCACCATCTCGCGCGCCGCCTATACGCTTACTTTCCCCGCCAGCTTCATGCTCGCCGCCGCCATGAACCCCTGCCCGTGCGGAAACCTGGGCGACCCGCGCCGCGAGTGCACGTGCCAGCCGTGGCAGGTGCAGCGCTACATCGGCAAGGTGTCGGGACCGCTGCTCGACCGCATCGACATGCATATGGAAGTGCCCGCCCTCAAATACGCCGAGCTTTCCTCTACCGAGCCGTCGGGCGAGCCGTCGTCAGTCATCCGCGCGCGTGTTCAGAAGGCGCGCAATATCCAGCTTGAGCGCTTCAAGGGCGAGACCGGCGCGCGCTGCAACTCCGACATGGGCTCGAAGCAGGTGAAGAAATACTGCGTCACGACCGACGACGCCAAGGAAATCCTCAAGGCCGCCATCCTCAACCTCGGCATCTCCGCCCGCGCCTACGACCGCATCCTCAAAGTCGCCCGCACCATCGCCGACCTCGCCGACTCCGGCATCATCCGCGCGGAGCATATCAGCGAGGCGATTCAGTATAGGAGCTTTGACAGGGGGTTGTGGAGGTAAGAAATCAGTTCAAAGTTCAAGGTTTTTTGCGCCTCGGCACAAACGCGCTGTTCCCATTTACTTGTTGTTCCGTCCGATGCCGTGCTCGATGGATGTCATTGTGTACACTCCGGAGCAAGTCGCATAATGGAATGGAACTGTGAACCATATTGTGACAGAAGCCTTCGCCCAAGGGAAAGTCGTCTATGAACGACCCGAGAACTGAACTGGCGCGGAGTTGGCTAAGAAAAGCTCGAATCGACCTGATCACCGCAAGGCAAACCCTGCTGGTTCCGCATGGTCCCACCGATACCGTCTGCTTCCACGCCGCATAGCCGGCGAAGAAGAGGGAGCCACATTCTCGACGGCATTGGTCGAGCTTGGGGGAGGGCTCGTTCCGGCCTTTATTGTGGAAGAGCTTGAAGGATACGGCTACGCCGTGTTTATTCCCGACGCGCCCAACCCGATGTCCGGGGCCCTTCACTTCATGCCCTCACAACGGGTGCATCCAATCGACATTCCGTTCGGCAAGGTAGTCATTTGCTTGAACAAATGGGGTGCAGGTTCACGCGATTTGTTCAAGGCGATGCGCCAGTTCAAATACGGCAATCAATGAGCTGCGGATATGCGGAGTGTCGGTCTTGAATTCATCATCCATCCACCGCCATCATCCGGTGAGGCGGCATCTTATCTCTGATTGAAGCGCCTCCCCAGCATGGCGCCGGCGATGTTTATCCGCTGCATTTGCACGGTGCCGCCTGCAACGGGCCAGCCGCGACTGTCGCGAAGCATGCGCTCGATCGGATATTCCTTCGAGTAGCCGTACCCGCCAAAGACTTGAAGAGCCATGTCGGTAACCTCTTTGGCTATTTCATTGGCGAAACACTTGGCGACGGACGATTCAAATATCGAGGGCAAGCCCATGCCGGCATTCACTGCGGCGCGGTAAATGAGCAAGCGGGCGGCCTCGACCTTCATCGCCATGTCGGCCAGAAGGAACTGAACCGCCTGAAATTCGCAAATCGGCTTTCCAAAGGCCGTTCTCTCCTGAGAATATTTTTTGGCGGCTTCGAGCGCGCCCCATGCAATTCCAAGCGATTGGGTTGCATTCCCGCAGCGCTCGACATCAAAGGCCTGCATAAGATTGGCGAATCCCCCCTCGGGAATGACCAGATTCTCCTTGGGCACAATGCAATTTTCAAAAATCAAATCGCAGCTTGGTATCCCGCGAAGCCCCATGAATTCTTCCTGCTTCCCGAAGCTGAAGCCGGGTGCGCCTTTTTCAATCACAAGCCCACCGATTCCCTTATGCCCTTTTTTCTCGCTGAGTCGGACATAGACCATATACAATTCCGAATGGCCTCCGCCGGAAATGAATCGTTTCCGGCCGTTCACCACGAAGTGATCACCTTCGAGAACCGCTCGCGTCGTGAGATCGGTCAGCGCCGAGCCTGCGCCGGGCTCGGTCATGCCTACGGCCATGAATTTTTCTCCCTTGCAGCAGGGAGGGATGAATCGCTCCTTCTGTTCTTCCGTGCCGAACTGCTCCACGACGCGAATCGGGCCGAAACTGGTTTCAAATACAAGTCCGGCGGCGACGCAGCTCACGCGCGCCAACTCTTCCATGGCCAGAATGGCGTCAAATGCCGTGAGGCCCCCGCCTCCATATTGTTCGGGGAGCGTGATTCCCAGCAGGCCGCGCTCCGCATATTCCGATATCAGCTTTGTATCTCGGACAAACCCTTCCCGCTCCCAGGTCTCAACGAGCGGAGCGATGCGTTCGTCCGCAAAATCGTGTACCATCTTCTTGAAGATTTTCTGTTCTTCGGTCAATTGGAAATCCATGGTCGCCTCCCTTTGCGCTTCTTCATTTATCGGTGTTCGTTGATTCAGTAAATTGCTCGACCAGTTTTTTCTTCACCACTTTTCCACCTGGATTCTTCGGTAGTTCCGACACCAGAAAAAGTCTTCGCGGGATCTTGTAATCGGCCAACTGGCTCTTGCAGAAGTCCTGTATTTCCGGCAGGGTGATTTCCTCAGTATCCGGTCGCGGGATGATTGCGCAAGCCACCACGCTCCCCATGACGGGATCGGGCAAACCAAAGACCGCGACATCCAGAATCTTCGGGTGGAGGTGCAGCACGTTTTCCACCTCGACCGGATAGACATTCTCGCCGCCACGATTAATCATCTCTCGCGTGCGTCCCACCACATAAAGGAATCCCTCCGCATCCCGATAAGCCATGTCTCCGGTGTAGAACCAGCCGCCCCGATATACCCTCGCAGTCTCCTCCGGCGCCTTGTAATATCCTTTCGAGACAAGCGCGCCCCTCACCGCCAATTCGCCCACCGTGTTCGGTCCCAATTCCTGTCCGCTCGTGAGGTCGACAATCTTGACCTCGGAACATAAATTCGGCTTGCCAACCGACGTCGGATACAGTTCACTGTAACGATCATGAAGAGTGCTGATGACAGAGGCTTCGGTCAGGCCGTATCCATTTAGGCAAATCACGCCGGGAAAAGCCTCTCGGATTTGCTTTAACAGGTCGGGCGGCATTGGAGCGCCGCCGTAGGTAATTATCCTTATACTATCCAGTTTCGCTTCGCGAACGGGAGTCTTATTGAGAAGCAGCCAATACATTGTCGGCGTTCCCGCCAGCACACTAACGTTCTCACGGGTTAAGAGGTCCACTACTTCCCACGGATTGAAAGTGGGGACGAGGATACAACTGCGGCCGAGTACCAATGCCGACATGAGTTGCTCCTGCAGCGCCAGCACATGGAAGAGGGGAGCGACCAGCAGCATATTTTGCGCGGCTGACCCCTGCAAGCCGGAATATTGAGAGGTAATATGGAGCGCCTTCAGAGCGCTGGTGATGATATTCCGATGAGTGATCATTACCCCCTTCGGCGTTCCGGCTGTCCCGGAGGTAAAGAGAATGAGGGCTGTGTCATCTTCTGAAATTTCATCCGGGGGCTGCGCTTTGGCCTTTGCAGGCAGTTCTTCCTGCCAGCGGTCTTCAAGCACAATCTGCTTAAGGCTGAGGGCACCGGAAGGAATCTCCTGCAATTTTGACACAAAAAGCGGAGAAGTGAGCAACGCTTTCAAGTCCGAAAATCGAAGCTGGCGCTCCAGTTCCGCGGGCGCCAGACGTGTATTGAAGACAACCGCTGTCGCTCCCAGGTTCTGAATAGCCCAGAACGAGACCACGAAACGAATTGAATTTTCCATCAAGATTCCGACATGGTCGCGTTTTCCAGCACCGGCTTTTTCTCTGAGCCATGCGGCCATCGCCGCCACTGTCGCCGCCGTTTGACGGAAGCTAAGCCTGTCCTGCCCTTCGATCAGAAAAATCTCGTTCTCGAAGGCAGTTACGCATTTCGAGAACATCTCCCAGATGTTATGGAAACGTTTCTTGAAGGTCTGAATCGGATAGCCGCCGACCTCAATGGTCTCGAGGGAAAAATCATCAATGATCATGCCTGTTAACCCTCCGGAATTTGTCCCTTCCCCGAACCGGCTACAACTTCAGCGGGCGAGCGGGATTCTCCGCCATCATCATTTGGATTTCCTGCCGGCTGATGTCTTCCGCTGTCAAAGCCTCGACGAAGGTTCGCATGCCCTCGACGGAAGTCGAGCCGGTTCTGCGGATGATTGCCGAGTCCAAGGTCATCCTGGGGACAGGACATCGTTTTGCGTTCTTCGTGTTGCCCACGACCGCGATGACCTTTATGCCGAGCTCGTGCGCCTGTGGCACTACCGGCGCTGGATTCCCCAAACCCGACGCCAGCACGGGAACCCGCTCCTCAAACACCATGTCAATCTGTTCCCTCACATCATCCGTGAACTCCTCTATTCTCGGGACCGGTGACGGCCTGCCGTAGGTGGCGAACAGTATGTCCACCCCGAAAGGCTTGTCCGTCATGTCTCTTACTTTGCGAATCTCCCCGCGAAGCTGGGCAAGCGTCAGAGAGGCCGCGCCGATGACCCCAAGCGCGCCCGCATTTGACGCCGCCCTCGCCACAAAACCCATCCCCGCCTGTATAATAGGTTTCTCAATCCCCAGCAGTCCACACACCGAAGTCTTCACGATCGGATGCATCGGAAACCTCCTGTTCCCTTTCCCCGTCGTCACTCACCTCTTGCTTCTCAACCATGAAATCCTCACCCGCCAGATCAATCCCCCGCCAGCGCCTTGAATTCCTTATCCTTGAACAGAAACGACAGCCAATTTGCATTCATTACGGCGAGCAACCTCGCCGCTTCATCCGTGTCATTTATCCTGCCGTCCAGAAGCGTCTCGGCGACGGCGAGCGTGTTCGCCATCATGATCTCAGCCGAAAAGGAAACCCTCTGCAAAACCTGCGGAGGACTTCCCAATTTCCGCGCGAACCGCTGGAGGGTGGATGCCAACTCGGCGCGAATCTCTGACAATGCGGCTCCCACGGTTCGGCCCACGATAGTCGTTGGGTCGCGGCGATATCTCAGCACGAGTTCCGCGACCACGCGATCGGCAAGCAATGCGTTGAGGTTATCTCGATAAAGCAGCGACCGGGCCTCAAGCAGGTCGCCCTTCATGACAACCTCCGGGCGGACGTGGTCCATGGCTTTGCGCATTACGCTCCTGAATTCATTGATCGCCTCGGTTATGGAAGCCGTCAATAAATGGTCAATGTTATCGAAATAAGCGTAAAAAGTCGGCTGCGCGAGTCCGACACGTGCGCTGACGCTCGACGTTGTCAGTTCTGGAAGCCCCTGCTCGATGACTATCTCCAATGCCGCTCGCATCAGACTGGCGCGGTTTTCTTCCTTGCGTTGGGTCCGCACTCCAACACTTTTCGACTTATCTGGTTGATCTTGCACGACTCAAAGCTCCAAGGTTAATCAATAGCAATATCGTTATTGATTAAATCACAAAGAGCAAACTTTGTCAAATGCCGCGGCCGCGCTATAATCTTTGGCGACGCGCTTTATCTGTACGGGGGGTTGTCAAAATAGTTCCCCGCTAAGTTCGCGGAAGTTGTGGACAAAGGGGGTGTAGCCGTTAGAAAGGTTGATATGTCGGACCCGGGAGGTGCAGGAAGTGTTTGGCCGGATACAGAATGGCCGCTTCGACGGCTACTTCGGGCCGGTCCATCCTGAACCCCGGCGACATCATGCGGACCTTGGCCAAACTGGACCTGATGGCGGACTTTGTAATACCCGGGCGTGATCCGGAGTTGACCCGCATGAAGGTCATCCCCGACGATTACGACATCGAATGAATGAGCGTGCACTTGCGAGAGCCGCTGGCTGGCGCAATAGAAACAATAACGAAAGAAGCGGGAGCTATGCGACGAAAGCAATAGTGCTCAAGAATGCTCATGAGTTGGTGGTCGAACAAGCGCCCGAGCCGCAAATAGGGCCCGATGAGGCGCTGATCAAAGTGGCGGCGTGCGGAGTCTGCGGCACACGACTTACACCTGTATAAACACGGTTCGCTCAGTCCCGATTTGAAGATGGGCCATGAGGCCGTGGGAACAATCGTGGAGGTCGGCAAGAAGTTCAAGGGTTTCTCTATCGGCGACAGGGTGGCAATCCTCCTGCGGATGCCGTGCGGTCAATGTCACTGGTGTCGGCGGGGCCGGCGCCATATCTGTCCGACTCGATTTGACGTGCGAGGTGGGTTCTCCGAATATGTGGCGGCAAAGGAGGGCATGCTCGCGCGGATTCCCGATAATCTTGCGTTCAGACAAACGGCGTCGTTGTAACCGGCGCCGGACCGATCGGGCTTTTCGCCGCGGCGTTGCTCAGGCACATCGGCGTTCGAGGGCTTGTGGTGAGCGAACCGTCGAATCGCCGAAGAGAAACGGCATCTCGATGGG
>CAZEBC010000071.1:8271-17568 GCA_964510165.1 uncultured bacterium
GGGCTTGTGGTGAGCGAACCGTCGAATCGCCGAAGAGAAACGGCATCTCGATGGGCGGACCGCGTTGTGAACCCCGTCGAGGAGGATCTTGCTGAGATCGCGCGGGAAGCGCTCGATCCATGCGTAAACGCCCTCGTGGAATGTTCGGGGCAGCCTCGAGTGCTGGAAGATGCGTTCCATATGGTCGGCTTTGCCGGCAAGATTCTCCTTCTGGCCGCTTGTCTGGAGAATATCAACATAAACCCGGCGCTTCTGCTTGTGCGCGAGATTTGTTTCGAGTCATCATACGGATGCGACATGGAGGAGTTCCGCCATTGTATTGAACTCGTGAGCGCCGGAAAGGTCGATGTGAATCCGATAATTAGCCGCTCGGTTTCCCAGGCCGAACTGCCGGGAGCCTTTGAACGACTCTGTGGCCCGAATGACGATGTCAAGGTCGTGATGGAGATTCCATAACGGAAACAAGACTCGCGAAGCACAGCATGGCAGAGCCGCGACCAAAGCCCCTCACCCTGCGCTCTCCCGGTGGGAGAGGATCAAAATGAATCCGCCCTCTCCCGGTGGGAGAGGGTTGGGGTGAGGGGAAAAACACCATAGAAATCTGTGATTTTCAGGTTGAGTAATACAGTTCTTCAGGAGGAGAGATATATGTGTCAACGATTGAAGGGAGAGATTGCGATCGCGGTCGGCGCGGGTTAAACGCGGGCAAGACTATGGGCAACGGCAGGGCGACGGCAATCCTGTTCGGGCGGACGTACGCGGCGCTGTTCCTCGCGTCGGACGAGGCAGAATTCATACAACGTGGCGAATCAAGAATGAGGAGGTCTGAAAAATGAACTTCAAGTGGAACGAAGAGCAGGAAATGCTCCGCAAGACAGTGCGTGCCTTCGCGGAAAGAGACATCCGGCCCGTCGCCTTCAGTTTTCGCGATAAGGGTGGACATGCGATTCCCCGGAACCTGTTAAACAAAATGCGCGACATGGGTCTGTTTGGAATGACCCTTCCAGAAGCGTACGGCGGCGGAGGGCGCAGCCCGGTTGACGCCATCCTCGCAATGGAGGAAGTTGGCAAGGTCGATCCGCTGTTCGCCGAAAGCATTTTCGGCGCCAACTTCGGTCCGATCAGGGCGATCGCGAGTTACGGGACCGAGCGGCAGAAGCAGAAGTACATCCCGCCCGTGTGCCAAGGTGAAGGGCATGTGGCCATCTCGATAACCGAGCCGGAGGCCGGTTCGGCGGCGACTCATCTGAAAACCCGCGCAGTCCGCGACGGCGATCATTATGTAGTCAACGGCACGAAAAGCTTCATAAGCAATGCCGAGACGGCGACAGCCTTCGCGGTGTACTGTCGTTTCGGCGAAACTGAGGGACTTGAAGGAATCGGCGCCATCATCATCGACCGCGACACGCCGGGCTTTGTTATCGGCAAGTCTGAGCCGAATATGGCGGGCATCAACCAGAATCAGCTCTTCATGGAGGACGCCATCGTTCCCGCGGAAAACGTGCTCATCGAGCGCAACGGGTTCCAGAAAATGATGATGGCTTTCAACGCCGAGCGGTGCGGCAATTCAACCATGTCGCTGGTGACCGCTCAGTGCGCTTACGAGAAGGCCTTGCAGTATTCGCAGGAGAGAGCGCAGTTCGGACAACCGATCAGCAAGTTCCAGGGCATCCAATGGATGCTCGCCGAGATGAAAGTCAAGATCGAGGCGGCCCGGCTTCTCATTTACCGCGCGCTCATCAACGGGGAAGACGGATTCCCCTCTCGCCTGGAGGCCGCGATCGCCAAAGTCTTCTCCAACGAGATGGCCGTCGAGGTGACGAATAAGGCCCTCGAGATTTTCGGTGGATATGGCTACTCGAAGGAGTATCCAATGGAATGGCTCGTGAGGTTCGCGCGCGGCTGGACAATCGCAGGGGGCACCGCTCAAATACAGAGAAACAACATCGCATATGAATTGCTGAAGGGACGTGACACTGCGCCTTAGACAGTTCGAAGCGACATATACAGACCGACAACCCGGTGGAAGAAAAACCCAAAAAGCCGTGTGGGTGAGGGTGCAAATTCATTCGCAGAGCCCGAAAACCAGAGAACAGCAGGGTCGAATTCATTCGACCAACGTTGAATTTTCACGCGGATTTCTGTAATAGCGAGAACGCCTGAGCCTTCAGGCCGGGCAGGATAACGACGCTGTTGGGCTGGGCAATCTCGACCGCCGCTCCGCTCGTGTCGAGCATCGAGGAGACCGCAAAGGCGAAGTCGTCTCCATTGGGCTGAATGCATTCGAGTATGTCCCCGATTGTGAAACGGCCCCGTGCCTCCACTCTCGCGCCCCTCGCGTCGCACTCGCTCGCGATTCCCACAAACGAGTGGCCGCCCTTGCGGCGTGCGCCGCCCGCCGGCGTCAGGCCGGCCTGCATCTCGCCGAAATAGAAGCCGGTCGTAAAGTCGCGATTGCTCGTCATGCGAAGTTCATCGAGCCACGCGGGGTCAACCGTGAAATCACCAGGCGAAGCATTATATGAATCAATCGCGCGACGATACGCCCGTGTCGTCACGCCGAGGTAATACGCGCTCTTCATGCGCCCCTCGATCTTGAACGCGCTCACGCCGGCAGAAAGCATCTTCGGCAGATGCTCTATCATGCACAGGTCGCGCGAACTGAAAATCAACGTGCCGTTCGCCGCTTCCTCGACATCGAGCACGTCGTTCGGCCTGGTCTCCTCGACCAGCCGATACGTCCAGCGGCACGGCTGCGCGCAATCGCCCAGGTTCGAGTCGCGGCCGACAAAATGCTTGCTCATGAAGCAGCGGCCCGAGTACGCCATGCACATCGCGCCATGTACAAATATCTCTATGCCGATTGCGAGACGTGAGGCGATTTCGGCGATCTCCTTCAGGCTCAGTTCCCGCGCAAGGATGATTCGCGATGCGCCCGCGCGTTCCCAGAATTTTGCCGCCCTCCAATTGGTCACATTCGCCTGCGTGCTCACATGAATACTGACGTGCGGCGCCTTCTCGCGCGCGAGCTCGAATGCGCCGATATCGGACACAACGATTGCGTCTGGCCGCAAATCCGCAATCCGCGCGATTTCCTCTTCCATCTCGCCAAGTTGCTCGTTGTGCGGAAAGACATTGAGAAGGACGTACACGCGAACGCCGCTCGCATGCGCGTAGGCGATGGCCTCGCCCATTTCGTCAGGAGTGAAATTATCAGCCTGCGCTCGCAGGCTCAGGCTCTTTCCGGAAAGATAGACAGAATCTGCCCCAAATGCAATTGCCACTTTCAGCTTCTGGAAATTGCCGGCGGGCGCCACCAGTTCGGGCGCGCGCTTGATGGGGTCAGCCTCGATCATTGAGGACCTGGTACTTAAAGACGGCCTCGGAATGCTCCTGATACGTCACGGAGAATTTGTGCCGGCCGTTGTTCATCGAAACGAAATAATAGTAGCGGGTCTTTGATGGCTGCACAGCCGCCCTGATCGCGGAAAGCCCCGGATTGCAGATCGGCGTGGGCGGCAAACCTTTATTGAGGTATGAATTGTAAGGCGAATCCAGACGAAGGTCCTCATAGGTGAGGTCCACCCCATAATTGTCGAGTGGGTACCGGATCGTCACGTCGCATTGCAGCGGCATATTAACGCGCAACCGATTGAAGATAACTCCCGCCATCAGCGGCTCCTCATCGTCATATATCGCCTCCTTCTCGATGATCGAGGCAATCGTCACTATCTCCCTCAGGCTCATGTCGCTTGCCACCATCAATTCGCTCAGGTCCCCGGAACACGCCTTCCAGAACCGGTCAACCATTATGCGGATCATCCTCCGCGCGGGAAGCCCCTTGGCTATTTTGTACGTATCTGGAAAAAGGAATCCCTCCAGGTTGGGGCCGCCAACGCCCAACTCCTCACAAAACACCGGGTCATTCGCAAGGCGCATGAATTCGCCTGCATCCGCTAGTTCCTTCTTCTCCAATAACTCCGCGATCTGTTTCGTCGTAAACCCTTCAGGCACCGTGAACTTGTGAAGCATGATGTGCCCGCTCTCGAGCCACTTGAGCACCTCAAGCATCGACATCGAGCGCTCAAATCTGTATTCGCCGGCCTTTAGTTTGCCCGAGGAACGCCGCATCATCGCGCATGCCCGAAACAAAAGCGGATCCGATATTACATTTTTCGCTGCCAGTTTCTCAGCGATATCCGATACGCTCGAACCAGGCTCGATCTCGACAATCTCGTACTGCCGCTGGTCTACTCCACCCAACTTCTTTTGGGCCAAGGCTTTATTGAGAAAATGGATGAGAATCCAAAGCAGGATGAAGAAAAAGAAAAAGCCGGTGGCGACAGCCTTCTTGCGAAAAGCGTCGCTCCTTAAAGGTGTGTTTTGCTCGCTTTGAGGCGGAGATGCAGTTCCGGGCATCGCTCGGACTACTCCGTAATTCGTTTCGGAATGTCTTCCCTATTCATATGTTACGCCAATTCTCCATCACGGCGGATTACACTCCAGATAATGTTGTAGCATAATCTGTGCCGCTACCGAATCCACAACGCCGCGTCTCGATTTGCGCCGCATTCCAGCCTCGATGAGCGAGGCCTCCGCAGTGGTCGTCGTGAACCGCTCATCCCATGATTCGACAGGGACTTCCGCCTTTTTCCTCAATTCCTCCAGAAACCGCTCCACCTTCTCGGTCTGCGGGCTGGCGCTGCCGTCGAGGCGTCTGGGCAAGCCAACCACGATCAGGCCGACCTCGTGATTTCTTGCGGTCTCGATAATCTTTTGGATATCTTGGCCAGCCTGCGAGCGCACTAAAGTGCCGACCGGCTGGGCAGTTATGCCCATCGCGTCGCTGATTGCCATCCCGATCCGCCTGTCTCCCACGTCAAGCCCAAGGATGCGTTTAACGCCCATAACCCTCGCCTCAACCCGATTTGATCATGCGTCCGACGGCGTTCGGAACCTCCCGAAGCGCTTCGCCCAGTTTCGCGGGGTCCTTGCCTCCAGCCTGGGCCATGTCGGGCCGACCGCCTCCGCCGCCTCCGACTATCTTCGCCACGTCCTTCAACAGGTTCCCAGCGTGAACCCTGTCGGTCAGGTCCTTCGTGACTCCTGCAATGAGCAACACTTTCCCTTGCGAGACGCCGCCCAGAACAACGACGCCCGACTTGAGCTTAGCCTTGAGGCTGTCCGCCGCCTGCCGAAGATGGTTGGCATCGTGATCGTCTATTCGGCCCACAACCACCTTGATTCCGTCTACATCGACCGCTTGCCCGGCCAAGTCATCCACGCGGTCCGCGGCAAGCGCGCTTTTGATCCGAGCAAGTTCTTTCTCCGCTCTCTTTCTCTCCTCGAGCAGTTGGCGAACGCGATTTGATATCTCCTCGCGGGGCACGTTCAGCAGTGCCTCGGCTTCCTCGACTATTTCTTCACTCCTTCGGACGCGCTTGTAGGCCGCACTGCCGCAGACAGCCTCGATCCTTCTCATGCCCGCCGAAATCGAGGATTCCCCGGTGATGAAAAACAGACCGATGTCGCCCGAGCGATGCACGTGAGTGCCGCCGCACAGTTCCTTGCTGATGTCCCCCATCTGCACGAGGCGGACCTTGTCGCCATATTTCTCGCCGAACAGCATGATCGCGCCGCGCGTCTTCGCCTCCTCGAACGGCAGTATCTCGGTACGGACCGCCATGTTCTCGCGAATCCATTGATTGACGAGCGCCTCGACACGCCGAAGTTGCCGTGTGTCGGGGGCCTCGTAATGGCTGTAGTCGAAGCGGAACCGATCGGGCGCGACGAGCGAGCCTGCCTGATAGACGTGCTCGCCGAGGACCGCTCTGAGCGCGGCCTGCAACAGGTGCGTGCCGGAATGATGGGCGGCAGTGTCACGCCTGAGCGCCTCATCTACCTGTACGTGGACGCTTTGGCCTGCGCTAATACTGCCTTCCTTGAGCCTTGCCCGGTGCACATAAAGGCCCTTGACGGGTTCGCGCGTGTCAAGCACGTCGGCCCTGAGGCTGGCGGTCTCGAGGACTCCCTTGTCGCCGACCTGTCCGCCTTCTTCTGCATAGAATGGAGTCATGTCGAGGACAACTTCAACTTCGGAGTCCGCGGATGCCGATTCGACCACGGCGCCGTCTTGCAGGAGAGCCAGCACTTTGGATTCGGCCTCCAGATCGGTGTAGCCGACGAATTGGGTCTTGGGAAGCTCTTTCGCCAACTCCGCGTAGATCCGCTTGTCCCCCCCTGCTTCGTAACCAGTGAAGGCGGCTCGGGCACGCTCTCTTTGCCCCTGCATCTCGGCCTCGAAGCCTGCCTTATCGAGCGTGAATCCTTCCGACACCGCTATCTCCTCGGTCAGCTCGACCGGGAACCCGTAGGTGTCGTACAGTCTGAATATCTCCTGCCCGCTGATTTGTGTGCTGCCGGACTCCTTGAGGCCGTGCATTATCTCCTCGAGCATGGCGAGGCCTTGGGTGAGGGTCTCGCTGAACCGCTCTTCCTCTGTTTTGACGATCTTGCTGATGCGTTCGCGCCTGGCCTCGAGTTCGGGATAGGCCTTCTTATAAATGTCAACGACGGCGCCGACGATTCGATACAGGAACGGCTCGCGCATGCCGAGTTCGCGCCCGCGCTGCACGGCCCGGCGAAGCACGCGCCTCTCGACATAGCCGCGTCCTTCGTTTGAGGGAAGCACTCCGTCGGAAATAAGGAACGTGAGCGCCCTGATGTGGTCGGCGACGACGCGGTATTGCTCTTGCGCCTCGGCGGGGTCTATCCCCGTGATCGTCGCCGCGTAATCTATTATCGGCTTAAGCAGGTCCGTCTCGAAGTTGGAGGTGACGCCCTGCATCACGGCGGCGATCCGCTCGAGCCCCATGCCGGTGTCGATGTTCTTCTTTGGAAGCGCCCTGAGCGAGCCGTCCACCTGTCGGTCGAACTGCGTGAACACGTGGTTCCAGATTTCGAGATAGCGGTCGCAGTCGCAGCCCACGTCGCATTCGGGCCGGCCACAGCCGACGCCCTTCCCGAAATCGTAGTATATCTCCGAGCACGGCCCGCAGGGGCCGGTGGGTCCCATGTTCCAGAAGTTGTCCTTCGCGCCCATGCGGTAGATGCGATCGGTCGGCACGAGCTTTCTCCATATCTGGAAGGCCTCGTCGTCTTCCTCATAGGTGCTGACGTAAAGCCGATCCTTGGGAAGCCCGAGTTCCTCAGTGACGTATTCCCAGCCCCAGGCGATGGACTCCTGTTTGAAGTAGTCGCCAAAGGAGAAGTTGCCGAGCATCTCGAAGAAGGTGTGATGCCGCGCGGTCTTGCCGACGTTCTCGATGTCGGAAGTTCTGAAACATTTCTGACAGGTGGCGGCCCGGGTGAACACAAGCGGAATTTCCCCAAGAAATTCCTTCTTGAACTGAACCATGCCCGCGCTCGTGAAGAGCAGGGTGGGATCATCGGGCGGCACAAGCGGCCAACTGGGTTTTATCGTGTGGCCGTGTCGTTTGAAAAAGTCGAGAAAACTATTGCGAAGTTCGTCTCCTGTCATGCGCGTTCAATCCTCTGATTAGCGGGATAAGGGTAATCTGTCGATCGGCACGATGCGAGCTATGAACAACCCGTTCGGGACGGATCATGGATGATCATGAAACGGGCAGGCCCCCTATTGCCTAAGTCAATGTATTATAACAACATAGTTTGAACTTTTGCAAATGAGCGCCTCGAACTGCGGAAGACGGACTAACAAGCCATCTTTCCTCCGAACCAGCCAGGATCTGCGCAACCCGAGGACGAATCCCGTTTGCGGCGACTAACCGCTCGCAGTCAATATAGAGGGATGGAATACGTGAAAGCAGACATAAGTGAATTCGATGCGGTTATCGTTGGCTCGGGGCCGAACGGGCTGGCGGCAGCGATCGAGCTTGTGCGGGCCGGATTGTCGGTGGTCGTGCTCGAGGCCGCCGATAGAATCGGCGGCGGCGCGCGCTCGGCGGAGTCGACGCTGCCCGGATTCGTCCACGATGTCTGCTCCGCCATTCATCCGCTCGGAATCGGCTCGCCGTTTTTCAGGATGCTGCCGCTGGCGGAGCACGGGCTTGCTTGGGTTCATCCCAACGCGCCGCTCGCGCACCCACTGGATGATGGTCGCGCTGTGGTGATCGAGAGATCGGTCGAAGAGACCGCCCGCAATCTCGGGCGGGACTCCCATAGTTATCGCAAACTTATGCAGCCGCTGGTGGACGACTGGTCGAAGCTGGAAAAAGAGATCCTCAGGCCGCTCCACCTTCCCCAACATCCATTTGCCCTGGCGCGATTCGGCCTGCATGCGGCTCGCTCCGCCGAAGCGCTGGCTAGGAATGCATTCAAGGGCGAAGCCGCGCGGGCGCTCTTTGCCGGATTGGCCGCTCATTCCTTTCTTCCGCTGGAGCGGGCGCCGTCGGCTGCGTTCGGGCTGGTGCTGGGTGTGCTGGGACACGTGATCGGCTGGCCGTTCCCCGAGGGCGGCTCGCAAAGGATCAGCGACGCGCTCGCATCGTATTTCCGTGAGTTGGGCGGGAACATAGTGACAGGTGTAAGAGTGGACGACATTGACGAAGTGACGGGCGGCCACAGACGGCCACCCCTACGAGGGTCAACGCCCATCATCCTGCTCGACATCACCCCTCGGCAATTCCTCAAGATCGCCGGAAATCGCCTCCCGTGGCTGTATCGAAATCAACTGAAGCAGTATCGCTACGGCCCCGGCGTGTTCAAGATCGATTGGGCGCTCGACGGCCCGATTCCGTGGCGCGCGAAGGAATGCCTGCGCGCCGCCACCGTGCACGTCGGCGGCACGCTCCGCGAAATCGCCGCCGCCGAGCGCGAGGTATGGCGCGGCGGGCATCCGGAAAAGCCGTTCGTCCTGCTGGCCCAGCAGAGCCTGTTCGATCGCACGCGCGCGCCCGAAGGCAAGCACACCGGCTGGGCGTATTGTCACGTTCCCAACGACTCTTCATTCGACATGACCGAGCGGATCGAAAACCAAATCGAGCGGTTCGCGCCCGGATTCCGCGACCTCATTCTGAAACGCCACATCCGCCGCGCGTGCGAGTTCGAGGCTTACAACCCCAACTGCATCGGCGGCGACATCAATGGCGGCCTGCAGGATTTTCGGCAACTCTTCACCCGGCCGGTCGTTCGGCTCAATCCCTACGCCACTCCCCTCAAAGGCGTATATCTCTGCTCTTCTTCCACCCCGCCCGGCGGCGGAGTGCACGGCATGTGCGGATATCACGCGGCCCGCGCGGCCATTGGCGCACGCAGACA
>CAZEBC010000072.1:0-10347 GCA_964510165.1 uncultured bacterium
GCACGCGATTTCAAAGAAGACATGGTTGAACTCCTGAACGCCTCGAAGTTCGGCGAGAAGGAATACACACCGTATCAGGTGTACCTAAAAGCGCTTTATGAGTACTTCCATGATGAACTCGACAAGGAGTTCGTCCCCTCCGGACGCTCAATCATTGACCTCACCCTCTTTCAGGAGCATGCAGTCGAGAAAGCGCGAAAAATTCTTGCCCGGTATGACGGAGTCATGGTAGCCGACTCGGTGGGCCTCGGAAAGACGTTCATCGGGAAAAAGTTGTTAGAGGATTTCGCGTATCACATGAGGCAGAAGGCTATTGTGGTTTGTCCGGCCTCGCTTCGGAATATGTGGAGAGAAGAGCTTGCCGCAGCCTCTATCTCCGCCATAATCGTCTCACAAGAGGAATTGGGACAGGCGGATTTCCCGTCTGAGAAATATGGCGATGCCGACGTGATACTCATTGATGAATCGCACAATTTCCGAAATAGGAGCGCTCAGCGATACGACAACATCGGCAGATTAATCGCCCACAATAACGGACGCGGGCGGGACGGCATGCGCAAGAAACTGATATTGATAACCGCAACGCCCATCAACAATGATTTGTTCGACCTGTATAACCAGATCAGCTTGTTCACGCAGGGAGACCGGAGCTATTTCTCCGCAGCGGGAATCGGTGATTTGCACCGATACTTCTTGAATGCCCGGCGGGAAAGCAGTGCAGGCGACGGGGCGGTGGCGCTGTTCAATCTGCTCGAAGAGGTGGTGATACGGCGCACAAGGCCATTCATACGGCGGGCCTATCCTGAAGCGGTCATTCGGAAACGCAATGCAACGGGCGAGGTCGTAGAAGAAAAGGTGACGTTTCCGGAGCGCCGACTGAAGACGATTGAGTACGACCTCGAATCAACATATGAGGGAATCTATGACGAGGTCGTTTTGGGTATCGAGAGCTTACAGCTTGCACCCTACAACCTGGAATCGTACAAGAAAGAGGGCGTGAAGGTTGACGAATTCGAGCAAGGCCGCGAGCAAGCCCTGGTCGGAATCTTCAAAAGCCGGTATCTGAAGCGGTTCGAATCGAGCATTGAGGCATTCAAGATAAGCATTCAGCGCGCGCTGGAATTCCAGCAAACATTTGAGTCGTATATCCTTGGCGGAAAGGTGCTGAGAAGTTCTGATTTCCATAAGGCGCTGCGGTTTATTTCCGCCGAAGAAGAGGAAGACGACGCCACGCCTGCCTCCAGGGCAGAAGAGCTTGATGCGAGCGAAGAAGCCCGCGCCGTGATGGGAGAGTTGGAAGAGGTTGACCCCGCAGAATACGACTTGAGGAAGCTTCACGAAGCGCTTCAGCATGACATCAGGATTCTTCAGAACATCTGGGAACGCGTCAAAAACATAAGGCCGGAAGATGATGCAAAGCTGGAACGGCTCAAGAAACTGTTGGCGGAAGACTTGATGGGCCGCAAAGTAATCATCTTCACGTACTACATGGACACAGCCAGGTACCTCTACCGCGAACTGGCAGGTGATAAGGCCAAGAAGTTCCTGAAGAAGCTTGGGAATCCCAATATCAGGCGGATGGATAGCAGAACGAAATCGAAAGACAGAGCTAGGATTGTGGAAGGCTTCGCACCGGAGGCGAACAATCGGCCAGAATGGAAGGGGACAGAGAACGAAATCGGCATCCTCATCTCGACTGACGTGCTCTCGGAAGGGCAGAATCTGCAAGACTGCGGATATTTGGTAAACTACGACCTTCACTGGAACCCGACCCGAATGGTGCAAAGGGCCGGACGGATAGACAGAATCGGGACTAAGTTTGACACCCTCTGGATTCATAATATGTTTCCCGAGGAAGGTCTGGAAAGATTGCTTGGGCTGGTGGAGAGCCTTTCGCTGAAGATAGCGCAAATCGACAGAGCGGGTTTCTTGGATGCCAGTGTTTTGGGAGAAACTGTCCATCCGCGCAATTTCAATACGTTGAGACGCATTCGGGATGAAGACGGAACAGTGATTGACGAGCAGGAACGGTTTACTGAACTTGCGAGCAGCGAGTATATGCTTCAGCATTTGCGGTCAGTGCTGGATGCCGAGGGTAAGGAAGCGCTCGATTCCCTGCCGGATGGAATACACTCAGGCCTTGTGAAGAAGGGAGAAAAGGGTCTCTTCTTCTATTTTCAGGCTACGCTGCCGGGCGGGAAGGGGAAAACTCATTTTTGGAAATACTACGACCTGACGCAGAACCGAATCATTGATAACCGATATTTGATTGCCAACCTGATTGCGTGTGACCGAGACACGGCGCGGGTTGTTGCAGATTATGACGTGTTCGGGATTCAAGAGAAGATCATCGAGGACATTCTGAAGAGCCATCGCGAGCAAAGGAGCTTGCAGGCTGCGCCAAAGATGGTGGACCCGCTACAACAAGTTGTTGCTACCACGCTGCAAGGATTCCTCAATCATCCGAACGTATCCCGCCAGAAGGTGATTCGGGCGATTCGCTACCTCAACACACCTCTCTCTGTGCCCCTCGTGAAAGAGTTACGGAAACTCCAAAATGAGTTTCAGCACAACGCTGTTGCGCTCATCGATGGAATCTGTTCGATGTCTGAGAAGTACGGCTCATCTGAGTCAGGAAGTTCGGAAGCTTTGCCGGAGCTTCGCCGCGAGGATTTGCGGCTCGTTTGCTTTGACTATGTTTCCAGCTAACTCGGGAGACTTGGTCGCGAAATATGTGTGGCCCAAACTGTGGCCCATGCCCCTGTATTTGTGGCAGTTCTTAGCGATTTCATGCTTTAGGTGGAAAGTTGTAACCTAATTATTTGCAGTTGGTTACGGAATGATGCGAAACATCGCAGAAGACCCTGGAATGTCTGGCAGTCAAAAGGTCGTGGGTTCGATTCCCATCATCTCCACTACATAACTCCTCGCGTCGCGGCCACTTGGAAGAGCGCCCAAGTGGCCGCTTCCTTTGAGCCTGCCAGAACTCAATACGCCATCGCTGCGCTCTCACTTGCGCGGTCCAATCTGCTCATGCGCGCGGGCTTCGGCCCGCGCGCATGTGGTGAATGCAATCTTGCAGGCTCAACCAGGGCGGCTCCGACGGACAACCCGACCGGCCTGCTTGGGGGATGACGGGAGATTATGCTATACTGGCGCTTGCTATTGGTGAGTGGTGAAAGGAGAAAGATGGCATGGGCGAATGGATAAACGGCTACCTTGCGAGGCTCCAGACATGCCGGCAGGAAAACCTCGCGGCGGGAGGGCAGGACCGTGTGGAGTTGCAGCACAGTCTTGGCAAGCTTACCGCGCGAGAGCGTATCGAATATCTGGCCGACCCCGGCACATTCGAGGAGCTTGGCTCACTCGTTCGCGAGTTTCGGGCGTTCCCGGACAGCGGAACCAAGCCGAGTCCCGGGGATGGTGTCGTCATGGGAATGGCCAAGGTGAACGGCAGGCCGGTCATGGTTTATTCCATGGATTTCACCGTGATGTCCGGCTCTTTCGGCGACCAGGGCGTATGGAAGATCGCCGAACTGGTTCAGATGGCGGGACAGGAACAGATGCCGATCATTGGCATTTTCGATTCCGCCGGAAGCCGTGTCAGCATTAAGAAGGGTTACGTCGGTCAGTTTGGCATCGCGCGTGTCCTCAAGAATTATTGTTATTATTCCGGGATAATTCCTCGAATCGCTCTGGTGCTGGGACCATGCACCGGACCGATGGCAAAGGTGCCTGTCCTGTCGGATTTCCTGATAATGAACAGCAAGACGGGGTTCTTGTGGCTAGGCGGTGAGGTCGAGTCCGAAGACGCAGGCACAGCCGATTTCCACATGACCAAATCCGGCCAGTGTCATCTTGTGGCTGACAACGACCAGGAAGCAATCGCCCTGTGCAAAAAACTGTTGGAGTTCATCCCGCAGAACTGCTGGGGGCGGCCTGCCGCGATCGAGCCTACCGACGACCCGAACAGGAGAGAAGAAGCCCTGCTCGACGTGATGCCCGATAATGTCCGGTTCACGTATGACATCCATGAGATTCTCGACCTGATCGTGGACGACGGAGAGTTCTTTGAATTGCAGGAGGACTTCTCCCCCAACCTGGTCATCGGCTTCGCGCGGTTCGATGGTATGGTTGCCGGCATCGCTGCGAGCAATCCGGACGAGATGAGCGGCATCATGGAGCCGAACGCCTCCGACAAGTACGACCGGTTTCTGATGTTTCTCGACTGCTTCAATATTCCGTTGGTCACCATATCCGACACGACGGCGTTTCCCCCAGGCGACCGATGGGAGCGCATGGGGGTCATTCGCCACGGCGCCAAGAACCTCCACGGCTATTCTCACCTGACGACCCAGAAGGTCACCATGGTGTTGCGCCGCTCCTACGGCGGCTCCAACATCGTCATGGGATGCAGCAAGATGGGGCCCGATTTCATCTACGGCTGGCCGACCACGGAGTTCGCGCCCACCGGTCCGGAGATGATGGTGCACGCCGTCTTCCATAAGGAACTGGCCAAGGCGAAGGAAGCGGGTAATTATGACGAGCTTTTCGAATTTTATGTAAGCATCCTTCGCGAGATGTTCAGTGTGATGACGATGGGCAAGCTCTTCACCACGTGGTACACAGTCCACGAGGTAATCGACCCCAGGGATACGCGTTCTCGCATCATCAAGGCGCTCCACGCATCGGTCAACAAGCAGGAACAGTTGCCGGAGAAGAGACGCTACATCAAACCCGCATGACTGTCTTGTAACTGCAGGGGCGCCCCAGCGGGGGTGCCCGGGCGGCCACAGAGGGCCGCCCCTACAACCGATGACCGGATTATGGGATAGTCTCGCATGGGAGGCTTTGAGACATGGGCGACAGAATGAAAGAAGCGATTGAGCGCTACCGGGCAATCCAGGAGAAGAACAGGCTTGGCGGCGGCATTGAACATGTCGAGCGGCAACACGGCCGCGGCAAGCTGACCGCCCGGGAAAGAATCGACGTCCTCATTGACCAGGGCACATTCGCCGAACTGGGAACGTGTGTGAACACCACCGGCGTCCGCATTGACGGCCGCTTCACGGACGCGCCGTGCGATGGCGCCGTCGTGGGCACAGCCAAGGTTCACGGCCGCACCATCATGATCTACTCGTCAGATTTCACCGTCCTCGGCGGCTCCATCGGCCAGCAGCATATCATGAAATATTGTCGCGTGCTGGAAATGGCGGCCGCATGGAACATCCCGCTGGTGAACCTCCTCGACTCTTCCGGCGGCCGGCTGGGGTATCGTGACGTGGCAATGGCCGGCATAGATTGGATGTTCCGCCTCGAGTCGATATACTCGGGCGTCATCCCGCAGATTACCGTCCTGATGGGACCATGCATCGCAGGCGGCGCCTATCTGCCGACGCTTTGCGATTTCCTGTTGATGAGCCGAGTTTCCGGAAACCTGTGGCTCGGCGGCCCGCGCCAGACGGCCGCGGCCACCTCCGAGAAGATTGACCGCAATGTCGGCGGCGCCGATTATCACATGCAACTGAGCGGCACCTGCGACCTGGTCGGCGAGGACGACAAAGAAACCATCCTGGCCTGCCGCGAACTGCTCCGATATCTGCCGCAGAATTATAAGGAGAAACCGTCCGCATGGGAGAGGACCGACGACGCCAACCGCGACGTGCCAAGACTGCTTGACATCGTGCCCGATGACTTCAATAAGACCTATGATATGCACGAGGTCATCCGGGAAGTGGTTGACAATGGCGACTTCTTTGAGATCAAGAACGAATACGCCAAGCAGCTCATCGCCGGCTACTGCCGCTTCAACGGCGAAGTGGTCGGCCTGGTCGCCAACAACCCCGCCGAACCCGGCAGCATCTATGAAATCAACGCCTGCGACAAGTATTATCGCTTCCTGCAGACCCTCGACGCCTACAGCACTCCGTTGGTGAACCTGGTGGACACGCCGCCCACAGTTCCCGGCGAAAAAGAAGAAGCGAAGGGGCTGTTGCGGCATATCGGCAAGATAGTGGACGTATACGCGACGGCCACCATCCCGAAGATAGGCGTGGTCCTGCGCGAGGCCTACTCCGACGCCGGCAGCATGATCGTGAGCGGAGTGAAAGGGTTGGGCGCAGACCTGACCTATGCATGGCCCATCGCCCGGTTCGCGGTTGAGGCTTCCGAATTGGACTACCGAAAAGTGTATGACAAGGGCATCGAGGAAGACGCCTATGAGGAATACCTGAACCGCTCACGCGAAAAGGTAGACGTTTTCGACGCGGCTCACTCTTGGACCGCCCAGGTGGTTGACGAGATCATCGAGCCTAAGGATACCCGCAAGAAGATTATCGAAGCGCTTGATATTGTCAGGAACAAGACGGAGAAACTCCCGCCCAGAGCCAAACAGCACGGCTCTTGTCCCACATGAACCGGATTCAAAACCGGGCGCGAAGCCGAGGTTGACACGACAGGAGGTCCCGAATGAGTGACAAAGCCATACTCACATGCGCGCTTACCGGCGTCCTGACCAATCCCAATATGGGCAACATCCCGGTCACGCCCGAACAGATGGCCGAGGCCGCCGAACAAGCCTGGAACGAGGGCGCCGTCATTGTACACTGCCATTTCCGCGACCAGAGGCCGGGAATGGGCGCGTATCCCACTTGGGACGTTGCCATCGTCAAATCCATTATAGAGGCCATTCGCGCGCGAGTACCGGGCATCATCATCAACCAGAGCACCGGCGTGGTCGGACCCGACATCTCCGGCCCCGTGGCCTGTCTGGAAGCGATCAAACCCGAGATGGCCGCCTGCAACGCGGGGTCATTGAACTATCTGAAACTCAAGGAGGACGGCACGTGGGCCTGGCCGCCGATGATGTTCGATAATCCGGTCGAGAAGGTCAAGGCCTTCCTCGACGTGATGACTGCCAACGATGTCGTCCCCGAGTTCGAGTGTTTCGACTCCGGCATCGTCCGCAGTGTGGCCTTATACAAGAAGGCAGGCATGTTCCGAGGTGACCCGCACATCTCGTTGGTAATGGGCGTTGCGAGCGGCCAGCCGGCAAAACCGGAATGGATACCGCTCCTCAAGAACGAAATGCTGCCCGGCACGCATTGGCAGGTGATCTGCGTCGGCCGGAAGGAAGTATGGGACCTCCAGCGAAAGGCGCTCGAAGAGGGCGGCAATGTGCGTACCGGCCTGGAGGACACCTTCTACCTTCCAAATGGCGAGAAGGCACGGAGTAACGGGGAACTGGTCGAAGCCCTGGCCAAAATCACGCGCGAAGTGGGTCGCGAAATCGCAACCGCAGAGGAAGCCAGCGCCATCCTCGGGATCAAGAGATAACATCCCCTGCGAGCGAGGAGGAATCGTCATGACCGAAACCCGGGAAGTTCTCTACAATGTCAAGGACAGGGTGGCCACCATCACTATAAATCGGCCCGAACGCCGCAACGCACTCAATCCGAATGTCATGGCCGGTTTGAACAGATATCTCGACGAGGCGGGCGCGGACCCCAGTGTGTCGGCGGTCGCCTTGACGGGCGCCGGCGGGAATTTCTGCTCAGGCGCCGATTTGGGCGGCAGTTTCGGCGGCGAACAGTCCTACCTCGATATGCATTATGACCGCGGCCGCTACGTCGAGTTGTTGCTGAAAATGAACGCATGCAAGAAGCCGATCCTGGCCGCCATCGAAGGCTACTGCCTGGCCGGAGGAATGGGGCTTTGCCTGTCCAGCGACGTGGCCATCGCCAGCGAGGACGCTCAGTTTGGCCTGCCCGAGATCAAGCGCGGCCTGTGGCCATACATGGTCACGGCAGCCCTCATCCGCAACGTGGGCCGAAAAAAGGCCGCCGAACTGTGCATGACCGGCGACCGCATCTCCGCCGCCGAAGCGGAGCGCATCGGCATAATCAACTATTCCGTGCCCAAAGACCAGTTCCAGGAAAGGGTGTCGAGGATGGCGAAGAAGCTGGCTTCGTCCAGCCCGGCCATCATGGGTCTTGGCAAATCCTCGTTCTATCGCATAGCGGACATGACCATGTACGACGCCCTGAGCTACCTCCATTCGCAGTTGACGATCAACACCCAGGTGGAGGACTTGATGGAAGGCATCGCGGCCTTCATGGAGAAACGCGAGCCGGTATGGAAAGGGAGATAGGAGCAAGCGAATATGAGCAAAACCATCGAAGTGAGAGCGCCCATGTCCGGCGTATTCTACAGGAGGCCGGCTCCCGATCAGCCGCCTTACGTCGAGGTGGGCGATCTGGTCAAAAAGAAGCAGATTCTGGCGCTTCTTGAAACCATGAAAGTCTTTCAGAAGATCAAATCGCCGGCGGCAGGCACAATCGCCCAGATCGTCGTTCAGAATGAAACCCCGCTGTCGGACGGCGACCTCATGTTTGTCATCAATGCCGAATGAACTGCTCGCAAATACATTTTGCTGCTCATGTAAGGGCGGTTCGCCAACCGCCCGTCGCCACCATCTGTCATTCCCGCGAAAACAGGAATCCATAGTGATCGCGGCACGAAATATGCTCAACCGTTTGCGAGGCTATATATAAGGACCACAACCGATGTTCTCAAAAATATTGATAGCCAACCGGGGCGAGATCGCGCTCCGAATCGAGCGCGCCGCAAAGGCGCTCGGCATAAAGACCGTGGCCGTGTATTCCGAGGCCGACAGGGACAGCCTGCACGTTCGTCATGCCGACGAGAGCGTGTGCATAGGGCCGCCCATGAGCGCGAAGAGCTATCTGAACGTCGACGCCATCATCAAAGCCGCAATGAACACACGCGCCGAAGCCGTTCATCCGGGTTACGGCTATCTGGCCGAAAACGGAGACTTCGCCCGCGCCTGCAAGGACGCAGGCCTTGTGTTCATCGGCCCAACACCCGAAAACCTCGACCTCGCCGGTGATAAGCTCAAAGCCAAATCGCTCGTGAGCCGCGCTGGAGTGCCTATCATCCCGTCGAGTCTCAACGGAGTGACCTCGATTGACCACGCCGTTGCGTCCGCCGCTCAGTTAGGCTATCCGGTGATGATCAAGGCGGCAGCCGGAGGCGGCGGCCGGGGGATTCGTGTCTGCCCTGATGAAGCCACTCTCAGGGAGGAGTTTGGTGTGGCGAGGGCGGAGGTGAAAGCGGCATTCGGCGACGATTCGTTGTATATCGAAAAGTGCCTCGTGCATCCGCGCCACATAGAGTTTCAGGTATTGGCCGATTCCTTCGGCAATATCATCCATCTGGGCGAAAGGGAGTGCTCCATTCAGCGGCGCTACCAAAAACTGATCGAGGAAGCGCCCTCCCCCGCCATGACGCCCGAACTGCGAGAGGCCATGGGACAAGCTGCCATCAAAGCGGCCGGGGCAGTCAACTACTTCAACGCCGGCACCGTGGAATTCCTGCTCGACCAGGACGGCAAGTTCTATTTCATGGAGATAAACGCCCGCATCCAGGTGGAACATCCGGTCACGGAAATGGTCACGGGAGTTGACCTGGTGCAGGAACAGATTCGTTTGGCCGACGGCGGCAGACTGGATTACAGCTTCAACGACATCAATCTGAACGGCTGGGCCATCGAGTGTCGGATCAACGCCGAGAATCCGGACTTCAACTTCGCGCCCTCGCCGGGCAAAATCGAGGAATATCGCCCCCCGGGCGGCGCCGGCGTCAGGCTTGACACTCACCTGTATCAGGGATACGAGTTGCCCATATATTATGATTCGCTGGTGGCCAAACTCATCGCGCATGGTGAGACCAGGGACGCCGCCATCCGCGTACTCAAGAAAGCCCTTCAGGAGTTTGTCATTCAGCCGATTAAGACAACCATCCCCCTGTATCTTGAGATTGTCGATGACCCCGAATTCCGCAAAGGCGATATCCATACCGGCTATATCAAGAAATTCGTCCCGGATGAAGACGATGACGACGATGACGAGTAAACACAGTCATCATGAAAAGACCGTCAGGGGGGAACCAAGAAGGATGACCGGCGCGGTCACTGTAGACTGTTTCGACGACCTCGGCGCATATGCGGAACGCTACAGGGCCGTCCCGGAAGCGCAACATGTCTTCGTGTCGCCGCGCTGGATGCAGACGTGGAGGCAATCCTTCACACCAAGGGACGAACTCTGCATATGTGCGATTAAACTGTGCGAAAGAACCATCGGCGTCGCCCCCCTTTGCATCAATGGCGCTGCAGCCTCATTCATAGGCGATCCCGAGGTCTTCGATTACATGGATTTTATGGTGGCGCAAGAGCATGAAAAGGAATTCTACTCCGCGCTCCTCGACGAGTTGAGGAGAAGGCGCGTAACCGAACTTGATCTGCGGTGTCTGCGTCCGGAGTCAACTGTG
>CAZEBC010000072.1:10447-17503 GCA_964510165.1 uncultured bacterium
GAGAAGGCGCGTAACCGAACTTGATCTGCGGTGTCTGCGTCCGGAGTCAACTGTGTTTCCCCATCTGTTGGACGCGATCTCCGGCAATGACGGGTCAATTTCTCTTGAGTCGGACGGGGTGTCGCTCGAACTGGCCTTGCCCGGCGACTGGAATGAATACCTGGATATGCTCGGCGGCAAAGCGCGCCACGAGATCAGGCGCAAGTTAAGGAGACTCCACGAGGCGGGCGAGGCACATTTTCTTGCCTTTGAAGAGCCAAAGGAAATAACGCAACAGATGGACTCCTTTCTGAAGATGTTTCGCGAGAGCCGTCAGGACAAAGCGGTGTTCATGAACCCACGAATGGAATCTTTCTTCAGGTCAATGATGCGCGCTATGTCCGAAGAGCGTGTCCTTCGGCTTTTCGTTCTTACGTTACGCGCTGAACCCGTTGCAGCCGCCCTATGCTTCGACTATCGGGACACGGTGTACCTTTATAATAGCGGATACGACCCTCGATACAGGTCCCTGAGCGTGAGTCTGCTCTGCAAGGTTCTCAGCATCAAGCACAGCATCGGTCTTGGCCGAAAGAAGTACGACTTCCTGAAAGGCGCGGAGCCGTACAAATACCAATTGGGCGGAAAGGAAGTCCGCCTGTCCCGGTGCCGGGCCGTTCTCGAATAGTCACGCATCGAGGAATCACACTAAAAGAAAACTGAATAAGGGGGAATTCAAGGAGAAGAACATGGGCAGACGAGTGTTGCGAACAAAACTCTGTGACATGCTCGGCATCGAATACCCGATCCTCAGCGCGGGCATGGGACCGTCTCTTATTGGAGAAAGCACGGGCGCGCCGGTTGACCTCGTCGTCGCGGTATCGGAGGCAGGAGGACTCGGCGTCCTGGGCGGCGCCGGATACACCATCGAGGAAATGCGCGAGGCAATCGGGGAAATCAGGAGCAGGACCAAGAAGCCTTTCGGCGTGGACCTGCTGCTTCCGCGACAACTTGTCGAACAGGGCGACCGCGAAGTGCAAGGCCCGAAGGAGATGCCTCTCAGTGAAATACTCAAATCTCTCCCCGAGGCTCACTACGCGTGGGTCCAGAAGATCAAGGAAGAAATGCAACTGCCTGACGTCGATACCGTGATGAGGTTGGACACCACCACGATGCAGCCCCTCAAAGCCGTGAGGGCATGCATCGAGGAAAAAGTCCCATTGTTCTGCTCCGGCCTCGGGAATCCGGGCTTCATGGTCGAAGAGGCTCACGCCAACGGTATGAAGGTGCTGGGCATCACGGGCAATTCAAAGAATGCGAGGCGGATGGCGGAGTCAGGCGTTGACCTGATCGTGGCCCAGGGGTACGAAGGGGGCGGACACACTGGCCGTATCGGAACCTTGGCGCTCCTCCCTCAGGCGATTGACGCGGCGGCGCCTGTGCCGGTTCTGGCGGCAGGCGGAATCGGCGATGGCCGGGGCGTGGCGGCGGCTCTCGCTATCGGCTGTGTGGGCGTGTGGGTCGGCACGCGCTTCCTGGCCACGAAAGAAGGCGGAATACTGGACATTCAGAAGCAGCGCATTGTCGACGCGACCGATGAAGACACTCGGCGAACCTACATCTACACGGGAAAGACATCCCGAGCGATCTACAACCGACTCCATGACCTATGGGACGAGGCCGGACTTGAACCGCTGCCATTCCCCATGCAGGTCACCCTGGCCTCAGGCCTTGTGGAGATGTTCCTCAAAGGCGGCAAGCTGGACTACGTCGCGCCTTTCGCCGGACAGGTATCGGGACTCATTAAGGAGATCAAGCCGGCCCGTCAGGTGGTTGAAGAAATGGTCGCGGAAACGGTTGACATCCTCACCCGCAGGTTACCGGAAAATGTAATAGCCTCTTGACGAGCGACGAGCATCGGTGAATTCCAATAATGTGAGGTAGGACAATGAAACAAATCTGCGAGGACCTGAGAGCCGAACACGAAAGCCTGGACGCCGTCGTGGCGAACCTGAACGAAAAGCAATGGATGATCATGACCCCCTCGCCCGGATGGAACATCAAGGACCAGATTCGGCATCTGGCGTATTTTGACGACCGCGCCGCTCTCGCTGCCACCGATGCGGACTCGTTCGCCAAACACATCCAGGAGGTCATGAGCGACCTCTCCGCCTTCATCAAGATGCTCGATACTGTAGGCAAGGACATGCCTATCCCGAAACTCATGGAATGGTGGCGCAGGGAAAGAAACAAGATGCTCGGGGCATATGCCGGTCTCGGCCGGAAAGACCGGCTGCCCTGGTACGGCCCGCCGATGAGCGCCCTCTCCCACGCCACGGCCCGGCTGATGGAAACCTGGGCCCACGGCCAGGATGTGTTTGACGCCCTTCGTCTCAAGCGCACCAACACCGACCGACTGCGCCACGTCGCGCATCTCGGCGTGACCACCTTTGGGTGGAGCTACGCGAACCGCGGCCTGCCCGTCCCGCAAACACCCGTGCGCGTGGAACTCACCGCTCCTTCCGGAATCGTGTGGACATGGGGGCCCGAGGACGGTTCCGACAAGATAAGCGGTCCTGCCGAAGACTTTTGCCTTGTCGTGGCGCAACGCCGGCACGTGGACGACACGCGCCTTACTGTCATCGGCGAAACGGCCCGCGACTGGATGCTGAAGGCCCAGTGCTTCGCCGGACCGCCAACCGACGGCCCGAAACCGGGCGAGCGAGTCTGGAAGTGAACCAAGTTGTAATGGCGCATGAGGCCCGATTCCTGCATCATACGAAATTATCGTCCGACCGACGCGGAAGAGTACGTCCGCTTCTATTCCGAGGCCGAGTCCATCTGCCACTCCTGCGATTCGTTCCTGCTCGCATGGCTCACAGACAAGTCGGCCAGGCCCGCCGATTTCTGCGAGGAAGACCTGCTCCTCGCCGAGAGAGAAGGCGCGATTGTCGGCGCATGCCGCGTTGTCCCAGAGTTGACGATAGGCCGCGCCGTTCTGAGGCTGTTTGCAGCGCCTCGCAGATCGCGAGATGTCACCGTCAAATTGCTCCGCGCGGCGCTTGAGAGGGCACACGCTCTCGGGGCGGCGAGAGTGCATGCCGACCTGAGAGAAGATGACTCGGCCTCCCGTAATCTCTTCGCCGATCTCGGATTCACCCCGGTCCGCCGATATACCGAAATGACGCTCGCGCTCGGCTCGGTCTCGATTCCTGAATTTAAACCCGACCCCCTGACGTATCGCTCCCTCCAGCCCGGCGAAGAAGCGGAATTCACACGCCTCCAAAACCATGTGTTTGGCGGGTCCTGGGGGTTTTGTCCGAATACGACGCCCCAGATCGTCCAACAATTAAGCACGCCCGGCTATCACCATGACGGCGTCATACTGGCGTGTCAAAGAGAAAAGTTAGTCGGATACTGCTGGACTGCCCTCCCGCACGAACCTAGGGGCACGGCGCATCGTGCCCCTACGAAGGTCTGTGCAGGGATCGGCCGCATCCATATGATGGGCATAGCGCCCGACCTCCGTAACCAGGGCCTTGGAAAGCACGTCCTGTGGGCTGGTTTGAGACATCTTGCGAGCGAAGGCGTCCACAGCGTTGAACTCACCGTGGACAATGAAAACGCCCCCGCATCCTCGCTTTACAGGCGAACAGGCTTCGAGCCGATGATGGGGCTTGTGTGGTATGAGAAAGAGATTTCATGCCTTTGAGTCTTTTTGGTTCTAAAACAATTCCCTTTTCTTCATCTCGCCTTCTCATGAACTCTTGACAATATCGGCGTCACATGATATTCTTATATTCGATATCGCTATTCGATATCGCTATTCGATAAATACTGACCAGGAGCGCGAAACGACCATGATCAAGGAATTCCTGCGCGGCTCGATACGCATCCACATCATCTACCACGCCTCGAAGGAGCCCATATTCGGCGTAGAGATGCTTCGCGAACTACGCAGACACGGATATCGCCTCAGCCCGGGTACGCTCTACCCGCTTCTCCACGGAATGGAAAAGGAGAAGCTCCTCAAGCGCGAAGACAGAATTGTTGGCGGCAAGATCAGGAAATACTACACCGCCACCAGGAAGGGTGAGCGGGCGTTGGAAGAGGCCAGGAAAAAGATAGCCGAACTGGTCGAAGAAGTGCTCGAGGCTCCTCAATCATGAGATAACCTGCGGGTGTAGTCATGCCGTTTCCCTTACCCCAACCCTCTCCCACCGGGAGAGGGCAGGGTGAGGGGGTTCGGCTGCGGCTCTGCCGCGCTGCGAACCCTAAACTCTGACTCTAAACCCTAAACGAGGTGACACCATGACCGACACATACTATAGCGCGATCCTCGAAGGCTTCAAGAAATGGGCGCCGTTTTACGACCTGTTCCTGCTCCCGTTTGGCGGCGCGAGACGCGCGATCGTGCGCGCGGTCAGTCCCGGGCCGGGCGAAAAAGTGCTCGATGTGTGCACGGGCACCGGCGCAGTCGCGCTCGAACTGTCGCGTGTGGGCGCGCAAGTGACCGGCATAGACCTTTCCGAACATATGTTGCGCCGCGCCCGGCGGAAGAAGGGCGCCGAGAGCGTCAGATTCCTGAAGATGGACGCCTGCGAGATGATGTTCTCGCCAAAGGAATTCGACACCGTCACCGTCTCATTCGGACTGCACGAGATGCCGTTGCCCGTCATGCAGCAAGTCCTCCGCGAAGTGAGCCGAGTTGCGAAGCGCCGATTCGTGGTCATCGACTACAAACGCCCGGAGTCACGGTTGCTGGCGAGATTGTACAAGCGCCTCATCGGACTGTATGAGGGACCCTTTTTCATGGCGTTTCTCGACCTGAACCTGGCGGACGTCACCGCAAATGAGGGATTCCGCCTTGAGACACGAAGCACCGCGCTTCTGAAGACCTGCCAGGTACTCACATTTCGGATAACCTGATTGCGTCTCGTAGAGGCACGGCGCGCCGTGCCTCTACGAGAAGTCTCAAATCTCTCCTGAAGAGCAAACCATCAAACAGAAAGGATTCGCGAAGTTCCATGTCGCTCATACTCGCCGTCACGTTTCTCACTGCGATCCTCACCCTGCTCACGGGGTTCGGACTCGGAACCGTATTGACGCCCGTCTTCACAATATTCTACGACGTCAAGCTGGCAGTGCTGATGGTGGCCATCGTTCACTTGCTCAACAACCTGTTCAAGCTGTACCTGTTCCGCGCCCACGTGGACCTGAGCATCGTGCGCCGCTTCGGGCTGCTCAGCATCGTCGGAACGTTCATCGGAGCTATGCTGCAGGCCTACGTCTCCAGCGGCCCGCTGAAGACGTTCCTCGGAGCGGCGCTCCTGCTTCTCGGGGCCGCCGAATTCCTCCCGAGCGGCAAGAGGCCAAAGATCCCGAAAAAGGTGGACGTTATCGGCGGGTTCGCTTCAGGATTGCTCGGCGGGTTGATCGGAAATCAGGGCGCCATTCGAAGCGCATATCTGCTCAACTATCAGATAAGCAAGGAGACATTCATCGCGACGGCGACCGTCATTGCCAGCGTGATTGACCTCACGCGCATTCCGCTCTACCTCGTGTCCTATCACCAGGAGATCGCGCCACGCTGGAGCAATATCGCGCTCGTTGTCGCCGTGGCCTATTGCGGAACACTCGTCGGCAAGAGACTTCTCAGGCACGTTGACCTGGGAACGTTCAAGAAGGTCGTGGCCGCCTGCCTATTCCTTCTCGGCATCGGCCTCATATTCGGCTTCATTTGACCATTGAGAAATCGGGGACAGATAAATTGGGACACCATCCCGCATAGTGTCCCCAATATATCTTGAATCCGACCGCTGACCGCCTCACCTGACAAGCCTGATGCGGATGAAGCGGGGCCGGTAGATGTCAGGGCGCGCGAAGAGGTCCCAGAAATCGAACGTGTTGACGTTGTAACTTATCAGAAGCTCGCCGGGCCGGGAGAGGTGCGGATGCGCCTTCGCATTGTACGTGTAGATGTCCGGGTCATCATCAACCTCGGAACAGCGCCATATGTCCTTCACCGGGCCGAACGGCCCCACGGGCGTCTCGCCAATCCGGACCGCCACATACTCACTCATTCCGTCTCGCTGAAACACCAGGACAAATCGTCCGTCTGGCAGCGGACTCACGCTGAACTCGCTCGAAATGCGCCCCGTCAGCGGAGCGATGTCCTCAATAGAGGACGACCATGCCGAGCCGTCCCAGTATCGCCACCGGCTGAAGTCCTCGATCTCATCGGGCAACACGCGCGCGACCACCAGCTTCTTGCTGTACGGCTCGCTCTGATATCCGTAGATGTAAATGTATCCGTCCGGAAAGGGCCCGCCAGCCTCCGCAGTATTCGCCATCACCGCGCTCCCCAGCATGATCTCGCCGCGGCCGTCAGTCGGGACAAAGAAAAGGGGAGTATCCGCCTGCAAGTAATCCTGCAAAGGGTTGGGGCTGCGCGGGTCCGACTTCAGGAGTGCGACGCCCTCCAGCGCGAAGTTGAATACCCCGCCCGAACCTTCCTTCATGCGCGCAGCGAACATGTACACAAACCCGTTTATGGTCACCCCGTCGCCTATCCAGTACCAATTGCCGGGGTTTGTGTTGGGCGTTTCAGGAATGAACACGGCGTCAGGCCTGCCCTGATCATCGAAACCCCAGAAAAAATCGAAGTTCTCCGGGAGCGGTTTGCTGCCATACAGGTATGCCGCCGTATTGTTGACGAAGAAGGCGCCCGACAGTAATTGACCATTAGAGCCGACTTTGCCGATGAGCGTGTCGCCAAACACAAAAAACGTGTGTCGCGCACTGCCAGGCGTATCTACGCCCGTCAGCGGAATCGAATAGATGCCGTCCGCGGCGAGCCAGCCGGAATCGCGGTCGAATAGCGCATCCCAGTCGCTTGCCCTTTCGACGACCCACCGGTAGGCCGGCGGACCGCAGTTATGAACAGGCCGCGCCGCACTCCGCACTTCAACGGAATTGGATTCCGCCCGGACAGGCATAGTCAGCGATAGTAGAAGGAATGCAGCCAGCAGTTGCACTGCGCTCTTTTTCATTTGTGTTCCTCACAAGGTAGTTCCCGAA
>CAZEBC010000073.1:0-17441 GCA_964510165.1 uncultured bacterium
AATGCGGAGAGGAATGGATTGCGCTGAAAACCGCCTCAAAACTCGAAAGGCTAGTCGAGGACGCTCGCAAGAAGCGCCGCCAGATTGAAGTAATCGCGCTCTGACGCAAAGAGAGTTGAGCGATGAGCTATCAGCACAAAGAGCTTGCCGCCGGACGCTGGAAGCAGTTGCCGTTTGTCGAGCAAATGGCGCACATCAGCGGCGAGGTCGAGCGTGCCCTTGAATTGATCGACCTCACGCTGGACAACGCGAAGAATATCAAGCGGCTGAAGGAAATAGCCCGCCCGCGCGAGGCTCTGGCCGACTTCTTCGCAGGCTCAAACGAGTTCTCCTCGACTGCCGAGTCGTGGAGAAAGTACTTTTCCTTCTTCGCCTACGCCGCCCGCAAGGACTATTGACGGAATCCGAATCCTCTGACCTGCCTTCTATCTATACTTATGCGACTTGGACAACTCCATACTCTTGAGTATAATACTCATGAGAATATCTTCCTCGGCGCGGCGTCGAGAAGAGACTAAAAGGAGCATCCTATGATATCAAGAGGCGATCTTGTGAAGGTGAGGCTGGTGGTTGGCGACGGGTCGGGAGCGGAACGTCTCACCGACCTGTTCGTGCTCGGACGGGTGATGAATTACTGCGAGGATGAGGATAGCTACATCATCGAGCCGAAGGCCTTGTCGATACCCAAGCAGCAGGTGAAGGAGATTGAGACCCTGGCGAAAGACTTCGATTTCGATGACGTCTCGATGGAACTCAGCGTAGGTGACAAGAAGCGCGAGCGCGAAACCCCTCCCGACATAACCGGCATCCGCTTCTCACGCGGCCACTAGCGAAACAGCGCCTTGTTGTTGGCGACCCGTCGGGCCGCCGAGGGAGTGATGGCACACTGCTGAACGAGATGGGTCAGGTGCTCGTCCAGCATCTGCATCCCATGCTTCTTGCCGGTCTCCATGAGCGAGACCATCTGCTCGATCTTGCCTTCCCGTATCGTATTCGATATCGCCGACGTGCCCACCATTATCTCCGCCACCGCCACGCGCCCCTTCTCGTCGGCTCGTTTAAGCAATTGCTGCGCGACCACGCCCGTCAGCGCCTCCGCCAGCAGGGCGCGGATGCGGTTGCGCTCCTCGAACGGAAACACGTCAATGATTCGGTTCACCGTCTTGGCCGCGCTCGTCGTGTGCAATGTCCCGAACACGAGCGCCCCCATCTCGGCGGTGGTGAGCGCCATCGAGATGGTGTCAAGGTCGCGCATTTCGCCCACGAGGATTATGTCCGGGTCTTGCCTGACCGCCGAGCGGAGGGCCGCCTTGAAGCTGTGCGTGTGCAGGCCGACTTCGCGCTGCGTGATGAGCGAGCGGATATTCTTGTGAACGTACTCGATTGGCTCCTCGATGGTGACAATGTGGCAATTGCGCTCGCGGTTGATGAGATCAATCATCGCGGCAAGCGTGGTGGTCTTGCCGCTTCCTGTAGGGCCCGTAACAAGGATGAAGCCCCTCGTCGAACGGGCCAGGCTCTTGACCCCCGACGGCAAGCCCAGTTCTTCGATTGACTTGATTTTTGTGGGAATCGTCCGAAGCACGATCCCCAGTCCCTTGGTCTGCCGATAGACATTCGTCCTGAATCGGGCGCATTCGGGCACCTCATACGCGAAGTCGAGGTCGCCCGACCGCTCGAAGCGGCGAATCTGCTCGTCGGTCATGATTTCATAGATGATCTTCCGGGTGAGATCGGTGGAGAGGACCGAACTGTCGCCGCTGCCGTGCTCGAGCGCATACAGGTCGCCGTGCACGCGCATCATCGGCTTGGAGCCCGACGCCAGCATCAGGTCCGACCCGTCATGCTCGACCATGAACCTGAGGAACTTATCTATCTGAGCCACCGCAGCTCACTCCTATAGTCATTGCGAGGGTTCCCGCGCCTCGCGGGACGCCGAAGCAATCCCGATACAGGGAGGGGACCATCGTACCGAGATTGCTTCGGTCGGAACTTCGTTCCTTTCTCGCAATGACGGTGGTTTTGCAGCGGATTCACCCTGAACCCTAAACCCTGGACTCTGAACTCTAAACCCCAAACCCTAGACCCCGACCCCCTTGCCGCCCAGCAAGCTCAGGAAGCGCTCCCTATCAACCACTTTCTCCAGCGCGTGCTTGGGGTCAATCAGTCCCTGCTGATACAGCGCGATGATATGGTCGTCCATCAGCAGCATCCCGTGCTTCCTGCCGGTTTGCATCAATGACGGAACCCGATATGTGTTGCCCTCGCGGATCAGATTCGCCAGCGCCGTCGTGCGAAGCAGTATCTCGAGGGCGAGCACCCGGCCCGTGCCCTGCACGTTTCGGACGAGTTGTTGTGAGATGACGCCGGCCAGCGATTCGGACAACATCGTGCGTATCTGCGCGATCTGGTCGGGCGGAAACACATTGATGATTCGCTCGATCGTTTTGGCCGCGCTCCGCGTGTGGAGCGTGCTGAATACAAGGTGGCCGGTCTCGGACGCCGTTATCGCCATCGCGATTGTCTCAAGATCGCGCATCTCGCCCACCAGGATGACGTCGGGGTCCTCGCGCAGGGCCGCCCTCAACGCGCTCGCGAAACTGCGCGTGTGCACGCCCACCTCGCGCTGGTCTATGTGCGAAAGCCTGCTCTTGTGGACGAACTCGACCGGGTCCTCGATGCAGATTATGTGGCGGCGCGATTCCCGATTGATCAGGTCTATCAGCGCGGCGAGCGTAGTCGACTTGCCACAGCCCGACGGACCGGTCACCAGCACCAGCCCCTGATGAAGCCGCGTCAGGTTCCGGGCGGCCTCCGGCAGACCCAGTTCTTCGACCGTCCGGATTCTCGACGGGACCACCCTGAACGAGGCCGAAAGCCCGCGCTCCTCGAAGTGCATGTTCACGCGAAACCGCCCGAGCGCCTCCACGGTGTACGAGATATCTATCTCCAGATTGCGCTCCAAGTCGTCGATCTGTCGCGTATTGAGAATCTCGTACAGGCGTCGCTTGTTGTCATCGGGCGAGACCTCCGCGTGCCCGGGCAGCGGATGTATCTCACCCCACAGTCGGATCATCGGCGCCGTGCCCGAGCAAAAATGGATGTCCGACGCGCCTCGCTTCATGGCCTCGGCCAGAATTCTGTCGAGTTCCGCCAATCCGTGTCTCCTTCGGGACGCTTCTTGTGACGGTGTGGGATGGAACTTGTGAATGGTGTCAACGGGCAGCAATAAACTTATAACATATGTCCATCGCGCTTTGCAAGTCCCGCTCCGTTGTGCTGAATGAATTCGCACCTACACATACGGGGCGGTCTCGCAGGTCTATTTCAGCGCGGTCAGACTCCTCAGGAACCTGGCCGACTTCATCTCTCGGCCGGTGTGATGCGCAATGTAAACATTGATCGCATTCATTATCTCGTGTTCCGATGGCGCGGGCAGCCGTATGCGCTCAAGCATCTGCCACTCCGAATCGCCGAGCCGCTGCATCATTCTGAGCGAGCCTGCCGAGATGGGCTCTCCCAGCCCGGCGCTGCACTTTGAACAGATCGCGCCGCCCAAGGCCGCATGCAGGTGGGCGCGCCCGTGCAAGCCGCCCTTGCAACGCCCGCAGCGTTCGGTCTCGGGCATCAGCCCGGCGATATCGAGCATCCTCAGAAAATACGCGATCAGCAGGCTCCCGTAGTTTTTCGCCATGCCCGACAGCGTCTTGAGGGCGATCAGCAAGGTGACGAATGAGCGCGTGGACTCCTCGTTTTCCTGGACGAACTGCTCGGCGAGTTCGCACATGACCGACGCCAGCCCCAGCCGCGTGAGGTCCGAGCGGACGGCGGGGAATGCGTCGCGAGTCTCGGCCTGCGAGAGGGTTTGCAGGTCGCGTCCCTCCTTGAAGTGCACCTGCGCCTCGACGTGGGTCATCGGCTCGAGCGCGCTGCCAAACTTGCTCTTGGTGCGCCTCACTCCCTTGGCGACGGCGCGCACCTTGCCCCGTTGCGGTGTAAGCAACACCACGATCTTGCTCGATTCCGTGAGGTTATATGTATGCAGCACTATGGCTTCGGATTTCTCGGCGGACATGGTCTCTCACAGGACGGCAAAGCCGCAAGCAAACCCCCTCGCCCTGCACCCTCCCCGGGGAAAGGAAAACTTAAATGCGCCCTCTCACAGAAAGAGAGGGTTGGGGAGGGGCGCCGTTCGGATAATCCTGTAATTCATTGTAGCAATTCGGGTTAGGAATTTCAAGCACGAGAGGATTGTGAATACGTAGTAGTACCTATGGAAGATTGGGCAGCATCCCGCATCGCATGAGCCGAAGCCAGCCAACATACTTTCATAAGATGGATTCATGGGCCCAGTTGGTCGCGATTAGAAAACCGAGCGAGTGTCCACAAGCGCTGATAGACCAACTGAAGGCGCGTATCTCCGAACTGAAGGCGGGACAGGAGGCTGGGGAGCAGGCGCGTGTCCAGGAAGAGAAACCTGTCGAGCGACAAGTGGGACCGTCGGCGGCCGATCGTGAGGCTGGCGGCGATTCTCCACTCGGGGCGTCATAGTGGCAGGCCTCAGACGGGGTCCGGCAGACGGTTCATGGGCCTGGCCGGCCCCCCGCGAGGCCAGTCCTTGCATATCGATGTCGAGCCTAAACAAAGGCCGCTCAGGTGTTATCCTGCGCGGCCTTTCCTTTGTTTTCGCGAATGTAGGGCATTCCTCACGCTGTCTGGCATTCCTGCTGTCTTGCCTTCGGCCTCTTGTTCGCCTGGAGGACCGCCTTTCTCATCCTTATGGAGAGGGGCGTCACTTCGACCAGTTCATCTTCTTTGATGAATTCGATGGACTGCTCCAGCGTCAGTATCTTCGCCGGGACAAGCGGCAGCGCTTCATCGGAGCCGGCGGCCCGCATATTGGTCAACTTCTTTTCTCTGATGACATTGACTTCCAAATCATTGCTTCTCGAATGTTCGCCCACGATCATGCCTTCGTACACGGAGGTGTTCTCCCTCACGAAAAGAGTCCCTCTCGATTGCAGGCGAAACAGCGAGTATGTCGTCGCCTTGCCGTGCCTGTCGGCCACCAGCGCGCCGGTCTGCCGCTTGGACATTGGGCCGTGCCACGGCTCGTAGCCGTCAAACAGATGATTCAATAGTCCGGTGCCCCTGGTATCGGTCAGGAACTGAGACCTGAAGCCGATCAGGCCTCTGGAGGGTATTCTGAATTCCAGCCTCACCCGCCCGCGGTCATCCGTCCGCATCTTCTGCATGCGACCCTTTCTCGCGCCAACCTGCTGAGTCACCACGCCGACAAACTCTTCGGGGACATCCACAATCAGTAATTCCATCGGTTCATGCACGACCCCATTGATTTGCTTCGTGATGGTTTCGGGCATCGAGACGGACAGTTCATACCCTTCCCTTCGCATCATTTCTACCAGGATGGCAAGCTGCAGTTCGCCGCGCCCGCTCAATTTGAAGGCGTCGTTACTGGAGAAGTCCGCCGATATCGAGACATTGTGCAGAAGTTCTTTCTCGAGCCGTTCCCTGATCTGTCGGGAGCTCACAAACCTGCCTTCTCTTCCCCCGAAGGGCGAATTGTTGACCGAGAACATCATGGATATGGTCGGGTCATCCACCTTTATCCGGGTCAACGCCCTGGGGGTCTCCTTATCGGTAACCGTGTCGCCGATGCTGACCCCGTTCAGCCCCGCGAGCGCCACTATCTCGCCAGCCGAGGCGGTGTCCGTTTTGACCTTCTTGAGGTCACGGAACGTGTGGATGGACGTTATCTTGGTTGTCGTGGTATTGCCACCGCTACCGACAATGGCCACCTGGTCGCCGACACTTACTGTCCCCGAGAATATGCGCCCGATCGCGAGTCTGCCGACATAATCGTTGTAGTCAATGTTTGCAACCAGCAATTGGAGGACGCCGTGCTTATCGCCGGCCGGCGCCGGGATCGTGTTGATCAACAGGTCGAATAGAGGCTTCAGGTTGGATGATTCCCGGTTAATATCCAAAGTGGCGCTTCCCGCCCTGGCGTTTGTGTACACAATGGGGAAGCCCGATTGCTCATCTGTCGCGTCAAGGTCAATGTAAAGTTCATAAACCTCGTTTATCACTTCCGTGATCCGCGCGTCGGGCCGGTCGATCTTGTTGACGACCAATATGGAGGGCAGGTTAAGCTCCAGCGCCTTCTTGAGGACGAACCTGGTTTGCGGGAGCGGGCCTTCCGAGGCGTCCACCAGGAGCAGCACGCCGTCCACCATCTTCATGGTCCGCTCGACTTCGCCTCCGAAATCGGCGTGGCCGGGAGTATCCACGATGTTTATCTTCACGCCGTTGTACTCGACCGCGGTATTCTTGGCCATTATGGTGATCCCCTTCTCCCTTTCGAGGTCCAGGTTATCCATGACCCGCTCGGCTATCGTCTCGTTATCCCGAAAATGGCCGGCCTGCCTCAACATGCCGTCAACGAGCGTCGTCTTGCCGTGGTCTATATGGGCGATTATGGCGATGTTCCTTATGTCGTTACGCTTCATAAATCCTCATCGGAATCATGCTTGCTGACAAAATAAAGCGAAAACCCCGCACCGAGTGAGCCGATGCGGGAAGAGCCGACCGATATCCTCGAAGGCAAATAAAAAAAGGCCCGAAGAGTTCACAAAAACTCTTACGGGCCAAACCGAATTTTCTCAACTCGTTTGTTGCTTCTTAAGAGTCTAACTCTGCAATCACTCTACCATATATGAACATTATTGTCAAGCAGATGTGGAAAGCGTGCGCGACGTGCGTCGTCTGCACCACTAAGCGTCAGTTTCTTGAAATTCCGCCGTGATTTTCTCCCTCACCCCAACCCTCTCCCGGTGGGAGAGGGCAGGGTGAGGGAACTTCGGTTGCGGCTATACCGCGCTGGGCCTCTGCGCTTAAATCGGCCTATTCTTTCGGCGGCCACACGCAGGCTACAGCAGATACTGAGCGATGTATCTCAGGGCGAGGAAGAGGACCATGACCGCAAGGCCCGCCTTTATGGCTTTCTCGGGAACGAACCGCTGGAGCCGCGCCCCGCAATACACGCCGAAGAATCCCCCCAGCCCGAAGAGGAACCCGAGCAGCCAGTCGGGCGCTATCGCAAGGCCGCTTTCGGCGTGCCAGACGGACATCCCATAATAGATGAGCGCGCCGGCGATCGAGGTGACGAACGTGCCAAGGAGCGTCACGCCCGCGATCGTATGCACCGGCAGGCCAATAAACGTCACTAGAAACGGCGCGATGATTGCGCCGCCGCCGATACCGTAGATGCCGCCGACCACGCCGATCACCAGCGATAGGAACAAGACGGCCGCGGGCGCAAAGCTGTATGTCTTTCCATTGTAGCTGTAGAGCACCTCGCGCAGGCTCAGCGACACCGTGGCCACCCTACCAACGGCGCGCGAGCCGCCGGACTCGCGCGCGGCGCTTCCCGCCATTTCACCTGTGGCGTTGCGAGTGAGCGCCGCCTTTCCACGCACCAGGTCCGCGCACAAACGGTACCCGATATACAGCATCACCAAGCCGACGAAAAGCTTGAACGAGCGCGCGTCGGGCAGATAGTTCACCCTGACGACCGCCCCGACGAACACGCCGGGCAGCGTCCCGAGAATGATTATCCACGCGAGCGGCCACGCCATCTTGCCTTCCTTGATATACCGATACACGCCGCCCGGGATCGCGACGATATTGAACACCAGATTGGTGGGACTCACCGCCGGGCTTGTAAACTTGAGCACGCTCACCTGGAACGGCAAGAGCAGGAACGCGCCCGACACGCCGCCCATGGATGTGAACAGGGAAATCGCAAACGACACAGCCACAGGGACCAGCGGGTTCACCTCGACGCCCGATACCGGAAAGTACATGTTGAGGTCCTCAAACTGCACGCCATGTCTCACACAACGCGGAGGCGGAGTTTTCTCGCGAGATATTCACGCTCATATCGGGGACATCCCGCGCGTCGCGGGACATGGTGTCCCCGCCATAAGCGCGCCACCGGACATTAAATCACCGCTCAATATCTGTGCCCTTTTCATCAAGCACCTGGGCCGCCCGCTCGCAGGCCCGCTCATAGCGCCTCATCAGGTTAAGCGCTTTGCGGGTGAGCAGGGTTCCGCCTCCCTTGGCGCCGCCGCGATTACTCACGATAAGAGGCGCGCCGAGCAGCCGCTCCATCTCCCTGATCTGCCCCCACGCGCGCCTGTAGGAAATGCCTGCCTCGGTCGCCGCCGCGTTGATGGACCCGCTCCTCCTGAGCGCCGACAGCAGCCGATACCGGCCCGGCCCGAAGAGCGGTTTTCCATCAACCTCGCTCCAGACCTTGAACCTGAGTTTCATGGTGAGCCCCTCGTCCATTTGTGTCCCTCGCTCCAACCCTCTCCCTCGGAGAGAGGCAGGGTAAGAGCCAGCGTTATTCTAGTATGCATAACGGAACTTGTCAAATGGAGGAGGAACGCACATTGTGGGGCGGTCAGTCGCGTTGACAGAGGCGCGCCGTTTATGGTATATTCGTTTGTAGAACGAACGGCTTCGGGACAGGGTGAAATTCCCGACCGGCGGTATGGCTCCGGGAGCATGGCTCCGAGGGGCCGAGCCCGCGAGCGTGTCGGCCCGGAAGGGACGGCGTGCAGACCTGGTGAGATGCCAGGGCCGACAGTCAAAGTCTGGATGGGAGAAGACCGGCAAAAGGTAGAGGTGTCTTGTGTCCCGGAATGCCCACGCGTTTCGGGCTCTTGTTTTGGCGTCTCTGCACACTATTCTTGTTTTCCCATCCAGGCCATCCTATCGGCGACCGCACCCGCGATAACGAACCCTGAACGTTGAACGCTAAACTCTGGACCCTGAACCCTAGACCTTCTTGATGACACATGAAGAGTACATGGCGCGCGCGCTTGAGCTGGCGGAGAAAGGGCGCGGCTTTACGAGTCCGAACCCCATGGTTGGCGCCGTCGTTGTGAAGGACGGCCGCGTGGTCGCGGAGGGGTATCACCAACGCTTCGGTGAGGCCCACGCCGAGGTCAACGCGCTCAGGCAGGCGGGCGAGACCGCGCGCGGGGCGACCCTGTACGTGACGCTCGAGCCGTGCTGTCATTTCGGCAAGACACCGCCGTGCACGCGGGCCGTCATCGAAGCGGGCGTCACGAAGGTCGTTATGGCGATGGAGGACCCGCATCCGCTCGTGGCCGGCAAGGGCCGGGCTGAACTCGAGCGGGCGGGTATACTCGTCGAGTCGGGCCTCCTGGAGGGCCGCGCCCGGAGGCTCAATGAGTGGTTTTCCAAATACGCGACGACCGGCATGCCCTTCTTCACCGCGAAGGCGGCGATGACACTCGACGGCAAAATCGCCACGCGAACCGGCCATTCTCGGTGGATCACCGGCGAGGCGGCGCGCGAGTACGTGCATTGGCTTCGCGGCGGCGTCGATGCGGTGATGGTCGGGAGCCGTACTGTCGAGGCCGATGATCCCATGCTTACCACGCGCCTTCGCAGGGGCGCTATCGAGAACGGCCGCGACGCCGTCAGGGTAATCGTTGACGGCGACGCTCGGTCTTCGCCCGACCGAAAGGTGTTCAGCCTGAAATCGAGCGCGCCGACATTGGTCGCGGTAAAGACGACCGCGGCGGCAGAACGCAAGCGCGCGCTCCGGGACGCGGGCGCGGACGTGATCGAGATCGGACCTCGCGGCGACAAGGTGGACCTCGTTCAACTGGCGCAAATCCTTGGCAAGCGGAACATCGCCAGCGTGCTTATTGAAGGCGGCGGCGGCCTGCTGGCGGCGGCGCTCGAAGCGGGCATCATTGATAAAGTCTTGTTTTTCGTTGCCCCCAAGATCATCGGCGGAAAAGATGCGCCGACGCCCGTCGAGGGCCTCGGCGTCGAGCGAATGGACGAGGCATTGCGCTTGGAGAATGTCTCCACTCGCCAATTCGGAGACGACATCCTCATCGAGGGGTACATTAGGAGGTGATTTCCCTGCGAATCCTAAGAATCCTCTCGTTTTCTCAGGAGAGTCATTGCGAGGAACCCCGCGAAACGCGGGATGACGAAGCAATCCCGATACGGCTCTGGGACAACTGCACCGGGATTGCTTCGGTAGGAACTGCGTTCCTCCCTCGCAATGACGGGAGGTTCCGCAACGGAATCCAGAGGTAGCATGTTTACGGGAATCATACAGGAGATCGGAAAAGTCGAGCGGATACTGCCCGGCAAGGCCTACAAGCTGCGCATCGGCGCCCGCAAGGTTCTGAAAGACATCGAGATCGGCGATAGCGTCAGCGTTGACGGCGCCTGTCTTACGGTAGTCTCGTTCGATTCGGCCGGCTTCGAGGTCGATGCCATGCCCGAGACCATCGAGCGCACGACCCTGAAGTTCCTCAAGCTCGGCAGCCGCGTCAACCTCGAGCCCTCGCTCAGGCTCGGCGACAAGATGGGCGGACATTGGGTGGCGGGCCACGTTGACGGAACCGGCAAGATACTAGGCAAGACCGAGGTCGGCAACGCCGTCATACATGAGTTCTCGATCGCGCCCGACCTCGCCGAGCAACTCGTGCCGAAGGGGTCTATCGCCATCGACGGGATCAGTTTGACCGTCATCGAGTGTGGGCGCGACAGGTTCAAAGTCGGCATTATTCCGCACACACTGAGAAGCACAACGCTCGGCGACAAGGGACTGGGTGGTTATGTGAACCTGGAAACCGACGTAATCGCCAAGTACATACATAAGTATCTGAGAGGCTCGGCCGGCGAGGTGACCGAGAAACTGCTGCGCGAGACCGGTTTCATGTGAGGCTGGAAGCGAATGCTCGTATCAACCACCAAGGCACAAAGAGCACAAGGAACTCACCAAGCAAGAAGTCTTGGCGCCTCCTTGGTGTGCTTGGTGACTTGGTGGTTAGAAACACTTGAGGACGCTTAAGTGAGGAGGAAGTATATGTTCAGTCCGATACCGGAAATAATCGATGACGTGCGGGCGGGCCGCATGATCATCCTGGTTGACAACGAAGACCGCGAAAACGAAGGCGACCTGATGATCGCCGCAGAAAAGGTGACGCCGCAGGCCATCAACTTCATGGCCAAATACGGGCGCGGGCTGATCTGCCTGGCGCTCACCGCTGAACGCTGCGACGAGCTCAAGCTGCCGCCGATGGTGACCCATAACACCTCGACTTTCGAGACCGCCTTCACCGTCTCCATCGAGGCCAAACGCAACGTGACGACCGGCATCTCCGCCGCCGACCGTGCAACCACGGTGCTCACGGCGGTCAATCCGGCCACCAAGCCCGAAGACCTCGCCCGGCCCGGCCACGTCTTTCCGCTTCGCGCGCGCACCGGCGGCGTGCTCGTGCGGACCGGCCAGACCGAGGGATCGGTCGACCTGGCGCGTCTCGCCGGGATGTATCCCGCGGGCGTCATTTGCGAGATCATGAAGGATGACGGCACGATGGCGCGCGTGCCCGACCTGGTGAAGTTCGCGCAGCAACACGGCCTCAAGATGTGTTCCATCGAGGACCTGATCAAGTACCGTCGCATGACCGAGAAGCTGGTGAACCGGACGGTGACGACCAGGATACCTACTCCGTATGGCGAGTTTATGCTGCATGTCTACGAGACTTCGGTGGACAACTGGCACCACCTCGCCTTCGTCAAGGGCGACGTCAAGGGGCGCAAGGGCGTGCTCGTGAGGGTGCATTCGGAGTGCCTCACCGGCGACGTGTTCGGCTCGAAACGATGCGACTGCGGCGATCAGCTCCACAAGGCGATGGAAATGATCCAGCAGGATGGTATGGGCGTGCTGCTCTACATGAGGCAGGAGGGCCGCGGCATCGGCCTCCACAACAAGCTGCGCGCGTACGCGCTCCAGGACCAGGGACTCGACACCGTCGAGGCCAACGAGAAGCTGGGCTTCAAGCCCGACCTGCGCGATTACGGCATTGGCGCGCAGATACTGTCGGACCTCGGGCTAACCGAGATTCGGCTCATGACCAACAACCCCCGCAAGATAGTCGGCCTCGAGGGATACAACCTCCGGATCGTCGAGCGTGTCCCGATCGAGATAAGACCGAATGAGGTAAACCAGGCGTATCTGACCGCCAAGAAGAACAAGCTGGGCCACATGCTGAACCTGTGATGAAGGCGATTTCCCAAGCGAAAGGAGACCCGACATGCCAAAGGTATACGAAGGCCAACTGATTGCAAAGAGCAAAAAATTCGGTATCGTCGCCTCTCGGTTCAACGAATTCATTACCAACAAGCTGCTTGAGGGAGCGCTCGACGCGCTCAAGCGCCACGGCGCAAAGGACGAAGAGATCGAGGTCGCATGGGTGCCCGGCTCCTTCGAGATTCCCTACGCCGCTCAGCGCATGGCCGAAAGCAAGAAGTACGACGCCGTCATCTGCGTCGGCGCGGTCATTAGAGGCTCAACGCCCCACTTCGAGTATATCGCGGCCGAAGTGACGAAGGGCATCGCGCAGACCGGCTTGAAGACCGGCGTGCCTGTAATTTACGGCGTCATCACGCCCGACACGCTCGAGCAAGCCATCGAGCGGGCGGGCACAAAAGCGGGCAACAAGGGGTTCCAGGCGGCGATGTCCGCAATTGAGATGGTGAACCTCTTCGAGAAACTTTAGGAGTCATCGAGAAATCGCATCTCGATTTCTAATATTGATTTGACAGCATTCCCCGTTGATAGCATCATTATGTGAAATGGAACATGTAGGGCCGTCACGCCCCGGCGTGACGCGCCCGTTAAGATGTACACGGAATCAGTCAGTAATCATCTGGATTTGAGGAATCAATGGGTTCAAGGCGCAAGGCGCGCGAAAAGGCGCTCAAGATATTGTTTCAGATAGACTTCAGCAATGCCGATATACGGCCCGTCCTGAATGAATTCTGGAAGGAACACCCAAGCGGGGAAAAGGTCCGCAAATTCACCGAGGCGCTCGTCAAGGGTGTTGTCGCCAATCGCGAGAGCATCGACAAGATGATCTCGTCCACGCTCAAGAATTGGAGCATCGAACGGCTGAACGCGGTCGACCGCGCCATCCTCAGGTTCGCCGCGTTCGAACTCATGTATGTGCCCGATATCCCTCCGAAAGTCACCATCAACGAAGCCGTCGAGATCGCCAAGGCTTACGGCACCGACGAATCGGGCGGCTTCATCAACGGCGTGCTCGACAATATCCGCGAGAAGATCGGCAAATCGACCGAGGCGGGATTCGCCGAGAAACCGAGGTAAGAGAGTAAATGGAACGCTACGTAGACCTTCACGTGCACACCCACTACTCGGACGGCTCGTTCTCGCCCGAAGAGGTGGTGCGACGGGCCGGAGAGGTGGGCCTGTCGGCCATCGGCATTGCCGACCATGACGACGTGGGCGGCGTCAGCGAGGCCATTTGGATCGGCCACGCGCGCGGAATCGAGATCGTGCCGGCCGTCGAGATGACGGTCACCGTTGACGGCAAAGAGGTCCACATGCTCGGCTATCTCATCAACCACAGTCACAAAGCTCTCCGCGAAACGCTCGACTTCTTCCGCCGCGAGCGGTTCAAGCGGATGGAACGCATGATCGAGAAATTGAGAAAGTTGGGAGTGGACATCTACCTTGAGGCCGTGCGTCGTAACGGAGGACCCGGAACGCTCGGCCGGCTTCATCTCGCCCGCACCCTCTTCGAACTCGGCAAGGTCGCCTCAGTGCAGGAGGCGTTCGATCGCTACATCGGCAGGGGCAAGCCGGCGTTTGTCGAGAAGCCCGTCCTCCGCACCGATGAGGCATGCAGGCTCATCAGCGACGCGGGCGGCGTGCCCGTGCTGGCGCACCCCAAACTTGCGCACGTGGATAATGAGATTGCGGAACTGGTCGCACAGGGCATTCGCGGCATCGAGGCCTTCTATCCGAAACACTCGCCCGAGGACACCGCCCGCTATCTCGCACTGGCCGAAAAACACAACCTCGTTGTGACCGGCGGCTCCGACTGCCACGGCGACATCAAGGACTTCATGCTCCTCGGCGCTATCAAACTCCCCTACCGTTACCTTGAGCGCCTCCGCGAATTCAGTACCCAACCGAGTACTTGGTGATTTCTTGATTTCCTTCGTGTCTTGATGGCTAACCCGATTTCCCCACCAGCTTGCGCAGTTCCTTCTTTTGTATCTTGCCTATCGGCGTTTTCGGCATTGAGTCCAGGAACTCGATTCGCTTGGGGCACTTGTAGCGCGCGAGGTGCAACTGGCAGTGAGAGATCAGTTCCTCCGCAGTCGCCTGCGCGTTCGGGCGGAGCACCACGTAGGCGACGACCTGCTCGCCCATCATCTCGTCCGGCGCGCCGATGACGGCCGCCTCGGCGACCGCCGGGTGCATGTGCAACGTTTCCTCCACGTCCTTCGGATAGATGTTGAATCCGCCCCGGATGATGAGGTCCTTCTTGCGCTCAACGATGAACAGGTAGCCCTCCTCGTCGAGGTAGCCCATATCGCCCGTATGCAGCCATCCGCCCTTGAGCGTCTCCTTGGTTTCCTCGGGCATCTTGAAGTAGCCCTTCATCACGTTGCCGCCCCGGCAGACGATCTCGCCGATTTGGCCGGGCGCGAGTTCCCGGTCGCTCTCATCAAAAATCTTAACTTCCACGCCGACGAGCGGCTTGCCCGTCGAGCCTGGCTTCCGCGGGAAATCGTCGCGCTCCGACGCCACGCCCGGCGACGCCTCGGTAAGCCCATAGGCCACGTACATGATGCCGCCGAATTTCTCCTCGAATTGGCGGAGGGTTTCCTGCGCCATCGGCGCCGCCCCCACAAGCCAGTAGCGCATCGAGGAGATGTCGTACCTGTCGGCGTCGGGATAATGAAGCATGTAAATGTACATCGTGGGCACGCCGGCCATACTTGACACCTTATATTTCTCGATCAACTGGAACACGCTCTCGAGGTTGAACCACGGCAGCAGCACGGCCTTGTTCGTTTTGTCGCTCACGTATCCGCTCACCAGCAGCCCCAACCCGTAGGAATGAGCGAGCGGCAGGACGGCGAGCGACACGTCGCCACGGTCCTGATCCCCTGCGGTGTTCTTGATGTTCATCGCGTTCGCATACAGGTTCCGGTGGCTCAGCATGACTCCCTTCGGCCTGCCCGTCGTGCCCGAGGTGTACAACAGCGCCGCCGTGTCCTCCGCGTCGGTCGGATGAATCGCATCCTCCGGCTTTGATTCCTCCACGAGCCGCTTGAATTGGATCGTGTCGGGATGCTCCTCGTCGCCGACGATGATGACGTGACGCAGCGAGGGAACCTTCTTGCGCACGGCATCCACCTTATACAGGAATTCGGGAGAGGTGATGATGGCGGAAGCCTCGCAATCGGCGGCGATATAGGCGACCTCGCTCGGCTCGAGCAGGAAGAGCACCGGCACGATCACGGCGCCGATCCGCCAGATGGCTGGGTATGACATCAGGACTTCCGGGCAATTCGGCATCAGCACCATCACGCGGTCGCCTGGCCGTATCCCAAGCCGCTTCAGCCCCGCCGCGAGCCGTCTGGAACCTTCGTGCATCTGTATGTTCGTGTATTCGTTGCCGTCGAATATCAGGCTGACGTATTCTCCGAATTCTCCGATTTTCGCTTCCGCAAGCTCCGCCAGATTCATCTTCTCCTCCATCCGCTCTCCAAGACAGTCCTTGTAAGTTGCAAAGAACGAATCAATGCCGTAGGGGCGCACGACGTGTGCCCGCGCAAACCGAAACCTGAAACCCTACCGCAAATACCCCAGCGAGCGAAGCTCCTCTCGCTCCCGATCGGTCAACACGATTCTTTCGGGCTGGCCGCGCCCTGTGGACATCCATGTCCCCAGTTCCTTCCTCAGGACTTCCGCTACATCCCCTCGCGAATCCAGAATATCAGCCTGCTCGGCGGGGTCTGCCGCGAGATCGTACAGCTCCTCTTCCTTCGAGCGTCTGTCAAAGTACAACTTGAACTCCCGCGTTCGAATTGCTCGTTTCAAGTCGTATTCCTCGTTATCCTTGTCGGCCTCGGCAAACGCATAGGGCCGCCACCCTGCCGTCGTTCCCTGGATTAACGGGAGCAGGCTTGCGCCCTCCATTCCCCCGGGTATCTTCAGACCGCACACCTCAAGGATTGTGGGCGCAAGATCGATCAACTGCACCTGTTCCTCCACCTGTCTGCCGGACGGCACGCCCGGGCCCACTACGATGAGAGGTATCCTTATGAGTTCGTCGTAGAGCGTGCGACTATGCAGCACCTTGCCGTGCTCGAAAAACTCCTCCCCATGGTCCGAGGTCACCACGATGAGCGTGTTCGAGAGCAGGTTTCTTTCTTCAAGGAATCCGAAGAACGTCTTGAGCTCGTCGTCAAGCTGGCGGATCACCGCGTCGTAAAGCGCCACCAGGTGACGCCGGTCTTCCTCCGAGACCGGAATCTTGCCGTCATTGATGTTCAGCAGCGTCTGGATGGTGCCCCGCATGCTGCCTTCGTACGAGGACTCGAACATCTTCAGGTATGGCTGCGACGGGTCATAGGTCGGGTGCACGTCATAGAAATGAAGGAACAGGAAGAATTTCTGCGGACGTTCGCGGACAAGCCATTTCAGGGCCTCTTCGCACACGGCGGGCGCGCGGATTCCCCTTCGTTGCAGATAATAATCGAACCCCCTGCCGAATCCGTGTTTTTCGGAGAGATAGTCGCAGGCCGCAAAGCCGCCGGTCGCATATCCCGCCTGCTTCATCAAAGCCGGCAGTGTAGCGACCTCTTCATTCAGCGCGAGCGTGTCCTCGATCACACCGTGGCTGTGCGGATAAAGAGAGGTAAACAGCGACATGTGCGACGGCAAGGTCCACGGCGACTGGCTTATCGCGTTCATGAACGAGGTCCCGCGCCGCATCAGGCCGTCAAGCGTCGGAGAGGTTTCGCGTTCGTATCCATAGCCGTGGAGATGGTCGGCTCGCAACGTGTCAATCGAGATGAGGATGACATTGGGGGCGTCTTTGGCCGTCGCCGACTTTTCCTTTCCACATGCCATGAGTGCAGGAACAAAGAAGAGGAGCGCAAGGCAAATGAGCGGCACTTTGAGACGGCGCGCGTTACTGCCTCGATCAACCGCCGAAGTCATGCGAAGAACTTATCCTCTAGCTAAAACCTCATCATGGATAGCGGAAAGCTCATTATATCATATTCAATGTCCCAATCCGGTGCGCTTGACACTGTGTCCGTCTTCCTAGTAGTATAAGTTTTCGGTATCAACCACGAAGTTCAGTTGGATTCACACCATGCAGACTCTTCCGAAAAATCCCTCTCGGCTCCTTGCCGTGATGAGGCGGCTTTCTCCGTGCTTGCTTTGTGCACTGTTCATGAATTGCGCCGAGCCGCCGGAGCACCGCAATCTCATTCTCATTTCCGTCGACGCGCTTCGTGCGGACCAT
>CAZEBC010000074.1:0-1941 GCA_964510165.1 uncultured bacterium
ACCCCAACCCTCTCCCGCTGGGAGAGGGCGCATTCATGTTGACCCTCTCTCAGTGGGAGAGGGCGAGGCGAGGGACTTTGGTTGCGGCAAGGGGCGCACTGTGATTTCCCGATGCGTAAGGGGCGCGACGCGCTGTGCCCCTGTAAACCCATTTCGTCCATTATGTGACTTGCCGGGACAGTCATCCCTCGTGATATAATGGCGCTCACTTTATCTATGCGCACAATGAACGCTGACATGGAGGCGCCTCCAAATGGCGGACTACTTTGTTGTTGACGCACACGTGCATACGTACAAGACACCGGAAATCGGGATGCAGGCAATGGGCGGCGCCGGACAGGCGGGCTGCAACGGGACGGTCGAGGAACTGCTCATGTTGCTGCGTGAGGCAGGCATCTCGAGGGCCGTCCAGGTGAATATGACGCCCGTGCGCGAGATGCATGAGGCGGCCCTGGAGAGGCTGCCGGAGAGCCAACGCTCGGGCGCGCACAGCGGCATCGCGAGCCAGATGGCCGACCGGCAGAGGCGGCGCAATCGCTGGACCTGCGAATTGGCGAGCGAGCACCCCGAACTTGTCGCGTTTCCGTCGGTCGATCCTGTGATGCCGCCGGATGAGATGGCGGCCGAGGTCGAGACCTGCGCGAAGGAGTTCGGCGCAAAGGGGATCAAGCTGCATCCTGCCGAGGGCCATTACTTCCCGACCGACCGGCGCTTGTGGCCGGTGTATGAAAAGGCGCAGAAGTTGGGGCTTCCCATAATCAGCCATGGCGGACTGTTTATGATGTCGCCCGATGTGCCGTACACGAGGCCGTCGAACTTCGAGGGGGTGCTCGAGAGCTTTCCCGGTCTTAGGCTGGTGATCGCTCATCTGGGGCACGGGTTCTGGGACGAATCGGTCGAACTGGCGAAGAAATATCGGAACGTCTATTTCGATACCTCGGCGGTCGTCTCCGGGGTGAAACACGTAAGGGTCCTTACCGATGATGAAGCCGTCGATCTCATCCGCAGGCTGGGCGTTGACCGCGTGATGTTTGGCTCGGACTATCCGTGGTTCAGTCCGGTCATGGACCTCAAGCGCTTCATGGGGCTGCCATTTACTCCGAGCGAAAAGGAAAAGCTATTGGGGGCGAATGCGCAGAGGATACTGGGAATCTGAGTGAAGTGAAGCCGGTCCATGAATTTCAAAGCGAACATATGGAAGGTGTATCTCTTCAATTTTCTCTTTCACCTTCATTTCATAGACGGGGTGCTGGTCCCCTTCTTCACCGATTGGGGCGGAATCAGTTTCGCCCAGGTTATGCTGCTTCAGTCCTGGTACATGGTATGGGTCTTCTTGCTGGAAATACCGACCGGTGCTGTGGCGGACCGGTGGGGGAGAAAACAGTCGCTTACCCTCGCTGTGCTTATTAACGGTTTCGCCGCTCTCATCTATGCGAGCGCGCCGAATTTTATCGTTTTGCTCGTGGGCGAGTTCTTATGGGCGACTTCGACAGCCCTGTTCTCGGGCGCCTGCGAGGCATTTGTATATGACACCTTGAGGGGGAAGCCGGACAAGAAGACCGGTCAAAGCCGCTCTTCGGCCGGGCTGAAAGCTTCAATCTGGCGGGCATCATGACGGGAGCGCCCGTGGGCAGCTTCATCGCAGCCAAATTCGGCTTGAGGGCGCCGATGCTCCTGATAGCCGCGCCTCTCACCGCGGCGTTCCTCGTCGGGACTACCTTCAGGGAACCCGAGCCGCATCATGAGGCCACGTCAAGAGATTACATATCTATTTTTCGAAGCGGAACACGCTTTTTTTCGAGAGCAGGATATTGCGGATTCTTGCGCTCGACATGATTGTCATCGGCGCGGTCGCGTACTTCATGATCTGGCTGTATCAGCCGATGCTCAAGCAGGCGGGCGTAGCACTGAAGTGTTTCGGAGTCGTCGGCGCAGCGATTG
>CAZEBC010000074.1:2041-17422 GCA_964510165.1 uncultured bacterium
GGCTGTTTGACATGGAATGTCTTTTGCGTGGCCTCTCTGGCGACGGCAATGATTCGCTGCCGGGCCTGCCTTTTTTTGTCCTCCTCCTTGAGATACTGCTGGATGTCGCTGATGAGTTTATCTAAGTAGTCCTCGTGCATCCCTTTCCGTGCTCCTTTCCAGGGTCCGACGCAACGCCTCGCTTATCGGAACGACTCCGCGGGGGCTCTTGAGAGGCCCGCGAGATGGCGGAGTCGCCGAATTTCCTTCGGATATTGTCAATCGTGCTCATGGTCCGACGACTTCTTTCGCCACTGTCGGAAAAAAGGGTCATCTGGCCTGACGGCCGGTCGAGGCCGGATGCTACGACGCCGAGCAGCCTTATCTTCTGTCCGCCGAGCGGAACGGCATGAAACAACTTCCAGGACACCTGGAAGATGCGGTCGTCGGTGTCGGCAGGTTCTGACAGGGTGCGCCCGCGCGTCATGGTCGTGAAATCGGCCAGTCTCACCTTTATGCCGATGGTTCTCGCGACGAGCCCTTCCTGTCTGAGCCTGGCGCTCACCATGTCCGACAGTTCCGCGAAGGTCCGCCGGATGAGTTCCATATCGTCCGTGTCCTTCTCGAACGTGGTCTCGTGGCTGACTGATTTCGCTTCGGCTTCGGCGACGACCTCGTCGTCATCAATTCCGTGCGAAAGCTCATAAAGGCGGTCGCCCCGCTTGCCAAACAGGCGCCGTAATTCCTCCCTCGACTTTTCGGCAAGCTGGCCGATCGTCTCGATCTCCAACTCCGTCATGCATCTGGCGCTCACTTTACCCACACCGTGTATTCGCTGCACGGGCAGGCCCCTGAGGAAATCGGCCTCCTCGCCCGGTTCGATAACAACGAAGCCATCGGGCTTGCCGTGCTCCGACGCCATCTTCGCCAAGAATTTATTTGGCGCGATGCCGACCGAGGCCGTCAGGTTCAGTTCGTCTCGCACCCGTCGCTTGATTTCTCTTGCGATGTTCTCGACGCCGCCGTATAATTTCTCGCTCGCGGTCACGTCCAGATACGCCTCGTCGAGCGACACCGGCTCAACGAGCGGGGTATAGCTTGAGAGTATCGCGTGCAGTTGTTTGGAAACCGCGGCGTATTTCTCCATGTTTACGGGCAGGAACGCCCCCTCCGGACAGAGCCGGCGCGCGGTCTTCAAAGGCATCGCGCTGTGCACCCCATAGGTACGGGCTTCGTATGAGGCCGCCGACACGACCCCTCTCTGCCCGCCGACGCCACCCACTATCACCGGCTTTCCGGCCAGGGACGGATTGTCCCGCTGCTCTATGGACGCATAAAAGGCATCCATATCAACGTGTATGATCGTTCGAGCCATGGCCTATGTCGGGACCATCGGGGTGGCCAGCCAGAGTCTGCTCCTAAAGGCAATAACCCATAGGGTTGGACGAGACAGAAACAAACACTTGAGAAGGCGAGATGATTTTATCGAAACCGAAGACGCTTGTCAATTGCCCAATGTTCGGCGGAGAGCAGCATGGCCGCTACCAATAACGCGACATGAAGGAGGGGTGCTCTCACGGGTTTTCTCCATCCGGTTCCGGCCTGTTATCCATGGCGGCACCTTCTTGTTTCCTCATCAGCGACTCCACTATCCGGTCAATGTCCTTCTCGGGCACGATGTCGGGATGGTGTCGGCGCATCCGGGTTACAATGGCCTCCCATTCCTCGCGCGAGCGTGGGGCCTTCAGCACTTCTGGTGCGTCGTGACACGACACGCAGTATGTGTCGACGGGGTCCGCTCCGGGCGCCGTGGATACGGGCCGGGGCGATACGTTTTCCACAAGGTAGTATAGGATATGGTTTGCTTCATCGATGGTCATCATGGAATGCGACCTTTCGATCATCTCCCCGACAATCGCCTCCCACGCCTCTTCGCCCCGAGGCTTCAGAATGTTTGACAACGAGTGGCATGAGGAGCACTTCTCGACCAAAAGCCCCTTTCCCAACTCAGGATCGACTATGGGGGCATCTCCATAGCTCAACTCGGCCTTCTTCTCTATCCTCCAGATAAGGTGATGACTGCTCGTGAGCGATATGAGCGCAAACGCCAGCAGATACGCCCCTGTGCCCAGGATGAACATGTGGCCGCTCAAGCGTTTGTAGAACCGGGCGATCAGAATCTTCAGGGTCAACAAGAAGAGGAACGTGAACGCGAGCGTCACGTGGACCGCAACCACCGGCGAAGTTGGGAACCAGTACCCCGAAGCCCTCCAAAGCATCGTGGCGAACATAAAAAGCGCCAGAGCAGTAAAGATGTAGCCGGTTATCTTGTGCCAGCGTATGTACCGGCGAGGGTCCTCGATCTTTCGTCCCTGAACCGACAGCATTGTGTAGAGCGGAGCAAGCCCTACCACCAACAACGCAATCGCGACTATTATGCTTGGCAATGGTTTCATTGCAAGAGCTCCTTCTTAATGAGCGTCGTGCGCGGCCCGAGCATGCGCTCAACACCCCATATGCGATGCTCAGTCTGGCACGACTCCTTGTCCTCATGTGGATAGTCCTTCGGGGAATCGGTGTGGGGAGTATGAAAAGATTGGATATTGGTGAGCTATGTGGAACTAAGAAAAGTTAGCCATCTCCACCTTCCTGGACCGCGCTGTTCTATTTTCAATATGTCATGTGGGGGACGGCCCGGCAAGACCTGTCCGTGTTCGCCAACGGATTTGAGCGAATCAATACAACTGTGATACTATACTTACACTGGCTCGGACGAACTAATGGAACGCACCAGATTCATTGCTTTTATCACATCCTCGAGGCTTTTCCACATCCTTGTGGTGTTCCTACTGGCGCTCTCGATTCGGATGGTGTATCTCTACCAGATACACGACAACCCTTTCTTTGACCATCTCTTGATTGACGAGTACGCCTACGACCAATGGGCACAGCAGATTGCGGCAGGTGACTGGCTGGGAAAAGAGGTGTTCTACCAGGACCCGCTCTACCCTTACTTCCTCGGAACAATTTATTCGATTATCGGCCGCGATTACGTGTGGGTGCGCGTGATACAACTGGTCATCGGGTCGGCAAGCTGCGTGCTCATCTATATGATCGGAAAATCATTCTTTAACCCCGTTACCGGTCTCACGGCGGGCATCCTGGCCGCGCTGTACAAGCCCTTTTTTTATTTCGAAGCCATGTTTCTGAAGTCTTTTCTGGGCGTCTTCCTGATCTGTCTCCTCATCGTCCTGCTGGCCTACGCTCGGTCCAGGCGCTCATTTCTCTTGTGGGTCACGGCCGGCTTCGTCCTGGGACTGCTTGCGCTTGTGCGGGCGAACACGCTCGCGCTTGCCGGAGGGGTGCTTATATGGCTGTTCGTTGGATTGGAAACCGAAAAGTTGAGCTACAAGCTCACAGCCTTCGCGGGTTTCATGGTTGGACTGGCAATCGTTACCATGACTGTATGCGCGCGAAATTATGTGGTTGGCAAGGACATCGTGCTTCTTACGTCGCAAGGAGGCCAGAATTTTCTCATCGGCAACAACCCTTGGAACAAGAGCGGGCGGTATGAGCCGCCCATATTCGTGCGGCCCAACCCGCGATACGAGCAGAGGGACTTCCTCGCGCGGGCCGAGGCCGTGCTTGGCCGTAAGCTCAAGCCCTCGGAAGTCTCGAAGTATTGGTTCGGTGAGGCCTTCAGCTTCATACGCCAACAGCCATGGCAATGGCTGAAGCTCATGTGGCTGAAGACCTGGATGTTCTGGAATTGGTATGAGGTGCCGGACAACCAGAATTTCTATTTCTTCAGTCAGTATTCCTCGCTGCTCAGGATGCCGCTGCCCGATTTCAGGATGATGGCGGCACTGGGGCTGGGCGCGATGGCGCTCGGTCTCACTCGCTGGAAAAAGCTGCTTCTTCTCCACCTGATGGTCGTTCTTTACTCCGCTACCGTGATCCTGTTTTATGTGTTTGACCGTTACAAGCTGCCCGTGGCGCCTCCTCTGATCGTGTTTGCCGCATCTCTCGTGGCGTCCATTCCCGAAATGATCGCCACAAGGCGCCTCTTCAGGCTGTCAGTGGGAATCTCGCTCGCCGCGATTCTCTACATCCTGTTGGGGACCCATGTCAACCCGGAGGAGTACTACAGTGACTCCGCCAACGCATATTCCCGCCTCGGGAGCGTGTATCTAGCGGAGGGCAAATTGGACGAAGCGCTTCAGGCGTATCAGGAATCGGTGAACATCATGCCCTATCATTGGACCGGATATTACGGCCTCGGAAGCACATACGACCGCAAGAAACAGTTTGATCTCGCGCTCGAAAACTATACCCTGGCAAGGAGATACAATCCGGGAAACCCTGATATCTGCGGGCACATGGCCCGAATCTATTATCTCAAGGGGGAATTTGAGACGAGCGCGGAATTGTACCGCGAGGCCGTGAGATTGAAGCCCGACTGGCCGAAGCCATACTACATGCTTTCTGTGATTTACGACCTTCTGGGGAACCACGAGCAGGCGGAACTCCACCTGAAGAAATGGAAGGAACTCAGGCTGCTCAAAGAATGAGCGGGTCAGGCCGTCACCGTCTCGATTCGCTTCGCGACGGCCTTGCCCATCTCGCGCGTGCCGACCGGCGGATACGGGTCTCCGTCGGTCCAGAGGTCAGCGGTGAGATATTTGCCCTCGTTCAGCACATCTGCTACGGCGCGCTCAAGCCGCGCGGCTGCTTCAGTCTCGCCGATATGCTCGAGCAAGAGCGCCGTGGAGAGCAGCATACCAGTCGGGTTGGCCTTGTTCTGGCCCGCGATATCCGGCGCGATGCCGTGCGTGGCCTCGAACACCGCGAACTCGTCCCCCATATTGGCGCCCGGCGCGACACCCAGCCCGCCGATCAATCCCGCCGCAAGGTCCGAGATGATGTCGCCATACAGGTTCGGCAGAACGAGCACGTCATACTTCTCCGGGTACTGCACAAGCTGCATGCACATGTTGTCGACCAGCTTGTGCTCGTACTCGATGTCCGGATAGCGCTTGCTCACGTCCGCCGCGACGTTCATGAACAACCCGTCAGTGTATTTCATGATGTTGGCCTTGTCTATCGCGGTCACCTTTCTGCGGCCGCGGCGCCTTGCGTACTCGAATGCGAAGGTCACTATCCGTTCGGACGCCTTGACTGAGATCGGTTTGAGGCTGATGCCCGTGTCGCAGTCCAGCTCGACCCCTTTTTGCTCCCGCAGAAACTTGAGGAGTTGGTTATCCTCTCCGCAGCTTTCCATGAACTCGATGCCCGCGTACAAATCCTCCGTGTTCTCACGGACAATGACGAGGTCGATCCCGTCGGGATTCATGATGCGGCAGCGGATGCCTTTATAATACTTGCAGGGTCTGAGGCAGGCATAGAGGTCCAGTTTCTGGCGAAGCTGAACGTTGACGCTCCTGAAACCCTTGCCGATGGGCGTCTCCAGCGGGCCTTTCAAAGCGACCTTGTTGCGCCTGATCGAGTCGAGCACCCTCTCGGGCAGCGGGGTTCCATCTTGTTCGGCGGCCGTGGCGCCTGCCGGCTGAACCTCCCACTCTATATCCACCCCCAGCGCCGAGACGCACTCCTTGACAACCTCGGCAATCTCCGGCCCAACGCCGTCGCCGGGTATCAGAGTGATATTACGAGTCATAGGTTCTCACAGATGTATATGAAACTCAAAATCGCCCTCCTCCAGCAGCGCCCTCACCCGCTGGAGGAATTGAATGGATGTCGCGCCGTCCACAATCCGGTGGTCATACGACAGGCATAGATACATCATCGGCCGGATCGCGATCGCGTCATCCACGACGACCGCGCGCTTCACTATTGCCTCGGTTCCCAGTATCGCGGCTTGAGGCTGATTGATAATGGGCGTGGAAAGAACGGCGCCGTAAAACCCGGGATTCGTGATGCTGAACGTGCCCCCCTGTATTTCATTGAGCGACAGCCGCCCTTCTCTAGCTCGGCGCGCAAGCGAGTCGAGTGTCCGGGCAAGCTCCTCCACTCCAAGCCGGTCGCAGTTGCGAATGACCGGCGTCATCAGGCCGCGCTCGGTCTGCACCGATATCCCTATGTGATAGTATCGCTTCAGAATTATCGTGTCATCTTGCAGCGTGGAATTAAGGTACGGGAATTCCTTGAGCGCTTGGACGGTCGCCGGAAGAATGAACGCGAGATAGCTGAGAGAAATTCCATATTTCTGGCGGAAGGCGTCCTTGTTACCCTCGCGCAGCGCGACCACCTTCGACATGTCCACCTCAGCGATGGTGGTCACATGCGGCGAAGTGCGCTTACTTCGGACCATGTGCTCCGCAATGGCTTTGCGCATTCCCTCGAGCGGAACCGTTTCCTCGATTTCTTCGGGTTTCTTCGCCGCAACCGGCCGTTCCGGCCTCTTGGGAGAGGGCGCCTTTCCTTTTTCCTTCACGGCGATGTGATCGAGAAGGTCCTCTTTTGTCACGCGGCCGTCAAGACCGCTCCCCTCGACCTCGGCCAGGTCTATGCCATGCTCTTTGGCCATGCGGCGAACGAGCGGCGACGATTTCGTGCGCCTGCGCTCGGCAACGCTCTCGATTTCTGCTCCTTCTTCCTCGACCCCTGCCGCTGGTCTCACCTCTTTCGACTTTTCCTCGGGTGGCGGCGGCTTTTCTTCCGACACTTTCTTCGGCTTTTCCTCTTTCGGGGGCGCTTTCTTCTCTTCTTCCTTCTTCGGAGTGGGCTTCTCTTCTTCGATCTCCTCGCCGGGCGCGGCGATTATGGCGAGCAGGCCGCCCACTTCCACTTCATCGCCCTCCTCGGCCAGTATCTTTTTGAGCACACCCTCGCCGGGCGAAGGGATTTCGACATTCGCTTTGTCGGTCGCAATTTCGAGAAGCGGCTCATCCATGGTCACCTCCTCGCCAACCTGTTTCAGCCACTTCACGATCGTTCCGCTAACGACCGATTCGCCCACTTCCGGCATTATCACTTGAGTCGCCATCATTGGCCCCCTTCGGAAATCGCGCGTTAGTTTGTAGGGGCACGGCGCGCCGTGCCCCTACAGGACTTTCACCGTCTAATATTCAATAATCCGATGAATCGCCTCGATGACATCTTCTTTTTTCGGCAGATAGAACTCCTCAAGCGGCGGACTGTACGGTATGTGCGTGTCCGGCGCCGCCACCCGGATTATCGGCGTGTCCAGATATTCAAACAACTCTTCTGACAGCAGCGCCGCGATCTCGGCGCCAATGCCGAGCGTTTTATGGTCTTCGTGAACGAGGATAGCGCGATTGGTCTTTTTCACCGACCTGTAGATGGTCTCGATGTCGAGCGGTTTGATCGAGCGAAGATCGATGAGCTCAATCGAAAGGTCTTCCCTCTCCTCCAGTTCACTGAGCGCCTCGCGGCAGTGGCTGACCATCGTGCCGTACGTGATCACGCTGGCGTCGCGGCCCTCGTGCAATACCTTCGCCGTGCCGAGCGGGACGATATAATCGTCCTCGGGCACATCATCTTTGGCGCGCCGATACAGATATTTCGGTTCGAAGAAGATCACGGGGTCGGGGTCTCGGATGGCCGCCTTGAGCAGCCCCTTCGAGTCGTAGGCCGACGAGGGAACCACCACCTTCAGGCCGGGTGTGTGGGCGAACCACGCCTCCGGACTCTGAGAGTGATACAGCCCGCCGTGCACGCCGGCCGCCGAAGGAGCGCGTATCACCATCGCCGCATTCATGTCGCCCGCGCTCCGATACCGCAGCGTCGCCGTCTGATTGACTATCTGATCGAATCCGCACGTTATAAAATCGGCAAACTGGATTTCGGCGACCACCTTATGTCCCGTGATGGCGAGCCCGAGGCCGATCCCGATGATTGCCGACTCCGATATCGGGGTGTCAATCACCCGATTCGGACCGAACTGCTCATACAACCCTTCGGTCGCTCTAAACGCGCCGCCATACTCGCCGACGTCCTCGCCGAGTACGATAACTGACTCATCTCGCTCCATCTCCTCTTTCATCGCGAGGCGTATCGCCTCAACCATTACCATCTCGGGCATATCAGGGTTCCTCGTTCGTCGCGAACATGTGCTTGAGCGCATCCTCGCCGGGCGGATACGGGTTTTCGTCGGCGAACTTCACGGCCTCGTCGAGCGTCTTCTTGATTTCATCCTCAAGCCTCGACTCGGTCTCTTCATCCAGATGGCCTTCTTCCGCGAGGAGTTTCTTGAACCGCTCGATTGGGTCTTTCTCTTTCCATTCTTCCTTTTCCTCTGGCGGTTGGTACTTGGCTTCGTCGTGCTCGGAATGTCCGCTGATGCGATACGTCATGCACTCGATCAGCGTCGGTCCGCCCCCGTTACGCGCCTTTGCGACCGCCGTCTCCATTGCATCGTATACCGCGAGCACGTCATTGCCGTCGGTCATGATGCCCTCGAAACCGTATGCCTCGGCCCTGTACGAGACGCAGCAAATGGCCATCTCTTTCGATACCGGAGTCGAATACGCATACTTGTTGTTCTCGCACACGAAAATGGCGGGCGGCTTGTGGATGCCCGCGAAATTGAGGCCCTCGTGAAAATCGCCCCGGTTAGAGCCGCCCTCTCCGAAGTAGCTCACGACCACGTTGTCGGTTCCCCGGAACTTAAGAGACATCGCCACTCCGACCGTGATGGGGATCGTCGAGGCGAGAATGCTCGTCGGCGGGATTATCCCGAGTTTCCTGCTGCCCGCATGGAGGAATGAATCCTTCCCTTTCGAGGGGCCGGCCTCTTTGCCCATGATCTGAGCCATCAGGATCTTCGGCTCCATCCCCTTGACAAGAAAAGCGCCCAGGTCCCTGTGGACCGGCGAAATCCAGTCGCCTTCCCGAAGGTGCGCGCAGGTGCCGACAGGGATAGCCTCCTGGCCCCTCGACAGATACAGGCCACCATAGATTTTGCCCTGCCGGTAAAGCCTTGTCAGGCGCTCCTCAAACCGGCGCGTCATCAGCATGTCTTTATAAAGATTGAGAAGTCTTGCTCGTGGAAGATCTCGTGCAGGCATATCCAAATCCGTCCGTATGCGATCCCTGATTCAATGTGGGGGACGCACTGGGTGCGCCCACACCAACGCCGCCTAGCGAAATATAGCATCAAAGGGCATGCTCAGCAAGCAAGGAAAACATCCTTGTCAAGACAAAGGCAGAAGCTCTTTGGCAGCCTCTCGCTGCAATCGGAAGGGTCTTCTGCATATGAAGGCCGGCTTGAACACGCTCAATGCCGCCGGCAGGAGCGTGACCGAGCCGAGGAAGCTTGTGACCATGCTGAACGAGAGCAGCCGTCCAAGTATCTGGTGACCGGTAAACCTCGATATCAGCAGCACAAGAAAGCCCGCCGTCACGACCACTGCATTGAACAGGATCGCCTTGCCGCTCGTCCTGAGCGTGCGCATGTTCACCTCGGCCAGGTCGGCGGTCTGAGCGGCCTCTCTCTGGAACTTGAACACCAGGTGGATCGCGTAATCAACTCCGATGCCCATCGCCACCGCAAACGCCGACGAGTTCGCAAATCCGATGGTCACCCCGAGCATCCCCATAAGCCCGAAGTTGAGAAGCATCGCCATCGTGATCGGGATAATGTTGTACACGCCGCCCGTGAACGAACGGAACATGACGGCGGTCATGATGTAAATGACGACTATCGAAAGCAGTGTGCTGCCGAGCATGCCGCGTACCGCAAGGTCTATCACCACGTGCGTCACATACGCGAACCCGGTGAAGTTCGCCTTGACCGGCTCATCCTTGAAGTTCTCGTCAATGTACTTGCCGAGCATGCGCGACAGCCGGTTCGCAACCTCGGTGTGGTCATCCTTGAGCATAATGGTAATGTTGGCGCGGCGGTACTCATAGTCCACTACTTCGTCAAAATCGTCCGGATCGCCCGACATTGAATACAACAGAAGATACTGCGCGATGGCCTCGCGGCTCTCAGGGACCGCGTTGAATTCTTCCTGGTCCTCGTTCATCACCTTGTTCATGCGCTTGAGATAGTCCACAATCGAAATCGTGCCGCCGACCTCCTCCGATTCCTCGGCCAACTTCTGGAGGCCGTCCATCTTCTTGAGCAGCGACGGCGACTTGATGGCGTCGGGCTCGTTTCCCTCTATGATCACATTGACCGACACCGTTCCGTTCAGCTTCTCACAGATCAGCCTGTCCGAGATATAGACCTCGCTGTCGTGCGGGAACATGTCCACCCAACTATCGTTCGCGCGCAACCCGACAAAGCCGAGACCCGCAACAACAGCCAGCAGCACGCCGGCAATGCAGATCTTCACCCGATGCCGATACACGAACCGGCCCGTCGCGCCAAGCGCCGTGTCGGTGTATCTGTCGATGAACGCGCCGATATCCAGGCTCCGTTGTCCGAGGGCCTCCGGCAATCTCACCAGCATCAGGCCGGCCGGAATGAACGTCAGCGAGAACAGAAGCGCGCACATAATCCCGACGCCCGTGAACAGCCCGAAGTAGCGAATAGGTTCCAGGCTCGACGTGAGGAGCGACACGAAGCCGACCGCCGTCGTGAGAGAACTCATCAGCACCGGCTGCCAGATGGTCAGCATGCTGCCAAGCACGATCTCGCGCCGCTCGCCACTCGGGTTCGCTTGAGCCTCTTCATGATACCGATTGAGGATATGAATGCCGTATGCGCTTCCTATCGCGATCAGGATCACGGGCGTCATCGTGGTCATGTCGTACACCGGCACCTTCACCACGCTCATGATGCCCATGCTCCACACCACGCTCGCCAGCACCACCGCCAGTGGCAGCGCCACCCCCCGCATGGTGCCGAACGTGAGATAAAGCAGCAGCACGATGACCATTATCACGATGGGCAGCGTTATCTTGAGGTTTCGCACCATATAGTCAATGAACGTCGCCTCGAGCACCGGCTGTCCCGCGATATAGATTCGGTCGCCCCCACCCTTTTCGCGCTCGACAAGCTTCTTGACCTCGCCGTACACATACGCCTGCTTGTCCTGGTCGTCCTCGATCTTGGCGAGGATCACCGCGGCCGTCCCGTCCTCGGACACGAGCCACCCCACAAACATCTCGTTGCCGTACAGGCTCTCCTTGAGGTGCTCGATTTCCTCCCGGGTTTCCGGAACCTCCTCCATCAGCGGAACCACCTCAATGCCCTCCGCAGTCCCGATGATGTTATCCATCGTGCTGATGCTCTTTATGTCCTCCTTGCGTTGCGCAATCACGTACCGCACCTGCGACACCTGCTCCGTCAGCCGCTTTATCTTGCCCAGCGTCTGCGGATTGAACACGCCGTCCGGACCGTCGTTGAATATCGTGATCGCCATCGGCTCCTGGAAATTGAAGATATCCTTGACAAGTCTTTCATAGATGACGGCGGGATGTCCGTCGGGCAGGTACACCTCTACGTCAGTCTCAAGCCGGAGCTTCGGCAACTGGAGCGCGAAAAAAACGGTGAGCGCGAGCGTGGCCAGGATGACCAGTCGAGGGAATCGTATGATGACCTCAAAGAATGTCTTCATTCGCGTGCGCCGGAGAATCACCGTCAGGCCGGTAAGATCCATTCTTGGGATGACGCAGTCACGATGTATTGTTGCATAGGCACGCTAAGCTTGTCAAAATTTGACGCCAGATCGGTTCTTGTGTTTCCTTGCGCCCTTCGGGGAAAATTCTCTTCACGCGATCAGCCTGCCGACTCCGCCGATCTCCTCGATCCACTTTTTCAGGCGCCGCATGCCCTCGTCTATGCTCACTCCGGCTTTGTAGCCCAGCATCCGCTTCGCCTTCTCGCAACTGAAGGTGAGGTTCCGGCCCAGCAGCGCGATGCCGTACCGTGACATCAAAGGCTCGCTGTTCGGCGACAAGAACGCCTGTACCTTCTCGGCAACGCCGGCCACCGCATACACAAGCCCGTAAGGGGCCGACACGCGCGGTGGCGGAAACCCCACCGCTCCGGCCATCTTCTCGAGAAATTCCCGCGTCGCAATGTCCTCGTCATCTGTCACGAAGAACGCTTCGGCGGAAAGGTCACTTGTTGCCCCGAGGATCAAGCAGTCGCACACGTTCTCGACGTAGCTGGTCGATACCCTCGCTCTGCCGCCATTCAGCAGCGCCAGCATCCTCAGACGCGCGGCCTTCGCGATGCTCGGCAGTATCGTCGTGTCACCCGGCCCCCACACCCACGTCGGGCGAACCGCAACCGCGCGCACGCGCCCCGCCTTTGCCGCCGCCAACACCTCTCGCTCGGCGAGCGCCTTGGTCTCTGAATAATAGTCCCTGTAGCGCGAGGGGTACGGCGTGGATTCGTCGGCGTTGTGCTTGCTTGTGTGGTCGAACGTCACCGATTGCGTGCTCACATACGCCAGCCTGCCGACACCCGTATGTTCGCACGCCTTGAGTACGTAGCTCGTGCCCTCGACGTTCACCAGATGGAATTCGCTTCGCGAGCCGCCGACGCCGACCTTCGCAGCACAATGATACACAACGTCCATGCCCCGCGCGGCATCCAGCAGCGATTCGTAATGTGTGATGTCGCCCGTCGCAAGCTCGGCGCCCATCTTCTCGACATCGGACGCTTTGCTCCCGCGCCTAACCAGACACCGAACCTTGTCGCCTCGCTCGACCAGCTTCCGAATCAGATGCCTCCCCACAAACCCTGTTCCACCCGTCACCAGCACTTTCACGGCATCCTCCAAGTCGTGTTTTCACCGGTAAACCTGCCCAGAATCCTGAGAACCACCCATATTGTATCACGAGAACAAATTCTTTCTTAGTGCCTTTGAGCCTTGGTGTTTAGACGCCCTTCCTGAGCGGGATGCCGATTTGACATTCCGAAGCGTCCTGCGATAGGCTTGGGCCGTCCCTCTTCGCTTGTCCAGCACGCTCCGCGGAGGTGTTTATGAAACGAGTCGCGCTTGGCAACACCGGCGTCGAGGTCACCGAACTCTGCTTCGGAACCCTGACCATGAGCCGGCTCCAGACCAATATGCCGCCCGAGGACGGCGGCCCCGTCATCGCACGCGCGCTCGACTTGGGCGTTGACTTCATCGACACCGGCCAGGTCTATCGCACCTATGACCACGTGGCGGCGGCCATACGCGGTCGGGCGCACAAGCCCGTCATCGCGACCAAGTCGCACGCCGCAACGTATGACGACATGAAGGTCGCCGTCGAGGAGGCTCTCTCCTCCATGGGTCTCGACCGAATCGACATTTTCCTCCTGCATCTTGTCCGCTCCGAAGAGCATTATCGCGAACGCGCAGGCGCTCTGGAATGCCTGCTCGAATACAAGCAGAAGGGCCTCATCCGCGCCGTCGGCCTCTCTACCCACACCATCGAGGGAATCGAGCCCGCGCTCAATCACCCCGAAATGCAGGTGGTTCTGCCGTGCGTCAATCGTAAAGGGCTCGGCATCAACGACGGAGAACTCGACGACATGCTGCCCATCCTCCGGCAGCTCCGCTCGATGCGAAAGGGAATCTACGCGATGAAACCGCTCGGGGGCGGACACCTCTTCAACGAGGTCGAGTCCTCGCTCAACTACGTTCGCAGCCTCGGAGTTGTCGATTCCCTCGCGGTCGGCATGAAGAGCGTCGCCGAGGTCGAGATGAACGCCTGCATCTTTAACGACCAGCCCGTTCCCGCGGAAGTGAAGGAGCGCGCGCGGCAGGTCTCAAAAAAACTCATCATTTACCACCGCATCTGCCAGGGGTGCGGCTCGTGCGTCGAGCGGTGCGACCAGGGAGCGCTCAACATCGTGGACGAAAAGGCCGTCGTTGACGAGTCCAAATGCATCCTCTGCGGCTATTGCGCTGAAGAATGCCCCGTCTTCGGCATACGGGTGGTCTAAGAACTTAGTGTGCTTCTTTGTGCCTTGGTAGTTCATATCACCTTTCGGAGGACCCATGAAGATCGCCGCATACGTTGACACCGGAATCATGGAAATACGCGAGATTCCCACGCCCATACCCCGCGACGACGAGCTGTTGGTAAAAGTCGAATACTGCGGCATCTGCGGCTCCGACATCCACCAGGTCCAGTACGGAATGGAAGAGCCCGGCGACCTCATGATGGGCCACGAAGGCAGCGGAGTGTTGGCCGCCGTCGGCAAGAACGTCAGCGGTTGGAGTGAGGGCGACCGCGTCATCATCAAGCGCGTTCATCCCTGCGGACGCTGCTGGCACTGCCACAATCATTTGAGCAGCATGTGCAGGAACAAGCAGTACACAAGCAACGGCGCATACGCCGAATATCTCACCTGCACCGACGACCATCTCTACCGGCTTCCCGACGACGTCTCGCTCGAGGCTGCCGCCCTCTGGAATCCGCTGACCAATGCTCTCCACGCCGTCCAGATATCTTCCCTGAAACTCGGCGACCTCGCCGTCGTGATCGGGACCGGTCCGATCGGCCTGTTCACCATCGCCTCTGCCCGCCGCGCGGGCGCGGCGCCCGTGCTCGCGACCGAGATTCTTCCGAGAAGGGCCGAGGCCGCCCGAAAGCTCGGGGCGACTGTCCTTGACCCGTTGAAGGACGATGTGATGAGAGCGATCACCGACATAAAGGAATTCGGCGCCGATGTCGCCTTCGAGTGCGCCGGTGCGTCTGGCACCCTGCAGGAGGCAATCCAGTACGTCCGCCCCGGAGGTCAGGTGGCGCTTATCGGGATTCACATGGAGTTCTTCCAGTTCAGCACCCTCCTGTGGGTGATGAAAGAGATAGATGTCCAGGCGGCGTTCGGGATGACCGACGAGTTGCCGCTCGCCGTCGAGATGCTCCGCGACCGAACAATCAAGACGGAAGACGTTGTCTCAAGCATCATCCCGCTCAGAGATTTGCCCGGCATGATGAAAAAACTCTTCGGGCCGAATGATGAAATCAAAGTGCTGGTGAAACCATGAGTCTCCGTTTCTCCATCTGCGTCGAGATGCTCTTTCCAGAGCTTTCTCTCATGGAACGTCTCGAGAAAGTCGCCGCTTCAGGGTTCACCGCCGTCGAGTTCTGGGATTGGAAGGATAAGCCGCTCGATGCGGTCGCGCAAGCATGCGCCTCTTTGGGACTGAGCGTCACCAACATGAGCGGCCACCGGGGTGGCTCTCTGCTCGATCCCAATGAGTTCGAGGGATACAAACGGGAAGTCGTCGCTTCGATAGCCGCTGCCAAGAAGCTCTCGTGCAGAAACCTGATGCTCCTCACCAATCCGCTCGGCCCCGGAGGCGCGGTGCTGAATTCCTATCCCGCCATCCCCGGGCGGATGAAAAGAGAGAATTGCATTACGGCCCTCTCGCGATTGGGTCCTGTCGCGGCCGACCATGGAATGCAGTTCCTGCTCGAGCCCCTCAACACGCGCATTGACCATCCGGGCTACTGGCTCGA
>CAZEBC010000075.1:0-17312 GCA_964510165.1 uncultured bacterium
AACTCGCCCAACACTTCGTCCTTTTTCCTGAGCTTGGCCTCAAGACGGGCGATCCGCTCCTCCTCGCGCCTGCTCTTTTTCTCCCACCGCCGCTCGAATGCCGCCGCGCCGCACTCAAAGAGGTGCTTTTGCCAGCGATAAAACACCGTGGGCGAAAGCCCGTGTCTGTCGCACACCTCCGACAGCGGCGCCCCGCCCGATTCCACTCTCGCGGTCGAGCGATTTTCGGGGGCAACCTTGGGGTTTGTCTGCCCTCGCTGCCGGAACAAGGTTTTCCTCCATACGAATCCACGTACGGTCACCAGACGGCTGCGCATCTCGCTCGAGATCGCCTGGCTCGGCATAGTCAATTTCTTCCGCAGAATCACCCGCTTCCGTTCGCGGGAATAGTTAGAATAGGGACACAGCATGCCGCATGGTGTCCCCACTATAACTCGGGCTTCCCGCAACCCGCATAGCCATAACAAGATTTTGGTACGCCGCGCCTTGTGCAGGGGCGGCCCTTGTGGCCGCCCGCTCGGCAAACCATCATTCGCACATCTCTTTTTCCAGTTCGTCAATTCGCTGTTTCAGCAGCGCGATTGTCTTTTGGTGTTCCAGCAGGATAGCCATGAAGATGGATTCCATCGGGACCGGGCGCGAGGCATAGGAGCAGGCAGCGGAATGGTACCTGGCCGTGTCAAATATCTCATCGAAGGCAGCCTGGTCCTCTTTCCTGAGAACTCGCCGAAATTTCGCCCATTCCTCGCGTTCCTGCTGAATGACTTGCGCGATGGGCAACACCGTTCTTCCCACTGCCCTCACCTCCAATCCCACTGGCGCTGGTAATGCCTCGGAAGCTCGGGCATTCGAAGCCGGTTATACAGCTTTCTTCGCGGTTTTTCCAGAGCGAACCGGGCTTCGCCCTCGCCGCCTTCGCTCCTGAGCACCGTGGAGGAAATTCGTATGAGATGGTCCCGGAACCGCCTTTGCCTCGCCTCGAGCGGCAACCGGCTGTCAGGGCATACGATGAGGATACGGGTGCCTTTCCCGGCCAGCCTCATGAATTCCGCCGTAGTGGTTTCGAGCAGATCATACGCCTCGCCGAATGGAACGTCCTCATCGTAAAACGTATCGAGCAGTCCCGATGCTACCGCAACATTCGTGTTGAATCGGCGAAACGCGCACTCCAGCCGATCCACCACGAGCGCCTGCATCTGATGACACGTAAAGGCGCGCGAGATGTGGATGCGCCTCAGCAGGTCTTCGGACGAAAGCCCCATCTTTTGGGCAAACTTGGCTATGAAGAACGGGTTGAATGAGTTGGAGCCGTCGAGATACACGACGGGCTTCTCGCGGGCGACCCCCGCAAACGTCATGTAGAGCGCAAGGTAGGTCACCGAAAAAGCCGGCGCGCCGTATGCCAGCACAATGCCGGCGGGCGGCTGGGCCTTGAGGTCGGCGCGGATTCTCTCGAGCGTCCCGTCCGCCGGACATGTCAGATGCTTCTCCATACTCCCACAACCTTTCCGACGACCCGGAACGACGCCCCTTTCTCAACCTCTATCGGCTCCATGCGCTTGTTTTCGGGTTTCAGGATGATGCGGTCTTCCTCAATGATAATTCGCTTGACGGTGGCCTCGTCATCAAGCAGGGCAACCACTATATCGCCGTGCTCGGCGGTCGCCTGCTGCTTGACGACGACAAAGTCGCCCGAACAAATGTGGGCATCCACCATGCTGTCGCCTTCGACCCGCAGCAGGAAGCAGTCATTGTCATGGACCCACGCGTCCGGGAGCATGACGACGCCCTCGATGTTCTCGACCGCCAGCACAGGCTCACCCGCTGCCACGCGGCCCACAATCGGCAGTTCCCGCAGACCGCGCCTGCCCGAGCCGACCACCTCCAGCGAGCGCGCCTTCCTCGATTTTCTGGCGAGATATCCCTTCTGTATCAGCGCGCTCACGTGATTGGCCGCCGCATGCGGAAGGAACCCGAACCGCCCGCATATCTCGCGTACCGTGGGCGGATAGCCGTTCTCACCGATGAAATCCTTGATGAACTCGAGGACCTCTTTTTGCCGGTCTGTCAGCGTTCGCATCGCCTTTCTCCACGAGACTCAGTTTCGTTGGGATATTTTCTTCTGCCAAATTATACTATACATTTGTATACTTGTCAAGACCATCTCCGAATGACCCATGCAAAGTCGCTGAGTCGCAAAGAGATAAGACTTGCCAACATGCCTTGCCTGTCTGCATACTGGACTTACATGTTATAATGCCACCCATAAGAATGACCACCAGTGAACACCGGAGTAAACTCTAAACCCTGAACCCGGTAGAGGAACCCCTATGGCAACCGAATTCAAGTTTCCCGATGTCGGCGAAGGAATCACCGAGGGCGAGGTCGTGCTGTGGCTCGTGGAAGAGGGCGAGCGCGTCGAGCGGGACCAGCCGATGGTACAGGTGGAAACCGATAAGGCGGTCGTCGAGATACCCTCTCCGCGCGCCGGCGTCATCCTGAGAATCAATTTCCGCGAGGGCGAGATCGTGAAGGTGGGCGAGACGCTCGTTGTCATCGGCGACGAAGGCGAAAAGCTGGAGGAAAAGGCGCCGGAGGAAAAAGAAGAGAAAAAGGAATACGTCGGCATTGTGGGCGCAATCGAGGAGGAAAAGCCGAAAGGGGCCGCGAGGCCGCGCGCTCTTGCCGTGCCCGCCGTCCGCAAACTCGCCCGCGAACTCGGGGTGGACATCGATGCGGTGAGGGGGACCGGAGAGGGCGGCCGCGTCACCGAGGAAGATGTCCGCCGCCACGCCGAGCGGGCGCAGGTCAAGGAAGAGGAGTACGGCGAAGTCGAGCGCGTGCCCATCATGCGTGTGCGTCGCAGCATCGCGCAGAAAATGGTTCGCTCGAAGTTCTCGATCCCGCACGTCACGCATATGGACCTGGCGAACGCCTCGGAACTCGTCAAACTGAAGAATCGACATTCCAAGGAAGCGAAGGCCAAGGGCATCCATCTGACGTATCTGCCGTACATCATGAAGGCTGTCGCGCTCTCGCTCAAGAAGCATCCCTACCTCAACTCATCCATCGACACCGAGCGAAACGAGATCATCCTCAAGAAATACATCAATATCGGATTCGCAGCCGAGACCGAGGACGGCCTGCTCGTGCCCGTCGTGAAGGATGTCGACAAGAAATCCGTTTTCGAACTCGCGGAGGAGACCCGCCGCCTCAGCGACCTGGCGCGCCAGAGGAAAATCGCGCTCGCCGACCTGAAGGGCGGCACATTCAGCATCACCAACATAGGCAGCATCGGCGGCATCTATGCGACGCCCATCATCAACCATCCCGAATCGGCGAACTTGGCCGTCGGCAGAATCCGCCAGATGCCCTGGGTTGTTGACGGGGAGGTCGGAATAATTCACGGCGTGTACCTGTCGCTCTCGTTCGATCACCGCATCCTCGACGGCGCCGACGCCGCCCGGTTCACGAACGAGGTCATCGGTTACATCGAGCATCCCGAGACGATCACCTGAGCGAGAGCCGAATGCGATGGCAATAGAACTGATAAGAGCGTCACGAGAGCAACAGCCGCTCCTGGAGCGACTCTTGCAGTTATATTTGTACGATTTCAGCGAGTTCGGAGGGTTTGACGTCGGTCCCGACGGCGTCTTTGACGCCTCGTTGCTCAGACTCGACTCGTATTGGACCGAATCAGACCGGGTTCCCTTCCTTGTCTATGTCGAGGGCGAGATCGCAGGTTTTGTGCTCGTCAATTCGTACACGTGCCTTGACGAGAACAGTGGTGGCAGGTCGATCGCCGAATTCTTCATCATGCGCAAGTACCGAAGACAGGGAGTTGGCAAGGCGGCAGCGTTCCAAGTCTTCGAGAGATTCCGGGGCAAATGGGAAGTCAGGCAGCTCAAGATAAACGGCGTCGGCCAGCGGTTTTGGAGACGCGTCATTCGCGAATACACCCGAGGGCGATTCCGGGAAACGCTTCTGGACAACGACTCCTGGCGCGGCCCGGTACAGAGTTTCGATAATGGCGGGCGCTGAGAGAAGCTACTTGTTCTTTTTCTTCGTCTGTCCCGGCGGATACTTTTTCTTGTGTTCGTCGGCTTTCAGATAGGGCTTGTCGGAGTCCGATTCGATCACCACGTACTCGTCCAACTGGACGCTCAGATGCACCGGCAACGAGCCCGATACTCTCCATTCGCCGTCCTCGTAATAAAAATACAGGCCCCTCGCCGGCTCAAAATACACCTGCGCTCCCGGATAATAATGATACATGTGCTTGGCCCTGTATCCCCATGCCGGCGCATGGGGTGGCGGCCCCTGCTTTACCTCAGGCTCCGTCCCCACGTACACCCCGCCCTCCGTCGAAGCGCAGGCGAGAGACGTAACGGCCAACAGCAGGCAGCATAACACAATACCCCACTTCGAGACGGGTATGCGTTCCATCTTCAATCCCCCATTCGTCGAGCGCAATAAATTGCGCCCTCTACACCGAAACCTTGTTACAGAAATGTCATGTTCCTGTCATGAATCGTTATCGGCGCCGATCAGCACCAAGCCTTTTCGTCAAATTCGCCTTTTCATTGCGGCGAAGCTCAGCCTTAGGGAGCAAATGCCGTGCCACCGACCCAGCACCTGTTTCTTGGTGACTCTTTGTGTCCTTGGTGATTGGGTGGTTGAAGCGACGCCATATCGGTCGCCCTTACGGCAGCCAGAACGGCCCGGTTTTCCCGATCTCCTTCAGCGTCATCAGAAAGCCTCCGACATATCCCTGCATATGCGAAAGGTAGTCCGGGTCCAGCCGCCTCCGGAAAAAATCGGCCGAAAACAGCTTCACGAGATCCTCGAACGGGATGATGCCCGCCTCTTTCTCCGCATCAAAATGGGCCCAGTTCCTCAGATGTTCTTCCGACCGGAAGAAATGCATCGTGCTTCAGGCAAAACCGGGGTCTTCCATCCACTTCAGGAATGGAACCGACACGTGACCGATCACGGTCTCGGGGTCCTTGCGGAGAACTTTCCCGTCTTTCATCTCGACGCGGACCGGCTCGCCGCAGTCGAGGCACGGGGAATCTATACGAACGGTTTTGCCCGGCAAGAGCCAGCAGACCGCCAGCGATTCAAACGCTCACTGGCCAAACCATTTCTGCTGACCATCTACGGTGATGCGGTACTGATTCGGAAGGTTGTGAAAGGGGGCCATTGACACGATCAGGTCGGTCTTGGGGTACAGCCAGCCGGGAACGCCCGAATTCATGAGATCGTGAAGCGCCCTCCTGCCTTCCTCCATCGAAAGGCCGAGTTGTCTCGCGATCTCCGTGTAGTGCGGCGCCTGCCCGGTTTCCACCATTCGTCGCATGATGACGTTGAACGTCCTATCCAGCATGGTAGGCTCGCTCATGGGGTGTTCACCTCCTTGGGGTTTGTCCGGACGGCATAATATCAGAGACACACGCGCGTTTCAAGCGAGAAGCGGGGATACCCGTTTCTCTCGCAGATGTTTGACAACGATGACTCCCGCACATATACTTGCTTCAACACACATCCATAACGAAACTTGCGTTCCAAACCCCATACGAGAGGTGAAAATATGTTGTTGAACCCCAAGAAACACGTTCGTGAATATCCTGACGAAACATCCAGAGAAATCATGCGCAAGACCATCAAGTTCTTCGAGAAAAAGGGAAAGAACAAGATCAAGGAGGACGACCACAAGAAAGTCTGGTACGCGGATTTTCTTGATTTCGTCAAGCAGGAGAAGATCTTCGCCACACTTCTCACGCCCTCCAGTTATGGCGACGGACCAGACTTTCGCTGGGACACCTGGAGAAACTGCGAGTTCAATGAGATTCTCGGTTTCTACGGCCTCTGCTATTGGTACACCTGGCAGGTCTCCATCCTGGGGCTCGGCCCCATCTGGATGAGCGACAACGAGGAACTTAAGCTGAAAGCGGCGCACCTGCTCAAACAAGGCGCCATCTTCGCGTTCGGCCTCTCCGAGAAGGAACACGGCGCGGACGTCTATTCGACCGGAATGACGCTTACGCCTCAGCCCGACGGGACCTTCAAGGCCAACGGCGAAAAGTATTACATCGGCAACGCCAATGAGGCGCCCATGATCTCGACCTTCGGCAAGATGGCCGACACCGGCGATTACGTTTTCTTCGTGGTCGACTCAAGACACGAGAAGTTCGAGCTCAAGAAGAATGTGGTCGATTCCCAGAATTATGTCGCCAATTTCGCGCTCAACGATTATCCCATCACCAAGGCCGATATCCTGCTCATGGGCAAGGACGCCTGGAACGCCGCGCTCAACACCGTCAATGTCGGCAAGTACAACCTCGGCTGGGCCTCCATCGGAATATGCACTCATGCCATGTACGAGGCCATCAACCACGCCGCCAACCGCCGCCTTTACAACATGTATGTGACCGACTTCCCGCATGTCAAACAGATGTTCACCGACGCCTACGCGCGGCTCATGGCGATGAAACTCTTCGCGCTCCGGGCTGCCGATTACATGCGCACCGCCTCTCCCGCCGACAGACGCTACCTGCTCTACAATTCCGTCGTCAAGATGAAGGTCACCACCCAGGGCGAGGAAGTTATAACGCTCCTCTGGGATGTCATCGCCGCCAAGGGGTTCGAGAAGGACATGTATTTCGAGATGGCCGCCAGGGACATACGCGCGCTGCCCAGGCTCGAGGGCACCGTCCACGTCAACATCGCCCTCATCCTGAAATTCATGCCGAATTACTTCCTCAATCCCGGGCAACTCCCCGACATATCAAGACAGATGGAACCCCGCAGCGACGACTTTCTCTTCAGGCAGGGACCCACGCGCGGCCTGGGGAATGTCCAGTTCCACGACTACAACATCGCCTACGACAGCTATGACCTGCCCAACGTCAACAGGTTCAAGGAGCAGATTGAGGTATTCAAGGAGTTTTTGATGACCGCCCCGCCCACCGCCGAACAGCAGCAGGACACCGATTTCATCATGAGCCTGGGCGAGTTGTTCACCTTGATAGTGTACGGGCAGCTTATTCTCGAGAACGCGAAGATTTACAGCGTTGAGAATGACCTGGTGGACCAGATGTTCGATTTCATGGTGAGGGATTTCTCAAAGTACGCACTCGATGTCCATGGCAAGCAGAGCAGCACACCCGAGCAAATGGCCCTCTGTATGAAGATGATTCGCAAGCCCGTGGCCAACGGGGATCGCTACAGCAACGTCTGGCAAAACCACGTGCTCGCGCTCAAGAACCTGTATGAGATGAATCCGTGACCGCCGGGATTTACAACCTGTGGCGACGTTTTCCGCAACTGAGTAGGTGCGAATTTGTTCGCACGAATGAAGTTAACCCTCTCCCTCTGGGAGAGGGTCTGGGTGAGGCAAACAAAAGAACAAGCACCACCGTCCCTTTAGGGGCGCAGCATGCTGCGCCCTAGATGAGCCCATTACTTGAACAGCACAGCCTCGATCTCCGGGTCCTGCGGCTTCACTCTTACCTTCATCGCTTCGGCGGAGTATGAACTGGCCAGCCGATTCCTTGCATCGGGACTCAGCGTCTCGAAGAATCTCTTCGTGAACGCCATTTGTCCTTTTCCGGCACTGCTGCACATGCGCGCCGCGTTATTCACCACGGCGCCTATCAGCGTATAGTCCAGCCGCACCTCTTGTCCCATATCGCCCATAATCACCTCTCCGAAGTCGCACCCGATGCCGACAGGGAGCAAGCCGCCGCTTGCAATGGCCTCGTGTATCTTCATGGACGCGACAGCGCAGTCGGAGAGCTTGTAGTCGGGGAAATATGCCAGTATGCCGTCACCCATGAGCTTATTGACACGGCCTCCGCACGAATTTATTGTTCTCGACGTGAGTTCGTATTGCCTGTTAAGCATCAGCACCACGTCGTCGGGGGATCTGTCGGCGCTCCATTTCGTGAACTCTCGAATATCTATGAACATGACGGCCACGTTTGTCTTGAAAGCCTGCAAGCCGCGCTTCACCACGTCGCCGACCTTCGTATCGGTCCCGAAGCGCATGCCGTATTGCCTGCTTAGGAACCTCCTCCGAATGGAGTCCAATATCTGCGTGGTTTGTAGAGACCAGATGTTGTTCCACTCATGCTCCTGGCTGTATGTCAACGGATTCGCGACGCCCAATTCCTTCGCCTTTTCTGATACGGTGTCTATCAACAGCGCGAGCGTCGACGGCCCTTCCGCCATCGCCGCCTTCATCAGTTCCTGCAATGTGCCCGCGTCTATCTCCTTCTTCAACCAATACTCAAGCCATGCCTTTCCCACTCTGTAAAGCTCCTCTATCCTTCCGGTCGAAGGTTTGTTCCTTAATTCCTGCACGAGCTGTCCCGGCTCGACCTCAAGCAGCATGTTCAGGAACTTTTCGACGTTATCCTGTATGATCCCGCCATGCTGCGGCAGTATCCTTTCCAGCTTGAGAGTCTTGATCTTCTCATACGCATACAGCACCGGCTCTTTCGCTGCGATATAGTGCTCGATGAAACTTTTGGCCAGCGGCACGTACGACTCGTCCGCGTACAGGCTCCATTCCCGGCTGAACACCGCGAAGATATCGCTCGAGAACAAGGACGCCGTCTTCTCGTCGTAACTCATCATGTTGCCCGCAAAATGGAGATACGGCGCATGATAAAAGAAGATTCGCCTGCCCGACTTCATCCTCAGCGAGTCGCCGTCACCCAGCGGCAGCACGCCCTTCCTGACCCCGTAATACGGAACGAACAGCGAGGTCCTCGGATGACTCATGATCACGAGGTCGGGGTGCAGCGAATTCTCGATGAAGGGGATCAATCCGCACAAGTCGGGGTCCTGATGATGGACAACGATATACTTTATCCGCTCCGGACTCACCACCTGCTCGATCTTTTGAAGGATAAGGTCCCGGAAAAGCGGATGGCCCGGCCCCGGATCGAAGAGCACGGCCTCCTCCTCATCCACCAACAAATAGGGGTTGTTCGAGAAGCCAGCCTCGTAATCCGCAAACCCCACCCACCAGATGTCATCCGCTATCTTGATAGCATTCGAGTCATCAAGCTTCCTCATCGCCTTACCCTCCTCTCCTGGTGACACGCAACAACACATCAATTAAATTATGCCACCAAAATGACGGATATGACGGAGGGACGCGAAGATGTCATTAACCACCAAGACACAAAGAGCACCGAGAACTCACGAAGTTCTTGGTGCCGCCGGTGGTTAAGAATACTCGCTACTCGCCCAGCGCGTCCTCCAGGTCCTTCGCCATGTCCCTTATCTCTTCCCTGCTCATCGAAAGCTTCAACTCGGTTCCGCCCGGATGATGAAGGCTCAGCTCGTAGCCGTCCCCATCGGGCTTGATCTTCCAGCGTTTCCCTTGTGCGCGTTTGACCGGCTCCACGGTGTGATACTCCGGGCCAGCCTGGAAAATCTGAATGAGCACCCCAAATGCGTCTCTCGGATGAATGAAAAGCTCCGACCAGAGTTCCGGATATTCCGTGAACCCGAAGTATGGAATGCCTTTTTCCTCCAGATGCTTCTTGAACTCGTGGATGTCCGGCGTCTCCATGGTGATATGATGCGCGCCGCCGTCCCTCTCCTTCAGGAAATTCTTCAAAAAGCTTTGCTCGCCCGTCGGCGTTATCAGCTCAAGCCGCGACATGTCTCCCATCGTAAAGATATCCCAGAAATAGTGCAGAACCGAATCCTCCATCGAGGCGACCGATCTCGCCCCGAACGCCTTCTCAAAAAACGCTCTGGCACGCTCGTAATCCTTCACCGCTATCGAAACATGGTCAATCCTCGTTATCATCGTGTCATTCTCCCAACTCCCTTTGCGTCTTGGCGGTGAAAAGAAATCTTGTCCGGAACCTACAGCTTTCTCCCCGCCGCGTGGCCCTGATGGACCGCCTCGAAGGCCGTGCCCACCTGGCCGGCGTCGCCCACTACCTCATACGGGATGCCCGTTTTGTCAAGCATTTCCTTCAGCGGATTGTACGAGCGGGCGCCCGCCGCAATGACTACCGTGTCCGCCGGCATCTCCTCAACTGCGCCGTTCCGCTCGACCTTCACGCCGGTCTCCGTTATTTCGAGCGCGCGCGTCTGAACGTCGGTCACAACGCCGAGCCGCGACAAGTCCTGCAGCATTCCCCAGCGCGTGGACCGGCCGATGTCTTTGCCCACCTTGTCAATCATCTCGATGACCGTCACCTGCTTTGTCCCGCGCGACGCCAGTTCATACAGCGTGTCGGCGTCCTCGGCCTTGTTCAACAGGAGGAACTTGAGCGCGTCGCCGGGGAGCGTGCCCTTCTCGGCGAGGAACAGTGCGGTCTCCACGCCCACGGCGCCGCCGCCGATGACGACCACCCTGCGGCCCGTCACGACTTTGTCCAGCAATACGTCCCACGCCTGAACCACATTGGGAAGGTCCGAACCCGGAATGGGAGGCGCAAGCGGTTCCGCTCCCGTCGCGACTATGATCGCGTCGGGCTTCTCTTTCTTGATGAGCTTCGCGTCCACCGCCTGGTTGAGCGCCACGCGCACGCCTTTCACGGCAAGCTGTTTCTCAAGGTCTCTCGCGAGTTCCAAAAACTCCTCGCGCCCCGGCGGGGCCGATGCAAGATGTAGCTGTCCGCCCAGGCTGCCGGTCTTCTCATACAGGGTGACCGAATGCCCTCTCTCCTTGGCCGCCAGCGCGGCGCTCATCCCCGCCGGTCCGCCCCCAATCACCATCACCTTCTTGGATTTCCGCGCCTTCCTCACCTTATATTCCGCTTCGTGGCCGGCCTTCGGATTGCACATGCACTCAACTGGCTTCAACTCGAACAGATGATCGAAACACCCCTGCGCGCATGCGATGCAGTGAACGATCTCGTCATCCCTTCTGGCCTTCATCTTTTTCGGCAAATGCGGGTCGGCAATGAGGCTCCGGCCCATCCCCACCATGTCGCACATGCCGTCGGCGATAAGCTGCCTCGCGACCGCCGGATCGTTTATCCGATGACTCGCGATGACCGGCACGTTCACCTTCTCTTTGATTCCCCTCGAGAGATAGGCGAATGCGGCGCGCGGCACAAACGAGACTATCTGAGGGACTCTCGCCTCGTGCCAGCCCACGTTGATGCACAATGCGTCAACGCCGTTCTTGACGAGCGCCTCGGCGTACTGCCGAAGTTCATGACGCCCCTGCCCGCCCGGCATGAAATCGTTTCCATTCATCCGGACAATCAACGGGTAATCGTTTCCCACCTTCGCGCGGATCGCGCGCACGATCTCAAGCCCGAACCGCATCCGGTTCTCATATGATCCCCCATATTCGTCGGTGCGCTGGTTCGTGATGGGGGAGAGGAACTCGCTTATCAGATAGCCGGTGCCGCTCAGCACCTCGACCGCCTCAAAGCCCGCCTTCTTCCCCCGTGCCGCCGCCAGGGCGAACGCCTCGATCGTCTGCTTGATCTCGTCAATCGTCAACTCGCGCGGCGTCTCCTTCGTCATCCGCGAGGCCACCGCCGAGGGGGCGACGGGCTGCTTGCCGCCCATGAAAAACGAAATATTGTAGCGGCCTGCATGGTTGATCTGCATCGCGGCCCGCGCGCCATTCTTCTTGATGGCCCCGGCCAGCCGCGACAGGCCGGGGATGAACTCATCCTTGTGCGCGCCGATGTTCTGCGTGTTGCCCGAGTACTCATCCACCGTGGCGTAACCCACGCAGATCATGCCCGCTCCGCCTCGGGCGCGCTCGGCATAGAACTCCACAATCTGGTCGGTCACCTCGAAATCGGCCGCCATCCCCAGGTGCATCGCAGGCATATAGATTCGGTTCTTGATTTCCAGTTTGTTGATCTTGATAGGTTCGAATACTGGGTCTTTCATGCTGCCTCCTTATGGATTTCAAAATATGTCAAAGCTCGGCTGTGGGCGCCCATTCATTCGCACATCTCTCGATACCACGATAATATGTTCTCCCGAACCGATAAGTCAAACTCCATCGCGCCCATCGCTTATCCATTGCATTTATTCTCAAACAAGGACACAATTTTACTAAGTGTATCGCCTCGCACTGGACCATTCAAACGCCGCCATTGGTTAATGGAGAATACATGGATATGGACAACTGTCGCGACTCACAAGACATAAACGAGAAGACTGGGAAATCAGACCGCAGAAGATTCATCGCGTATTCTGTCGGGGCCGGCGCTGTACTGGCCGGCGTCGCTCTCGGAGCGCGGCATTTCAACGGTTCAACCAAGGAGTCAAACGCCCAAGTCTTGCCCCAGGCCGCGGCGCCCACCGGCGCAGCCCGCGTGGTCGTCGTGCGAAACGCCAGTCTTTTCGGGGGCGGCGGGCAACCGCACCTCGAACAACTGCGGAAGATGCTCAGGGTCGGAATGAACGGCCTGTTTGAGAGCGGGGAAGGCACAGCCGCGTGGCGAAGCCTGTTCTCTCCCGATGATGTGGTCGGCATCAAGGTCAATTGCATCGCCGGGCCTAACCTCTCCAGTCATCCTCTCCTCATAGAGGCGATTGTCTCCGAACTCGAAAAAGTGCCGATTCCCAGAGAGCGTATCATCGTATGGGACCGCACCAACAAGGAACTCACCTCAGCCGGATACCGAATCAATGTTGACAGGCAAGGCCTCAGATGCTACGGCACCGACGCCGTCGGCTATGAGGAAAAGGCATCAGCCCGGCGCAGCTTCAACGGACGCCTGAGTAAGATTTTGACTCGCCGCATCAACGCCCTCATTAACGTGCCCATCCTGAAAAACCACGGCGGCGCGGGCGTCACCATCGCAATGAAGAACCATTACGGCTCGTTTCACAATCCGGCCGCCCATCACGGAAAGCAATGTGATCCGCACATCGCCGACCTGAATTCGCTCGACGACATCAAGTCCAAGACCAGGCTCATTGTGTGCGACGCCACCCGCGCCGCCTGCAACGGCGGGCCGGGCCATAATCCGGCCTTTACATGGCAATACTCGGGAGTGGTCGTTTCCCGGGATCCCGTCGCCCTGGACACCGTGGGAACAAAGATCATCGAGGAGCGGCGCGCAGAGGTGCGCCTGCTCACCCTCGCCGAGAAAGGCCAATATCCCCGACAACTCGGCTCCGCCGACGAACGCGGCCTCGGCGTCTCCGACCTCAGCCGCATTGACCTGCGCACCCTTATGATATGACGGCGTGGCGCTCGGCCCGTTCTGGATTTTCGCGCGAATTGGTGCTAGAATGTCGCCATCGTGTCGCTGTGTCACGCAATATCCTTTTCCGTTCACGTCGTATTCTTATCATCAAGCGTCGGAGGTCTGTCATGACCATCAAGGAAAAAGTAGAGGCTGGCATCAAGGACGCGATGAAGGCGAAGGACCCCGAGCGACTTTCCGCCCTGCGAATGATCAAGGCCGAACTCCTGCTCAAGGAAAAGGAGACGGGCAAGAAACTCGAGGACGCCCAGGCCGAAGATGCGCTCCAGAAGATGTTCCGGAAATATAAGAAGGCCAAGGAGGAATACGAATCGCTCGGCAAGACCGACGTCGTCCAGCAGTACGAGCGCGACCTGAAGATTATCGAGAGCTTCATGGCCGCGCCCATGATGGACGAGGGCGCCATTCGCCAGGAGTTGGAAAAGCTGGCGGCGGACATGAGCGCCGTCCCCAAGGACTTCGGCAAGGTGATGAAAGCGTTCATGGCCGAGCACAAGAACGCCGACGGCAGAGTAGTTTCTTCGATACTAAGAGAAATCCTGGAAAAAACATAGATGCCCGCTCCTCCAACCAGAAACCAGAGACCAGAGACTAGAGACCCTCAAGATGTTTACCTCCGCGCCCTCTACAAAGCCGCTAACTATTCAGATGACGATCTGAAGAAACCGCTTATCGCAATCGCGAATTCCTGGAACGAACTCAACCCCGGCCATGTCCATCTTCGCGAGACCGCTGCCCGAGTGAAAGAGGGTATCTGGCGGGCGGGCGGCATGCCCGCCGAGTTCAACACCATCGGGCCGTGCGACGGCATCGCCCAAGGCCGTGGCATGCACTACGTGCTTCCCTCGCGCGACGTGGTGGCGGCCTCCGTCGAATGCATGGGGGGCGCACACCAGGTCGCCGGACTTGTCTTCATCGGCACATGCGACAAGATCATCCCCGGCATGCTCATGGCCGCGCTCAGGCTCGACGTGCCCTGCATATTCTTTACCGGCGGCATCATGCTCCCGCGCGGCGATATGGTCACCTGCGACATCAAGGAAGCCATCGGGCGATTCACCGCCGGAGAAATCACGCAGGAGGAATTTGAGAAGATCGAATCGGAAACCTGCGCGAGCGTCGGCGGATGCAACATGATGGGCACCGCGAGCACGATGTGCTGCCTGCTCGAAACGCTCGGGCTTGCGCTCCCCGGAACCACCACCCTCGCGGCGGTCGACCCCGCTCGCGCGCGCCTCGCACGCGAGGCCGGAAAGCTGGCGGTCAGCCTCGTTAAGAAGAACATCAGACCTTCGCGCATTCTGACGCGCGCTTCGTTCGAAAACGCGATCCGCGTCCTCCTCGCGTTTGGCGGCTCCACTAACGCGCTCCTGCATCTGCCGGCTGTCGCCGCCGAAATCGGCGTGGACCTGCCGCTCGAAGTATTCGACCGCCTCAGCCGCGCGACCCCGCTCTTGTGCAAGTTCAAGCCGGCCTCGAAATTCAACCTGCTCGATTTTCATAACGCCGGCGGCGTACCGGCGCTCATGCGCGAGCTTTCTCCCCTGCTTCACCTTGACCAGCCGACTGTCTCCGGCAAGACGCTGAAGCAGATTGTGCGCTCGGCGAAGAAGCCCGACCGAACAATCATCGCGACGCTTGACAAGCCGCTCGCCAAGGAAGGCGGCATCGCCATCCTGCGCGGCAACCTCGCGCCGGGCGGAGCCGTCGTCAAGACGAGCGGCGTCAGCCCAAACATGATGACCCATCGCGGCCCCGCAGTCGTGTTCGATTCCGAGGAGGAAGTGCGGGAGCACCTGGCCAGGCGCAAAGTCAAGCCCGGCAGCGTGCTCGTCATCCGCTATGAAGGCCCGCGCGGCGGACCGGGTATGCGCGAGCTTTCGATTCCGGCCGCGATGCTCGTGGGCATGGGCCTCGGCGATTCGGTCGCGATGATTACCGACGGGCGTTACTCCGGCGCGACGCGCGGCCCGTGTATCGGCCACGTCTGCCCCGAGGCCGTCGAGGGAGGCCCGCTCGCCATCGTGCGCGACGGCGACATCATCGAAATCGACATCCCGAACCGAAAGTTGGGCGTTGACCTCACAAAATCGGAAATCAAGAATCGCCTGAAACACTGGAAGCCGCCACCCCCAAGAATTGATAAGGGCTTTCTCTCCCTATACCAGAAGATCGTCGGGAGCGCCTCCACCGGCGCCCGCTTGGCCCCGGAACAACGGTCGGAACCAGGAGACACTCGCAATGAAGCTGACAGGTGGTGAAATTGTTGTTGAATATCTAATCAAAGAAAACGTGCCGTACGCGGTGGGGATACCCGGGCACGGGTGCCTCGGGCTTGTGGACGCGCTGCTCAAGGCGAAGGACCGCATTTCCGTGATACAAGTGCGCCAGGAGATGAGCGCCGTGCACCTCGCCGACGGATACTACCGCGTCTCCGGCAAGCCGCTCGCGGTATTCACCTCGATCGGGCCGGGCGCGATCAACACCGCCATCGGGCTTGCGACCGCCTACGTGGATTCGACCGCCGTGCTCGCGCTTACCGGCGACACGCATGTCCACATGTTCGGACGCGGCGTGCTTCAGGAGATCGAGCGCACGCACAGCGCCAACTTCCCGCGCGTACTCGAGCCGATCGTCAAACGCTACTGGCAAGCGGTCGACGCCGCTCAGCTTCCGCACATCATGCAGCGCGCGTTCAGCCAGATGCTCTGCGGCAGGCGCGGCCCCGTCCTGATAGACCTTCCGATGGACGTGCAGGCCGATTCGGCTGACGTGAAGATTCCCGAGCCGTCACATCGCAAGTGCTCGGCGCGGGTGAAGCCCGACCCCTCCGCCATCGAGCAGGCCGCCCGACTTCTGATTGCCGCGAAACGGCCGGTCATCCTCGCGGGCGGCGGCATCCTCTCTTCGGGTGCGTGGAACGAACTGAAGGACTTGGCCGAATACCTGGGCGCGGCGGTCGTGACCACCATGATGGGAAAAAGCTGCTTTCCTGAGAACCATCCGCTCTATGGCTGGCACGCCGGCAGCAAGGGAACGACCGTCGGCAACACGCTGTGCTCGAAGGCGGACGTGATATTGGCGGTCGGATGCCGGTTCGCCGATGAGACCGCGTCATCGTATCGGCACGGCGTCAGCTTCTCGATCCCGCCGACCAAACTCATCCACGCCGACATAGACTCCGCCGAGATCGGCAAGAACTATCCCGTCGAGGTCGGCATCGTCGGCGACGCCCGAAACGTGCTCGCCGACCTGCTCAACGCCTGCGTGCAAGCCGCTCCGAAACGCGGCAAGAAAAAGAACGAATATTTCAGCGAGATACAGGCGCTCAGAAAGAAATGGCTGTCATCGGTTGCGAAGCTGCAAAGCTCAACCCGCACGCCGCCGACCATCTCGCGCGCGCTCAAGGAGCTTCGCGACGAATTGCCGGAAGAGACGATCGTCGCCTGTTCATCCGGCAACTCGCAGGCCCAGATTCTGCAGGAGTTCCCCTTCACAAAGCCGAAGACGCTTTTGACGACCGGCGGATTCTCCACGATGGGATGGGCGCTTCCCGCCGCGATGGGCGCAAAGCTGGCCCAGCCGAATACGCCCGTGGTCGCCGCCATCGGCGACGGCGACTTCATGATGACCATGCAGGAACTCGCGACGGCGGTCCAATATGACATCCCCGTGATCGTGTTCCTCGTGAACAATTTCGGGTGGATTTCGATCAAGGACCTGCAGATGGGCGCATACGGCGAGGACCGCGCATACGCATGCGATTTCGAGAAAAGTGGCAAGCCGTACTCGCCCGATTTCGAGAAGGTGGCCTTTGCGTTCGGATGCCATTCCGAGCAGGTGACCAAGGCCGAAAAGATCAGGCCCGCCGTGAAACGCGCGCTCGAAAGCGGAAAGCCCGCCCTGATCGAGGTCATCGTGAACCGCCAATACCCGCACACCGGCAGCCCCGCCGTCGGCTGGTGGGACGTGCCCGTGCCCGCGTACCTGTCCGCCCGCCGCAAGGAATATGAGAAGGCACGGTCGGAGGAAGTGTTGTAAGAAGTGGGCCGCCAAAGGATTTATTGGGGGCATGATGAAGTATCGTGTCCC
>CAZEBC010000076.1:0-7211 GCA_964510165.1 uncultured bacterium
AGGGGCGCACGGCGTGCGCCCTCCCGCTCAAGCGGAATCCCCATCACCCTTTCGCGCATGCCCAGCGCCCCTCACAACCTGCCGGTTTAGGCATTCACGCAAATAGGTACTACTACGCATAGCGATCCGCAACAAGCAAGCCCATGATGGAGGTAGGACGTGCGACAAAATATTTTTCGATGGGCACTAGCATACTGGACAAAATCAGTCCATAATTAACTAACTTTTGATTCGGAACAATCAAATTCTTAGGTTCAGTCACGAACAAGGAGGTGAGGATCTGACACCCTAGTCGTAGTAGTCGCGTTCCCAAGTAGTATTGGCCAGTCAGTCTTTGGAGGATGGAAAAATGGTTAAGAAGGTAGTCAGTGTACTGGTGGCCGTGGTGATGGTCTTCGGCCTGTCACATTCGGCCTTTGCCGTGTTGCAGACTTTCGGACCGATTGATCCGGTAACGACATTCCCGCAGTGGTATTCGGACACCAACGGATTGGCATTGGACATGTGCCTTAATCCGGCCGCATGCGTGTTTGATCCACCGATCCCCGGCAATGCGTTTTCGCAGCAGATCGGGTTTGGGGCTGAGGCGTTTTACTGGTCGGCTGACGCCCTGATTCCCATTCCCACGGGCAATGCCCTTCTGGTTCTCGCGCTCGAGGCCGCATTCGCCAGCGCAACCGGCGACCCAGAACCCGGTCAACAGATCGTATTTTCGCGGGTCCGTATCCGCATTGACGCTCCAGTCGCCGGACAATATACAGTCACACATCCGTACGGCCAGGAAGTATTCAATGTCGTCACGCCCGGCCCGGCTGCCATCAACTTCACCAATGACGTGGGTGGCGCCGTCGGCGGCGATTTCGCGGGAGCGCTCGCGGGCGATATTGGTCCGTTCCTGACCGCGGTCGCGCCCGCCCCGCCGCTCGGCTTCATCGGCAATGGGCTGATTGATCAGACGGTCACCGGCAGCCCGACGGGCAACAACTTCTTCAGAGTCGTGGGTCCTCCCGGATCGAACCTGGATGGGCTCGGCGGCAATACCATTCAAACGAATCTGTTCGCGCTTCAAGGACATGTATTCACGGGCGGAACCGCGGTCATCAACGTGATTGACGCCAGATACCTTGAGACCCCGACAAGGGTGTCGGTGGACCTGTTTGCAAACGCGCCCGCGACCGCAACCATGACGGCGAATTTCGGGACCGGCCCAGCGCCGATGGTCTCGAATGGCGCCGGAGGCTTCTTCCTGCACGTGGAAGCTCCTCCGGGCACGCCGATTCCCGCAACCGTGACGCTGACTGCAACAATCGCAGGTCAGCCGCCGACGACAGCCACTCCTGCTATAAAGGACAGGGTGCTGATATTGAGCGCGAACTATACGGTTTCGACGCAAACGCTCTCTGTGCGGGCGCAATCGAGTGACCGGGTGGCGCCAGTGCCGGCACTCGGTGTGCTCGACATCGCTCCGATGACGAACGGCGTGATGATACTTCCGGGTGTGACGGTGCCTCCGGCTTCCGTCGTGGTGGTATCCTCGAACGGAGGCGCTGACTTCCAGTGGGTGAACGTAATACCGTAAAGTGAGTTAGACACACTCTCAGCGTATTACCTGCAGGGGCGGTTCCCAAACCGCCCCTGCGCTTCTTGTAGCGCAGGCTTCCAGCCTGCAAGCCGTTTCGTCGGTAGTTCCCCTCACTCCAACCCTCTCCCAGTGGGAGAGGGCAGGGTGAGGGCTTTGGTTACGGCGCGCCGCGCCTCTACGCCCCGGCAAGGGCATGGCACGCCGCTTTCTTGGTCGTCTTGACCCGCAACGACGCAATATGCCGCACCACCACAATCGCGTCATCAAGCTGCCGCTCGGGCGGCATATCCTTCACCGGCATAAGCAGCTTCAGGCCGTCCTCGACATCAAGCTTGAGCTTTCTGCCAAACGTATTCGACAGGCTCGCCAATTCCTGCGGGATGAATTCTCTTCCGGGCGCCGTCCTAAAGAGCGCATTGCCGCCGAGCTTGCCAATGAACTCCAGGCCCGCCGCCGCCCCGAGCACTCTCAGTCGCGCCAGTTTAAGCAGGTTCGAGACTTCCGCGGGCAGCGGCCCGTAGCGGTCTTCCAACTCCTCTGTCACGGCATCCACGTCCTCCTCCCTTCGTGAGAGGCCTATCTTTTTGTACATGTCGAGCTTCTGCGCGGGCGAGACCACGTAATCGTCGGGAATGAAGCAATCCACCTCGAACTCCGCCGTCGGCAATAGCAGCTTTTCCGGCTTCTCGCCCTTGAGTTCCGAAACGGCTTCCTCCAGAAGCTGGCAATACATCTCGAAACCGACCGCCGCGATGTCTCCGTGCTGCTCCGCGCCGAGGATGTTGCCCGCCCCCCTTATCTCCAGGTCGCGAAGCGCGATCTTGAATCCCGACCCGAGTTCCGAGAATTCCTCGATCGCGTTCAACCGCTTCTGCGCCACCTCGGTCACCGCCTTGCGACCCGGTATCAACAGGTACGCATACGCGCGATGCTTGTAGCGGCCCACGCGCCCGCGCAACTGGTACAGGTCGGCCAGCCCAAACTTGTCGGCGCGGTTGATCAGCATCGTATTGACGTTCGGGATGTCAAGGCCGGACTCAATGATAGTCGTGCACACAAGCACGTCTATCTCTTTCTTGAGAAAGCTGTTCATGACCGCCTGGAGCTCGCGCTCGGGCAACTGGCCGTGCGCAATGCCGAACCTCGCCTCCGGCACAAGCCGTCGCACATACTCGGTCATCCGCTTGATCGTCTGTACACGGTTGTGCACAAAGAAGACCTGCCCCTCCCGCGCGAGTTCCCTCAGGATGGCCTCGCGTATCAGCCTTTCGCTGAACTCGGCGACTACGGTGATCACCGACAGCCGGTCCTCGGGCGCGGTGTTGATCACGCTCATGTCGCGAACCCCCATCAGCGCCATGTGAAGCGTGCGAGGTATGGGCGTCGCCGTCAGAGTCAGCACGTCCACCACTTTGCGCAACTGCTTCAGTCGCTCCTTGTGCGCCACGCCGAACCGCTGCTCCTCATCAATGACGACAAGCCCAAGGTTTTTGAACGTGATGTCGTTCTGCAGCAACCGGTGCGTCCCGATGACTATGTCCACCTTGCCCTCGGCCAGGTCGCTCACGACCTTCGCCTGCTCGGCGGCGGTCTTGAACCGGCTCAGCATCTCCACACGGACAGGGTAGTCGGCCATGCGCTCGCGAAATGTGGTGTAATGCTGCTGGGCGAGTATCGTGGTCGGCACGAGCACGGCCACCTGGCGCGCGTCCATCACGCATTTGAAGGCCGCCCGCATCGCCACTTCCGTCTTGCCGTAACCGACGTCTCCACAGACAAGGCGGTCCATCGGGATCGGGCGTTGCATGTCCGCCTTGACGTCCTCGATCGCGGCAAGCTGGTCATCCGTCTCGCGATAGATAAACGATTCCTCGAACTCGCTTTGCCACGGGACATCGGGCGAGAACGTTGTCCCGGGCAGGACCTGCCTCGACGCGTACAGCTCAAGCAGGTCGCCGGCCATGTCGCGAATCGCGCGCCGCACCCGTTCCTGAACCCTGAACCAGGCCGTCCCTCCAAGCTTGTAGAGCTTCGGCGGCTCATCGTCAGAACCCACATATTTCTGCACCAGGTTCATCATGCTCACGGGAACGTACAATTTATCCCCGCCGAGATATTCGATTACCAAAAACTCGCTCTTCTGGTTCGGCAGATAGGCCAGGCCGCGATATATGCCGATGCCGTGGTCCACGTGCACCACGTAATCGCCGAGCCGGAGGTCCGTGAAGTGCGCAATCGGCGCGCCTCCTTTGAATTTCTTGCGCGCGCGCCTCTGCGAGTACCGTCTGAAAATCTCCTGGTCGCTCGCCACCATCAGCGCGCCCTCTTCGATGGCGAAGCCGTTCCGAAGTCTGCCCAGCGTTATCAGCAACTTATGCCGCTCATCAAATGCCTTCGAGAAATGCGGGTTCATGCCGGCGTCCTGCAACAACTCCATCAGGCGCTTGCTCTCGCCCTCGTTGTTGCACACGATCACCGCCTGAAATCCCCGCATAAGCCATTCGTCCAGCTTCTCGAGGAAAGAGTCTAACTGGCCCGCAATGGGCTCGAGTGAATGACACTCCACCCCCGCGCGCGCGAACCCCTCGAACACGTCGGAACTCTGCTCGAATCGGCTCATGCATACCATTGCCCTTTCGGCGCCGACAAGGAATTCCCTGAGGTCGGCCGTCTTCTCGTGAGGTACGTCATAAGCCGCATTCGACCGCTCCTGCCGCGAATGCTCCTCTATCAACAAAGGCTCGTCCCAGGCCACAATCGCGTCGCGAGGCAGATAATCAAGTATCGTGATGCCCTGAGGCGCCTCGGACGAATCCACCCACCGGCTTGCCGGCATCAGTTCGAACTCCTCCACGCTCTCGAATGACCGTTGCGTCACCGGGTCGAATATCCTCACCGACTCGATTTCGTCTCCGAAGAATTCCAGGCGATACGGGTCTTCCGCGCACATCGGAAATATGTCAACGATGCCGCCGCGTATGCTGAACTCGCCGCGCGTGTCAACCATCGTGCGTCTGCGATAGCCGCGCTCCACCAGCTTCGCGCTCAACAAGTCAAGCGGCCATGTGTCGCCTACATGAAACCTGAGCAGTTCCGGCGTCAGCGAGCGCGGGTCCTGAAGGTATTGAAGCAGCGACTTGACGGGCGCCACGACCACCGGCCGATTCCCCTCGTCGCCCGCGTGAAGAAGCGCGCGCATGGTGAGTAATCGCTCCGAAACGCTTTGGTCCGGCGACAAGACGGCCGACGGCGGCAGGTATTCCCTTGGCGGAAACAGATACAGCGAATCCGCGCCGTAAAAGCTTTCAAGATCGCCCATCGTGATTTCCGCCGCCTCGATGCTCGGGGTCACCACAAGCAGCGCACGGCTGAGCGCGCGGCTGAGTTCGCATGCGAACAAACCCTTGGACGCTCCCCAAAGTCCGCTCACCCATACACGCGGACTATCGGACTCCACAGTCTCGACGGCCTTCTGAAACGCCGCAATTTTACGCAATTTATTTATCAAGTCGTTAACTCTTCTCGGAACACAAACACACCTTCACCCTGCCGGATCCCATAGAGATGGGCTTCCGAAGAGCACGGTGACATTCTTATTATATCACGCTCTGCCACAGCGCGGCAGAGCCGCAACCAAAGCTCCCTCACCCTGCCCTCTCCCACCGGGAGAGGGTCGGGGTGAGGGGAAAATCACGACGGAGTTTCAAGAAACTGAGACTTAGTGGTACAACGTTGTGACACGAAACACGCAATCCGCAATACGTAACACGCAATGATATCACAGTCCCTTGATATGACTTCCGATTTGCGTCCCCAGCAGTTTCCCCGCGGCCTCCACAAGCCCCTCCGCGCTAATACCATATTTCCTGAGAACTGCCGAACGCGGCCCGTGCTCGATGAATCTGTCGGGCAGACCGATGATCCTGAGGTTCGGCGTACGGTCGGGCTTGACCCTGAGCATCAACTCGAGCACGGCACTCCCAAACCCGCCTGCAACAACGCCGTCCTCGACGACAATGATGCCCTTCGTCCGCTCGGCCAACCCGCAATAAAATTTTTCATCAAGCGGCTTGACGAAGCGCGCGTTGACGACTCCCGCGCCGATTCCTTCGCGTTCGAGCGCATCCGCCGCCTCCAGCGCCATCTCCACCATTGGGCCGAGCGCGACGAACGTGATGTCCTCGCCCGTTCGCAACACTTCCGGCTGACCCAACTCCACGGCGGGCTCACGCTCTGTCGGCGGTATCGTCTCGGCGGACCCGCGTGGATACCTGATAGCCACCGGCTGGGACTGTGTGACGGCCCAGTCCAGCATGGCCGTCAGTTCCCTTCCGTTCTTGGGCGCCGTGATGATCATGTTGGGCATGCTGCGCAGGTATGCGATATCGAACACGCCGTGATGGGTCGGCCCATCCATGCCGACCAGACCCGCGCGGTCTATCGCGAAAATGACCGGCAGGTTCTGCAAGCAGACGTCATGGAATATCTGGTCGTACGCCCGCTGCATGAACGTGGAGTAAACCGCGACCACCGGCCTGTATCCCTCATTCGCAAGACCGGCGGCGAATACAACCGCATGCTGTTCCGCAATGCCCACATCAAAGAAGCGGTCGGGATATTTTTCGGCGAATTCCGTCAAACCGGTGCCCTCGCACATCGCCGCCGTTATGGCGACCACCTTCGGATTGTCCGCTGCCATCTCGAGCATGTGCCTGCCGAACACATCGGAATAATACATCCCGTTGGCAGATTCGGCCTCAGCGGGCAGCGGTTCGCCCGTCTCGATGTTGAACGCCCGAATCCCGTGGAAACTGCTCGGCTCGGCCTCCGCGTATTCGTAGCCCTTCCCCTTCTTTGTGAGCACGTGAAGAAAGATCGGAATCCGAAACGCCGATATCTTGCTGAGCGTCTCGATGAGCACGCCAAGGTCGTGACCATCCACCGGTCCGACATACTTCAATCCCAGTTCCTCGAATAGCGACCCCGGCTTCAACAGGCTCGCGGCGCTCTTCTGTATGCGTTTGGCCGTCCCGAACAGCGTCGAGCCGATCGCCGGAATGCGCTTGAGCACGTACTCGACGTCGCCCTTGAGCCTGTTGTAGGACGAGGCCGTGATCACGCGGCTCAAGTACAGAGACAGCGCCCCCACGCTCCGAGATATCGCCATCTCGTTGTCGTTGAGGATTACGATCAGGTCCTTCTTTATGTGGCCCACGTGATTGAGCGCCTCGAACGCAAGCCCGCCTGTCATGGCGCCGTCTCCGATAACCGCGATCGTCTTGAAGTTCTCTCCCGCAAGGTCGCGCGCCGCCGCAATTCCCGCGATCGTCGAGATGCTCGTGCTCGCGTGACCCGTCGTGAAACAGTCAAACACGCTCTCGTCACGGTTCGGAAAACCCGCCAACCCGCCCAGAGTCCGAAGCGTCTTGAAATCCTCCCGTCTTCCCGTCACCAGCTTGTGCGCGTACGCCTGATGACCTACGTCGAATACAATCTTATCCCTCGGCGCATTGAAAATATAATGGATCGCGAGAATGAGTTCCACCGCGCCGAGACTCGACGCCAGGTGCCCGCCATGGCGGGCGGTCGTCGAGATGATCTCCTGCCTGATCTCCTGCGCGAGTCGTTG
>CAZEBC010000076.1:7311-9804 GCA_964510165.1 uncultured bacterium
TAAGCCCTGCGGTTGCCTACGAGGTCGGCTATCGCCTCCAGCACGCCCGCACGGGGCGAAAACTCGGCAAGATTCGCCTTCGCTTGTTCTATCAGGTCCACGCAGCGCCGACGTGATTCCAAAAGCCCAAACATCTTCGGGTACGTCGGCTTCCCCGCCAAAGCGTCGACGCCGGAATCCTTTCCCGTCACCGCCGAGATAGACTCAACATCAATAATATCGTCGCTGATCTGGAATGCAAGCCCAAGACACCGCCCGTATCCGGTCAGGCTTTTCATCTCCGACTCGCTCGCCCCCGCGATTATGCCGCCCATCCTGACACCCCCCGCAATCAGCGCGCCGGTCTTGTGTGAATGGATAAACTCAAGCGTCGGAAAATCCATGTCCTTCCCCGTCCACTCGATATCGGCCACCTGCCCGCCGATCATCCCCATGGTGCCCGAGGCAGACGCCAACTCGGTAACCAGTTTCGCAACGAGGCGGTCAGGACACAAGGCGAGCGTCTCGAACGCCAATGTCAAGAGCATGTCTCCCGCCAGGATCGCGATGGCCTCCCCAAATTTCTTGTGGACGGTCGGCTGGCCTCGGCGCATCTGTCCGTTATCTAATGCAGGAAGGTCATCGTGGATCAGCGAATAGGTATGAACCATCTCGATGGCGCACGCGGCAGGCAGAGCGTCAGCCGCTTTGCCGCCCAACATCTCGTTTGTCGCCAGCAGCAGAATGGGCCTGATCCTCTTGCCGCCGATAAACACACTGTAGCGGGCGGCCTCACACATGGATTTCTGCAAACCCGTCGGCGGAGGCAGCAGCCGCTCAAGCTCGCGCTCGACCAGCTTTTTCTTCTCGTCCAGATATTGCTTGATATCATTCATTAAATAATGACCCAGTCTCGCGGCTCTCTTTCTTGCCTTCCTCGGCTTCCTCGGATTCCGGAGACTCCTCAAATGGGGCTTCCTTCAACTCGCCCTGCTCGTTCCGAAGAAGCACGGAAACCTTCTTCTGCGCCGCCTTCAGCTTCTTTTCGCAAAGGCGCGACAACCTCACGCCTTCCTCGAATTTGCGGAGCGTGTCCTCCAGGGGGAGATTACCCTCCTCAAGCTCCGCCACGATCTTCTCCAATTTGTCAAGGGCTTCCTCAAAACTGGGTTCAGGCACTGGCATGATTCTCCACTTGTTCTACGCCGCACGTAAGCAAGCCGCGATGCAATCTCACCCTCACGCGGTCGCCCGGCCTCATCTCGGAACTGTCCCTCACAATCTCCGCGTCCGGCAACCGATATGTGATGCTGTATCCCCTCGCGAGAACCGCCAGCGGACTCAGTGAATCCAGCTTGGCGACGGACTCCGCCAGCGCGGCCTGACGTACGGCAAACGAATTCGCCATGCGTTCCCTGAGCAGTCGCAGCGCGGCCGCCACCCGATCCCCGAGGGAAACTATGGCCCGGTCTGGCCGCGTGGCTGACAACCTGCTTCGGAGCGCGCTCACCTTCTCCGCCAATTGCTCCATGTGGCGATGCTGAAGTTCCCGCAGCCCCTCGCGCGAGTCGTCCAGCCGCTGCTCGCATTGCAGGAGCATATCGGCAGACCGGCGCAATCCGTAGCTTGACAGCAGCAACTTCAGGCGGTGCTCAAATGCGGTAAGATACTTCTCAATCGAATTCCCAAGACGGGCGTGAAGCCCCTCGATCTCCGAGATGACCGACTCACGCTCCCGCACGACGAGTTCCGCTGCCGCGCTTGGGGTCGGCGCCCGCACGTCCGCAACGAAATCCGCAATTGTGAAATCAATCTCATGCCCGACCGCGGACACTATCGGCGTCTCGCATTCATATATGGCCCGCGCGACTATCTCTTCATTGAATGCCCACAGGTCCTCCAGCGAGCCGCCGCCCCTGCCCACAATTATAACGTCTACCTTTCCTTGGCGGTCAAGAATCCTTATCGCCGAGGCAATCCGCTCCCCCGCGCCTTCACCCTGAACAGGCGAAGGATAAAGTACAACTTCCACCGTCGAGAAGCGCCTGTCTATCACGTGCAAGATGTCCCGAATGGCCGCGCCCGTCGGAGACGTCACAACCCCGATTCGCTGCGGAAAGCGCGGCAGTGACTTCTTGTGAGATTCCGCGAACAGGCCCTCTTCCCCCAGCCGCTTCTTCAATTGTTCGAATGCGAGCTGAAGCGCGCCGTAACCGACAGGTTCCGCCGTCCACGCAACAAGCTGATAATTGCCGCGCTTCTCGTACACGCTGATCCTGCCGCCCACGTTCACCTGAAGCCCATCCTCCAGCTTGAACCTTAGTCGGGCGGCGTCGGTCCGGAAAAAGACCAGGCTTATCTGGCTCTGATCGTCCTTCAGCGTACAGTACAGATGTCCCGACCCGTGAAGCTTGCAGTTGGAAATCTCGCCGCTGACCCACACGTGCCCGAAGCTGTCCTCCAGCAGCGACTTTATGTTCCGCGTGAGTTCCGTAACAGTGAATATTTGCTCGC
>CAZEBC010000076.1:9904-17260 GCA_964510165.1 uncultured bacterium
ACCTTATCGGCTGTGGTCTTTCTGGCTCTAGCTCAGTTCGGCTGCGCGACCGCGCAGTGGCCTAAGGAGAATCCCTGGCATCAATATCCGCCGCCGGGCGCCTGGCAGGGCGAGGGCAGATACGCGGGGGGATACTGGTGGATGCCCTCGAAGGTCGGCATAACCGAATATGGCAACCGAGGCGTCATATTCTACGCAGGCGTCGTGGAAGAAGCCCCGCCGCCGCCTGAAGTGAAAGTCGTCGAGAAAATAGTCTACAAGCCGATCCCAGTGAAAAAGGAAGTTCACGCCAACCGCTACATCTTCCCAACGATAGTATTCGAGCATGGGAGCGCCGAGTTGGGCGCTCGCGCCGTCACGTTTGACGAGAAGAGCGCGGAGATAACCTCGCCGGCAATACAGCTCGAGTATGCCGCTCGCATGATCAAGGATTCCGGCTCCGACAAGGTCTTCGTCGAAGGCCATATCGACGCCCTCGAGAAAGACCAGTATCCTGACCTCGGAATGAAGAGGGCTGAGGCCGTCAAAGAGGCGCTCGTGGACGCGGGAGTCAAGGCCGACATCCTGGTTCTCAAGGATTTCGGAGCAACGAGGCCGTTGGGCGTGGTGGACGCCGAGTTCGCTCACAGGATCAACCGCCGGGTCACATTTACAATTGTTCCTCGCGGCGAAAGCCTTGAACCCGAAAAGCTGGAGCAGCCGCCCGCTCCCCAGCCGGGGCCCAACATCAAGATAGTCGAGAAGATCGTCGAGAAGGAGATAACGGTCCCCGAGCTCGTGGTGACCGACCGCGTCATATTCCCCAATATCTATTTCGAATATGACAAAGCCACCCTTACGCCCGAAGGCCTCGACAACACCAAGAGGGCGGCGACACTCGTAAAGAATATGGACCGCCTCCGCAAGGTTACCGTCGAGGGGCATTGCGACTGGCGAGGCACCGACGCCTATAATGACGCGCTCTCGATGAGACGGGCAAACACGGTCAAGAACAAGATGATCGAGCTCGGAGTGGACGCCGCAATCCTCGATGCCGTCGGCTACGGCGAGCGTCACCCCATCGCCTCAAACGAGACATCGCTCGGCATGGCGCTCAACCGCAGGGTCGAATTCAAGATAGAGTATCGTTAGAAGCGCGAAATCGTTGTTGCAGGGGCGGTTTGCGAACCGCCCCTACTTATTTCCGACGGGCGGTGTCTTCCGCACCAAATTATAAATCAGGCCGGCCAGAAAAATGATGACGACGGCCATCGCGCCCCACAAGAGGTACCGGTGCCGCTCGCTCCAAGGCTCCGAAGACGGCGGTTCGACGTACCCCGGATTGGATTGGCGCGGCCCAAGCGACAGGCGGGGTAACCGCTCGGTCTCGATATACCTCATGCGGTAAGCAAGGTCATACTGCGGCGAGCGCGCCTGAGGATTGCCAAAGTAAACCCTCTGGGGAGGACTCCCACTCACCGGCACGATCACCCGCCTGACGAGTGCAATCCCTTCGGCATCGGTGATATCAAGAGGCAGGTCGTCATAGTTCTTTATCATCAGCTTGAAGTAGCGCCCGCCCGGATTCTCACGAAACGCCACATTGTTATCGGCCTCCTTCATCTCCGGCATGTCATAATTGTAGATTATGCCCGAACCGAGGTCGGTCCATTTCTCCCGGTCGTCGCTCGATTGCACATTGACATGGCGATGATAATTGCGGCTCGGCACCTCAAGCTCGACGCTCCGGATCGGAAGTCCGCGATGTCCGGCGTCCAATATGATCGAGGTAGCCTTTTCCTTCTCGTCTTCCCTTCTCTCCATAATGCTGAGAGGCCAGCGCTCGGTTTCGGCCTCCTCTTTGGTCACCTTGTGAGCCTTCGCCCCCTGGACCTCCAGTTGATCCCCGCCGTCGGCGAACACCTTCACCCGCAGGAAACGGTACGTCGAAAGCGGGAACTCGACTGCGAGATGGCTCGACTTGATGTCGCGCGAAAAATCGAAAATGTAGGCATCATTCACCAGCAGATGCCACTGCGTCTGGTCATCGCTTCCCTCGACCGACACGCGCCGGGTGAAATTCTCGCTCGTTGTCAGGATAGTTACCTGGTTTATCTGAGGCGGTTCCTCCCCGAAATCAAGCACGAAGGTATTGTATTCGCCCGACACATAAGAATTATTGAGAACGGTTGGAGAGAACTCCACCCGGTCGACCTTTTCGCTCTTGGTCACAAGCTGGTACGGAATTTCGCGCGAGTCGGCATCCACTACGCGCAGGCTGTGCAGCCCGCCGACGCATCCATCATATGTTTCTGCATCCACCTGAAAAAACGCATACTCGGATTGGTTGCGTTTCGGCGCGCCGATTTGCTTGAAGTACTTCCAATCCGAAATCGCGAAGTCGGCCCACACGGCGCCCGCGTACAAGGCCAGAAATAATGTCGCCACCCAGCATCCCCGCTTCATTTCGCCTCCTCCCGCGCCGCGCCATCGAGGCGCGGCCCGATGAGCACCGCCTTGTATTTCTGGTAAAGGAACGAGACGCCAATCAGAATCAGCCCGAGCACCACGAAGGAGATTATTCGGTAGAAGCGCTCAAGTTCCGCCAGGTCAAGGAAGAATACCTTGACGATGGTAACGCCGAACAAAGCCAGCGCCATGTAGCGGAGCAATCGGTAATTTCTCCATATCCCGACAGCAATCAGAAACGCCGCGTACACCGTCCATATGAGCGAGAGCGACATCTGCTGGCCGTACTGAAGGACACGCGGCGAGATCAACTCCTTGCGGTGAAGATGCAGGAGATAATCGCGCGCCTCGACGCTCAACAAGACGATGGCCGCCAGATTGGACGCCACCAGCAGGGCGCCCGTGGCCGCGTCGCGCAGTGCCTTCTCCCGGTCTTGCGAGTAGCGATATGCTCCGAACACCATCGCCGCGATCCCGACAACAAACGAGAACACACGCCTGTTGAATATCAGATGGAACTCCTCATCCGCGGTCCGATACGTCAGGGCAAGGTCGAAAAACATCAGCCTCCCGAACACCAGCGCCAGCAGCGCGAACGCAGCAAGCTTCGTGTTGCGGCTGTTATACCGGAACCCGATGTATACCAGGATTGCGCCCTCGATGGCCCAGCCGACTGTTATCCAGTTCTGCTTCAATTGGATGGGAATTGCCAGCGTCGCGAACGTAGCGCCAAGCCCGAGAAAAATCCACACAAGGAACCGATCCTCGGAAATCCGCGTATTCGTCAGATATGCGAACCCGACGTAGGCCGCGCTCATCGCAAGCGCGAACAAACCGAGATAGGCGTGATACTTGTCCTCCAGCAGCGCATACATGGCGCCGAAATACGCAGCGGCGTTCAGAAACGCGAGCACAAGTTCGGGCGCGGTCGCCTTGCGCCGGTGAATGATATTGTGGAATATCGCCAGCAACGCAAACACCAGAAACAACAGCGTCAGGAAGAAGGCTGTCTTCCACAGTTTCGCCGGCTCATAGAATCTCTCCGCCCAGGTGAGAAAGACAATGATCGTGAGCGCAAAGCTCTGATAATTTAGCACGCGCCAGTTCCTGAAGTACGCGACGCCGAGCACGCCGAGGTTCAGCAGGAATATGTAGCTGAAGAGCGCCACCTGGTTATCCGTGCCCGTGCTCAAAAGAAACGGCGTGACGAAGCCGCCGAGCGTGCCGAACGAGGCGATCGGGATCGCATCGTATCTCACCGCCAGAGCGATTCCCGCCGCCGTCACCACGATCATAAACGCGAACGCAGCCGGCTGCGGAATAAAATGATAAAAAAAGAATGCGGCAAAGATCGAGAGATAGAGAAGCCCGATGCCGCCGCCCGTCAGCCCCTGCCCGAAACGCGCATACCCTCTTCTCTGGTACCGCTCGCCAAACCCGAGGAACACGATCCCCGCGATCAGCCCGAGAATCACGCGCCCTGTCTCGCCGATCCATCTGTTATCGAACGCATACTTCAGGAAGAAGCCGACGCCGAAAAGAAACGCGAGCACGCCGATTCTATTCAGCCAGTTTCCGCCGATCAGCGCCTCCAAGTTCCATTCCGGACGCTCGTGGGCCTTTTTCGGCGCCTCGATTTCGGGCATTGGCGGCGGGACCGGAGGCGGGGCGGCAGGTTGCTCGACCGGCCTTGGCGAAGGCGGCCTCGATCCGGCGACAAGCGTCTCCAACTCTCGCATTCGTTCGTCGAGCCGCCTGATGGCGCGGGCGAAATGGACAAGGTAGGCAATCGCGGCGATCGGCACAGACAGAAGCAGGAGTATCAGCCACAAGACCAGCAATTCTTCACCCCGCATCTCGTGTTCTCCTTGGTGGAGATCAAACCGACGACTGAGGCCCAACGCGAGCGTTGCGCAATTATAGCATTTCTATTGCCGTTTAAACAACGACCGCCTCTTGAATTCAAACCCCGCGCCGGGTATTATGGTTCCGGCTTGACGAAGGTTTTTGTTCAGCGAAGCACATCGAGAGGAGGCAGCGACAATGCCGTTCACAATCGAGGACACGTCCTGGAGATTCACCGATAATCGCGAATGGAGAGAGCATTTCAACAAATGGCCTCCCGTCATCGTGACGTGCGCCATCACCGGCGGCGTGCACGGAAAGGCCTCGAACCCGAACCTGCCCGAGACGCCCGAGGAACAGGCCGACTCCGCGTATGAGGCCTACAAGGCCGGCGCGAGCATGGTGCACATCCACGCGCGCGACCCTAACATGAACTACGCCACCAATTCTTCCAACGGCGAGGACTACTATCGGGTGAACCACCTCGTCCGCGAGCGCTGCCCCGACCTCATCATCAACAACACGTGCTCCGGCCTCTTCAAGGAGGATGACGAGGAGGTCATGAACACCTTCTTCGCGACGTGCAATCCGGAAGTCGCCTCGCTCGACGTCGGCATGCTCTACATGCGCATGCGGATACCCGCTCCGTTTGAGCTTACCGACCCCGATGAGGGCATGCGCGAAATGTTTAAGATGAGAGGGATCACCATAGTCGATTCGAGAACGCTCCAATATGAAGGCGTGGACATGCTCGGCTACACCAAGACCGAAAAGTTCGCGCGCGCGATGAAGAAGAGCAACATCAAGCCCGAGCTCGAGGTCTTCAACAGCCAGAGCTGGTGGTTTGTCGACAACCTCATCAGCAAGAAACTCATCGAACCGCCCTACTGGTGCCAACTCGTGTTCGGGCAAGACGGCGCGTGCAGCCCGCCGACCGTCATGTCGGCGATGGACATGATCGCCAACATGCCGCCGAAATCTTTGTTCTCGTCCATCGGCACGGGCGCGCTTGAGCTGCCCATCATCACCCTGAGCCTCATCATGGGGGGGCATCTTCGCGTTGGCATGGAGGACAACGTGTACTACAAGCGAGGCGAGAAGGCCAAGAGCAACGCGCAACTCGTCGAGCGCGCGGTTCGGCTCATCCACGAACTCAACCGCGAGGTCGCTACCCCCGCGCAGGCGCGCGAGATGCTCGGAATAAGCCAGACGCCGAAGCAGTATCCGTAATAACACCAACGCTAACCTCACGCGACAACGGGTTATCTGGGGACATCCCGCGCGGCGCGGGACATGGTGTCCCCAGATAACCGAAGCGCGCTGCCCCGATGGCGGAGACCCAACAATGAGGACCACCGTCGCAAAGGCAATCGTCAAAACGCTGGAAAAGGCAGGGGTCGAATTCGCGTTCGGCTACAACGGCCACGGCAACTGGGCGATGCTCGACGCAATCGAGCACGAATCGCGTATCCGAGGCATCAAGACCAACGCCGAGGACACCGCCGTTCACATGGCCGATTGCTTCTGGCGTATGCGGCGCCGTGGGCCGCTTCCCGTTGTGCTGACCACCGTCGGCCCCGGCAACATGAACATCTGCGCCGCGCTAGCCAACGCATTCTATGAATCGTCCGCCATGCTGGTTCTCGCGGGCGCGGGCCCGACGCAGTGGATGGACAAAGGCTGCTTCGAGGAGTGCTATCGCTACGGCCCCGAGGAGTTCATCCAGGTTGTCAAGCCCATTTGCAAGAAGGCCGCGCTCGTGACGCGACCGGACACCGCGCTCGAAATCGTCATACGCGCGTACAAGGAAGCCCTGTCGGGCCGCCCCGGCCCCGCGGTCGTCCAGATACCGTTCGACATCCAGCACACCGAGATCGATCTCGCCCATATCCCTGACATCGGCCCATGGACGCACATTCATCCGCCGGCTCCCGACCACGCCGCCATCATGAAGGCGGTCGAGATGATTGCGCGAGCTGAACGCCCGCTGCTTCTCGCTGGAAGTGGCGTGCTCAACGCGCGGGCATCGCATGTTCTCAAGGAATTCGCCGAGGAACATAACATTCCCGTGGGAACGACCTTTTCGGGCAAAGGCGCATTTCCGGAGAACCATCCGCTCAGCGTCGGAACGATTGACCCTTCCGGCGCGCGACACGGGTATCAGGCGGCGCGCGAGTGCGACACGCTCATCGCGGTCGGCGCGCGTTTCCATGATTTCAATACGCTCGCGTGGTGCATGTATCAGATACCCGGTCCCACCAAACTCATTCACATGGACATCGACCCCACCGAACTGTGCCGCAATTACCCCGCCGACGTCGCGCTTGTTACCGACGCCCGGCTCGGCCTCGAAGCGCTAAGGTCGGCGCTCGCGGGCGCCAGGCTGAAATCGGAAGGATTCACGCAATGGCGCCGCCAAATTGACGATTGGCGCGACGAATGGATGAAGGAATCCGCGCCGAAACGAGCCGATGAGCGAAACCCGCTCTCGAACGCGCGAATCCTGCACGATGCCTCCGAGGTTGTGCGCGAAGTCGACCCGCACACCTCGGTTCTGTTCGATACCGGCAACCTGCTGCTCTTCGCGCCCGCGTTCTTCACGGCGTCGTCGAGCAACATCGCGACCAACAACGGTCACTTCGCGCGGATGGGCTGGAGCTGTGGCGGCGCGCTCGGCGCCAAATTGGCGAATCCTGAGCATCCCTCACTCGCGTTCATCGGCGACGGCTCGTTCATGATGACCGGCCTCGCGATCGCCACCGCGCGAGAGCATCGCGTTCCGTCCGTTTGGGTCATCCTCAACAATCGCACCATCGGCATCGAGCGCGAAGCGATGGAGGCGCTCTACGGGCGCACCTCGTTCTGCGATTCGAAGAGTTCCGACACGGGCGGACTGTGGAGTCCGGATTACGTGAAGCTGGCCGAATCGCTGGGAGTCTCCGGAAAGAAAGTCACGCGAGCGGCGGATTTCAGCCCCGCGCTGAAGGCGGCGCTTGAAAGCGACGCTCCGTATGTGCTCGACGTAGACGTCGACCCGCACGAGGAGGGCCATCGTCTGGCGAT
>CAZEBC010000077.1:0-17250 GCA_964510165.1 uncultured bacterium
AACCCTGTGGGTTCGAATTCATTCGACCAACTCTGGTCACTCTAGTCACTTTAGTGCCAGTCCGTGTATGTCCGTGACTGTCCGTGTCAGTCCACATGGTCCACACCGTCCACGGATGCCGATGATCGGTTGTCTTTTCGTGACACCGTGACTCTGTGTTCAAAATAGGTTAGAATAAAGACTCCCGCAATCTGCGGACAAGTGCCGAAACAGCCGCAGCCCCGATGGATTGTCAGCTCGCAACCCTCGATGCGGCTGAACTAAGCTGTGCTCTCTTTGAGACTCGAAAAAATAAACTTCATCGCCGCCAGCGGCAAAGGAGGAAATTACAGATGCGACGAAGGGAGAATATTCTCCGAACGCTGAGGAGGGGCTTTGTTCCTGGCTTGCTAATGCTCGTCTTGGCCTATGTCCCTGGCGCTCACGCCGAAGCAGAAGGTCCGCGCGACCCCAACGAACTTGAGACCTTCCTCGACGGCTTCTTCGCCGCCGCGATGCAACAATATCACGCCCCCGGCCTCGTTTTTGTCATGGTCAAGGACGGTGAGGTTTTCCTCTCGAAAGGCTACGGCTATGCCGACCTGCGTACCAGGCGCGCGGTGGACCCTGAGAAGACCATCTTCCGCGTTGCCTCCGTCTCGAAGCTCTTCACCGCCACAGCAGTCATGCAGCTCGTCGAGCAAGGCAAGCTCAACCTGCGACGCGATGTCAATGAATATCTGCCCAATTTCCAACTGCCCGTCGCGTTTCCCAAGCCGGTCACCCTTCATCACCTCCTGACTCATACGGCCGGATTCGATGATCGATTCTTCGGCATGGCCGCCCGCCGCCCTGAAGACCTGCGGCCTCTCGGCCTGCACCTCGCCGAGCGAATGCCGCGCCGCGCGCTTCCGCCCGGCGATGTCTTCAGTTACTCGAACTATGGCCTCGCACTCGCGGGGTTCCTCGTCGAATCGGTCTCCGGCGAGTCGTTCGAGACTTATGTGAACGAAAACATCTTCGAGCCGCTCGATATGAAGAGAAGCGCTTTCACGCTGCCTCGCAAACTCATTCCCGACCTCGCACAGGGTTATTTCTACCGCAACCACGCATATCATGAAGCGCCATACGATTACTTGCAGATGCTCGCGCCCGCAGGATCCCTCCACACGACCGGCGCCGACATCGCCCGTTTCATGCTCGCTCACTTGCAAGACGGCAGGCTTGGCGAGGTGCGCATCCTGTCGGAGGAAACGGCCCGTCGTATGCACGAACAGCAATTCACGCATCACCCCATGCTTCCAGGATACGCCTACGGATTCAGCGAGGACATCGTAAACGGCCGGCGACTAATCGGGCACGGCGGCAATTGGCGCGGCTTCACGTCTCGACTCGTGCTTGATCCCGAGGCGCAACTCGGTTTCTTTCTCTCCTACAATTCCCTCTCCTCTGCCGCGACGGAAAACGGACTCCACCTCGACCTCGTCGACGCATTCTATGACCGGTATTTCCCTGTCGCGCACCCACTTGACTCCAGCCCCAAGCCCGATCCCGTTGCCGGCTTGGACCGCTTCGAGGGCCGCTATCGCCATAACCGGTACACGCGCGACTCATTCGGAAAGCTGGCCGCGCTCCTGAGTGAGTCAAGTGTAACGGCAAACCAGGAAGGAACCCTCACGGTGCGGATGCCCGGCGAGAATCGGGAGCCGATAGAGCTGACTCAAATCGAACCGCTGGTGTTCATGCGAAGCGACGGGAAAGGATATGTGGCGTTCCGGGAAGACGCCGCCGGAAATATCACGCACATGTTTCTGCACGGCCTCGGCCCAAACGCCTTTGACAAGCTTTCCCGGCGTGAGACCGCACGCTTTCAGATTCCGCTGATTAGCGGCATCGCGGCCCTGTTTCTCACCGCGCTGTTCGGCTGGCCCCTCGCCTACGCATTGCGAAAGCCGCGCCCAACCCACCCCGTCGGCGCTCGCGCGGCTCGGTGGATTTCGGCGCTGACCATGGTTCTCTTTCTCGGTTCGTTAACGGTAATCGCGGTGAGTCTGAGCGGCGACCTGTTCGAATACGCTTACGGAGTGCCCGCTCGAATCGCCTTTCTCCTGCGAATGTATTATCTTGTCAGCGCACTTGCGCTGGTGACGCTGGTGTGTGCGATTCTCGCCTGGCGAAAGAGATGGTGGAATCTGCCAGCAAGACTCCACTACACCATCGTGAGCCTCGCCTCGGTAGCGCTCATCGCGTTCCTGATCTATTGGAGGCTGCTCGGATTTGGGTGGTGATCCGAGCGAAGCGCTACAGCGAGTGCGCGATCTCCTCAAGCGCGTCGGGGTTTTCGACCGAGGCGATGTCGCCCACGTCCTGCCCGAGCCACTTCTTCTTGATGACGCCGCGCAGTATCTTGGCCGAGCGCGTCTTGGGCAGCGCCTTGACGAACCGCACGTCCTCGGGCCGTAGCGTCTTGCCCATGATCTTGACGACCTGCTCCTTGAGTTCGGCGCGCAACGCCTCGCTCGGCTGATAGGCTGGATGCAGCACCACGAAACACACCACGTTCTCGCCCTTTATCTCATGTGGCACGCCAATGGCGGCAGCCTCCGAAACGGCGGGATGCTCGATGAGCGCAGCCTCGATCTCGGCGGGGCCGGTCCTGCGCCCCGACACCTTGATGGTGTCGTCGGCACGCCCGTGCAGGAACCAGAAACCGTCGTTATCCACGTGCGCCCAATCTCCGTGATACCACACGCCGGGCCAGCGAGAGAAGTACGTGGCGATATAGCGGTCGGGGTCCTTCAGGAATCCCTTCGTCATCGAGGGCGCGGGCTTCTTGCACACGAGGTGCCCGATGCCCCCGCGTATCGGCTGGCCGTCTTCATCGAATACATCAATATCCATCGCGAGTCCCGGCCCCCGCAGCGTGCACGGCTTCAGCGCGGTTATCGGAAGCGGCGACAGCAAACAACCGACAATCTCGGTGCCGCCGGAAATGTTGATGATGGGACACCGCTTGCCGCCGACGTGCTCGAAGAACCATTCGTAGGACTCAGGGTCCCACGGCTCGCCCGTCGAGCCGAGGATGCGGATTCTCGAGAGGTCATGCTTCTTGACCCAATCGAGTCCGGAGCGCATGAGCAGCCGGATCGCGGTCGGCGAGATGCCCAGGATGGTGACCCCGTGCCGTTCGCATACGTCCCACAACCGATCTGGCTGCGGATAGTCGGGCGCGCCCTCAAATATGAGATATGTGCCGCCGAAATTCTGGACCCCGATGATCTCCCACGGCCCCATCATCCACCCGATATCGGTCACCCAGAAAAAGGTGTCCTCTTCCTTGACATCAAAATAGTAGCCGAGTTCCTTCGTCATTTGCGCCATGCAGCCCGCGTGCGTGTGAACCGTCCCCTTCGGCTTGCCCGTCGTGCCCGACGTGTAGATGATGAGCGAATAATCCTCGGCGTCCAGCTTCTCCGTCTCGCAAACCGGCGATTGCTTCGGCACGATCTCATGCCACCAGATGTCGCGCGCGCCGTTCCACGGGATATCGTTGCCCATGCGTCGCAGCACCACCACATTCTTCACGCCGGGCGTCATCTCGACCGCGCGGTCGGCCTCTTTCTTGATCTCCACAAGCTTGGCGCGACGCGCGGAACCGTCAGCCGTGAAGAGGAGCTTCGCCTCAGCGTCACCCAGGCGCGTGGCCAGCGCCGTCGCCCCGAAACCGGAGAACACCGGTATCGCGACCGCGCCAATCTTCAGGCACGCCATGAGCGCCGTCACGATCTCCGGAACCATCGGCATGTAGATGCCCACCGTGTCGCCCTTCTTTATGCCCAGGCTCTTCATCGCGTTGGCGAGACGGTTCACCTCGTTGTAAAGCTGCCAGTAGCTGACCGTGCGCACCGAGCCGTCGTCGCCCTCCCATATGAGCGCGAGCTTGTTGCGACGCCAGCTCAGCGCGTGGCGATCGAGACAATTATGGACGATGTTGATCTTGCCGCCCACAAACCACTTGGTCCACGGAAATCCGGCGGAATCGTCGAGCACTTTCGTGTATGGCTCGTACCACTCGACGTCGAGGTCCTTCAGCGCGGCGTCCCAGAACCACTCTACGTCCGAGGTGGACCGCCTGATCAGCTCATCGTAATTCTTTATCTTGTGCTTCTTCATGAACCGCGTGATGTTGCTCTTGCTCTTGTAGTCGCCGTACGGCTTCCAAATGATATTCTTCATCGCTCGCTCCTGGTTGGGGTTTCGCAGCTTGACGTGCGCAGACATTATAACATAAGGGTAGCTTCTCACTCTTCGAAATATCAGGGTTGCGGCGTTCCCAAAGCCCCCGGCTGAAGTTGGTCTTTCTCACCTAAGACATGCGCACAATCCTCAAGGCCCTTGCGCGCCGGATAGTAATCGCGGTCGACTCTCAGCGCGTTCGCAAACTCGGGCGCTGCCAGGTCACATCGTCCCTTCGCCTGGTAGGCAAGCCCGAGGTTGGCGTAATCGTTTTCTCGTATATAGCCCGAACGAGTCGCGAATGTGAACATGCCGACAAGCAACAACGGGATGAGCGAGAGACACGCTTTCTTCCAGTCCGACGATCTCAGTTTCTCATACCACCATACGACGCAGTATCCGGCGAATATCAGAAGGAACGGAACCAATGGAACTCTGAACCTCGAAAGAACAAACAGCGCCACAATTGACGCTGAATAACAGACTATGAAGAGCAGCGGCAAGGCTCGCCGAGGCCATTCTTTCAGACTCGCCAGAATGCCCACCAAAGCGAGCGGCGCAATCATCCAAAACGACAACAACAGCGGAACCCGCAACACCGTCGAGAACCGCCTGGACAGATAGTAGTTCACATTGTTCGGGACCTCGTACCCCGCCAAAAACATGATTGTCTTGCGCGCCAATAAGCCGAGGTAACCCGCAGGGTCTCCCTTAATCTGCCTGACCGCCGCCCCAAACCAATCTATATCCGCCCTCTGCCTCGGCGTGAGCTTATAGAAATCGGGAGCAATGCGAAGCATTGAAGGCGTGATGGTAAGCGTGCCGCTCGAATCAATGCAATTCCCGATGTAAAAACAGATGCCGCCGTTCTTGCTGATGAGCACTCGTTCGCCGCCGACAAGGTAGTTCTTCGCGGCCACGGGCGCAACGGCCGCGACAAATCCGCCAAGCAGAATCGCCGTGCAGATAAGCTTCATCGCGGACTTTTCCGCGCCTCTTGACAACCACAGCCACAGAATCGCCAAGGGAACGAAAAGCATTATGTTAGGGCTCGCGAGCGTGGTCAATCCGAGGATTACTCCGGCTGCCAGATGATATGAAGCCGCTTTCTTTTCCTTCGCAATCTGAAGCGATAAGATCGACGCAATACCCAGAAACGTGACCAGGGTGGTCATCAACAGGTGCGCCTCATAGAAGAGGAACATTCCGTAGAACGCCGCCATGAGCGCAGCAACCGCTCCGACCCTCCCGTCGAACACTCGCTTCCCGAGGACATACACCAGCACGCAACTGACGCTCCCCAACAAAGCCTGCGCCAGCTTCACCCAAAGCAGGTCCCTGCCGAACAGTTTCATGAGCGCCGCCACGAAATACGGATATAGCGGCGCTTGCAGAGGCGGCGTGTTCTCGCGGTCGAGCCAGCCGGAATCGAGAATGCTTCCGGCCCACTCCTCGAACGTATGCATGTCACTGCCGGGAAGCGCCGAGTCGAAGGTGGGATCGTTCGCCTTGAATTCGATAATATTGAATAATCTAAGCGAGATCGCCAATAGGAAAACGACTATGATGAAAAAGCGTTCCTTGGAATGATTTCCATACATCGTGGATCGGGGAAGATTCTGGTCAGCATCGGAAGTTGGCTGCATAAGGCATATCTGTCGGGTTGGGCTGCAAGTTACGACTTAGGCCCGACGGTCTCATTCACAAATCCTCTCTTCAATCTCGGAGGCGCCGGTCGCATCCTTGTCGTCAAACATGCTCCATCTCTCCGTAATCCAACTTACAGCCATGAATTTGTGGAATTGACCAAATCAGTCAAATCAAGCATTTCATCGAGACGGCCGTCCAGTCTGCACACTTCAGTCACAGCCTTCTTGTGGACGTGAACAAGTCCGTCAACACAATCGTCAATCAATATCTTGTTCAGACGCGCGGGGTCAAACTCATTGGTGACCACAAGGAAGCGCAGTCTAACGCGGCTTCTCATTGCCGCGGACTTATAAATAGGACATTCGTTAGTTATATCGTTAATCCGGTCATGCCTTAGACTCCACTTGGATGAGATGACGGCAACCGGTTTGCTGTCCGACAGTGCGAGAATATCTATAGATGGAGATGTGCTCCTGCCGGGCATCGCGATGCTGGGAAAGACCGTGTCGCCCCTGACTTCAACCTCATAGGTGAGCTTTGGATTTCCGTATGACCTGAGGACATGGGCGATTAGCGCTGAAAAGGCGGTTCCAAGCGGGTTTTGGCGTTGCTGCCGGGAATAGCTCTCCGACCGCATCAGCCGATCGACCTTATGCTTCACTTCAGACGAACTGCATCTCAGATTTTCGGAGAGATAACTTTCAAACTGCTTGGCCCTGCCCTGCCAGGGCATCGGCTTATCACTTTCCCTTTTTGCCTTGCTCCTCGACAGCCGCAACTTGTCGGCGTCAATGATGTGAGGCAGGAAATCGAAATTGGCGTCGGCGACCTCTTCGTACCAGAGCAGCGCCTGATAGATTCCCATCCATGCCGTATGAAGGGATAAACCTGTGGGGTATGTCGCATTCTCGAAGATTCTTATAACGTTCTCTGCGGTTTCCTGGCGTGTTGGCATTTGCTCCCTTTGATCAGTCCGATCACATATTCGCTGTGCATTCGCAGTTCGATTGTTGACTCTTGCTTGCCGAATCTGGCAGGCATCATTCTCTTGTTTCTGTCCAGCTTCCTCTCCGCTATGTCCACAAGGTCAAAGCCCACTTGCTCCGCAAGAGTGGCCAGACACAGATGGGTTTGGACGTTGATGTCCCGGATTGTGGATGTGCCGACCACAATTATTGCCGCCTTTCGCGGTTTCAGGACCCGGTGCATCTCGCCCAGAGCGGCCTTCATATCAACGAAGTATTTGCGCGCCACCCCCGCCTTCTTCGCGTCCTTCTCACCGAGGCTTTGCAATATTTTTCGCACGGTCTCGGGGAAATCGTTCAGGTTCTCGCTGTTGTATTTTTCCGCCCCAATGTACTTCGTCCTTTTCTCCGTGAGACCCTCTATGGGATAGCCGAGCCAGGACAATGAAAACTTGTGCGCTCTGACATAATCGATGGCATTTACGTATGGAGGCGAGGTCACGACGAGGTCCACAACGGAGTCTTTCAATGGCAGGCGCCTGACATCGCCATATGATACGAGCGCGCGCTGCGAATCGAGCGGCAGATTGCATATCTGCTTAATCGCTTTGTCGGCCTTCTCGGCGAACTTGTCGATCGCGCTCTTGCAGTTCTTGTTCTCGACTTTGTGCGGGCGCGAATGAGCGAGGTCGCGGGCCAGGGAGACCCCTCCCGACTTGGTCACGATCACAGAGGAGAAGATGACTTCAAGAAACGGCCTTATTGAGGTGTCGCGCTGCGACGTGATCGCCGTCAGCAAAGCCATCAGCTCCATTTGGACATCCTGGCTGAACCAATAATTGAAAAACTCCACCGTCTTCGGGGTAAATCCGCTCGCCATTGCTCTGAGTATCTCATCCTTCGAATCAGCGAGTCGCCGCGCGGTTGCCACAATCCTGTCGACGGTGGACGTGACCGTGAAGATATCGAGAGGAGTGGTCTTCACCCTGCCGATTCGCACCGCGAGCGGGTCAATATCGAACCCGACAGGCTTTCTCCCCAGTAGCAGCGCCTCAAGGACTGCGGTCCCTGAACCCATCATTGGATCGAGCACCGTTTCCCCCGGCCTGGCAAGCTCGGTTATGAAGACCCGGGGAATCTGCGGGGGGAATTTCGCGGCGAAAGCGTGCAGCGAATGAGCCGAGTATTGGGTGTTTGAATTGGCGAAGTCAAGGTCGGAATTCAGCAAGGACTGCAACGCGGTTTTTGGTGTCGCGACGGGCAAAGAACTCTCCCCCTCAGTCGTTGCTTCGTTTGTCCAGATTATACATGCCAGAGGTCACGAATGCAAAGGTCATCCAGAGAAAAGCTGTCTCCGCTCAGGCGTTCTGCTTCTCAAATACTCCTCCAGCCGCCTCATCCCCTCCTCGATGTTTTCGAGCGAGTTGGCGTAGGAAAAGCGGACGAAGCCCTCGGCGTTGGAGCCGAAATCTATGCCCGGGCTGATGCCGACGCCCGCATGCTCAAGCACCTCGAATACGAACTTGAGCGAGTCGCTCGTGAACCTCTTCGCGTTCGCAAGCACGTAAAACGCGCCGGTCGGCTCTTTCGCGACGCCGAACCCGATCTCCTTGATTCGCCGCACGATGAGCTTTCTGCGCTCGTTGAAGCATGCGACCATCCTGTCAACGTCGGGCTGCGCCTCTTTGAGCGCGGCTACACCCGCCCATTGCACGAACGTGTTGGCCGCGATAAAGAAGTTCTGCTGCATCTTCTGGATGAGCCGCTGGTACCGAGGCGGCGTGATGATGTAACCGAGCCGCCATCCGGTCATCGCGTAGAGCTTCGAGAATCCGTTCAGCACAAAGGCGTTATCAGTGAACTCCAGTGCCGAATGCTCCCTGCCCTCATACACAAGCCCGTGATATATCTCGTCCGAAACGATGATCGGCCCGAGCGACGCGATCCGCTCGATCACCTTTCCGTCCATCACGTGGCCCGTCGGGTTAGCGGGAGAGTTTATCATGATCGCCTTCGTGCGCGGACCGATGCGCTCGCGCACCTTCTCCGGCTCGAACTCAAAACCGTTCTCCTCTCGCACATCCACAAACGCGGGCGCGCCCCCGACATAATTAATGAACTGCGGATAGCAGGCATAGTGCGGGTTGGAGACGACGACCTCGTCGCCCTCCTCAAGGAATGAAGACAGCGTGAGCAAAATGCCGGGCGACGTCCCCGATATGACGACCACTCGCTCGGGCGTGACGTTCACGCCGTACCGCGAATGATAATACTCGCACACCGCCTCGCGCAGCGGCAGTATCCCCACGCTCGCCGAATAGTGCGTCTGGCCGTCCTTCAGCGCGCGCAGCGCCGCCTCCTTGATGCAATCCGGCGTGGGGAAATCAGGCTCGCCGACCTCAAGGTGAATGATGCTGCGTCCCTGCCGCTCCAGTTCCTGGGCGCGTTCGAGCACTTCCATCACCAGGAAAGGCGGTATGTCAATAGGTCTTTTCATCAGGAACGGGATGCAGACTACCCCATTGCGTACGGTACCGGGACAAACGTCAGCATGAAAATTATCGCGCACAGCGCGCCGACAAGCTTCCGCCTCCAGTCCAGCGAAACGTCCGGAAACATCGGGGGCGGATGCCTCAACCCGAAGACCAGGTTCAGCATTCCCCAGACCGCCCAGCCGGACCAGCTAAAAAGCCCCATGGCCAGGAGCAGCACCACCGCTGCCCGCGAGATGGCGTGATGTTTCCCTTCGAACAGGGCATACGCTATGTGGCCGCCGTCCATCATCCCTATCGGCAGGAGGTTCATCATCGTGACCAGCATGCCGATCCATCCCGCGAACAATATGGGGTGCAGCTTGATCGCGTAGCCCTCGGGAAACGAGGGAAGGATGACGGAGGCCAGTAGCTCCAGGATCACAGACGTGCCGAACAGGCCGTCGCCCGCATGGTCCAGGGGTATGGGACTGGACAACTTCAACCCGATCACGACGGCCGGTATCGATACTATGAAGCCTGCTATCGGACCGGCCGCCCCAATATCAAACAGCGCGCGCCTGTCGGGCACGCTCGACTTTATCTTGATGACCGCCCCGAAAGTGCCGATGAGCGTCGGCGCCGGAATAAAGTAGGGAAGCGTTGCGTCCACCCTGTGCCGGCGCGACATCAGATAATGCCCTAGCTCATGAGCAAGCAGAATGCTCAACAATGCCAGCGAGAACGGCCATCCTTTGTATATGAGATACGGATGCGTCACGATTGTTCTGAGCAGAACGTCCGGGTCCGCCGCGCCATCCATCTCCACTAGCAGCGTGCCCGCGAACAACGTCGTGAACACCGTGGCGAGGAATAAGAGCACATTCAGCCTGATTCCGAGGCCGGGCCGCTTGGGCCGAGCGATCGGCACAAGTTCTTGATCTGCAACAAGCTCCGGCGTTTCCAGGCCAACCGGCCGACCGTATTCTCCGTTGCTGCCCATCTGCGAAACTCCTTAAGATTGCGATGTTTCTGTCCAATTCTAGCATATGGCCGGAAAGCCCTGCAAGGAATTTCGGAGACAGCCGCAGAGGAGCCGCAGCCGAAGCCCTTCACCCTGCCCTCTCCCAGTGGGAGAGGGTTGGGGTGAGGGGGAAAAACACGACAGAAAAATGTGATTTCCAAATGAGTACCACAAAGAGACGGCTGGCGTGGAATGACGCAAATACCTTCATTCCGACAGGATTGTCAACCTACTTCAGGTAGCCGAGCGCCTTCAATTCCGCTATTTCCTCCTCCGTCAACTCGAACGTGGGGTTCTTGGACTGGTTCTCGTCAACGGTTGCGTTTAGCGTGTAGCGCCCGGTTGCCTTGATCACGGACGTGTAGCGGATCGCGTCTTCGCGCTTGAAATGTATGTATTCCGAAATCAACTCTGAATTCTTCGCGGAGAGTGTCTTCGTGTTCGCGGGCAGGCCGGCCCACTCCAGAATGGCGCCCGCCACAGCGTCCAGCCCCACCAGACGCTTGACTCTGCCCTTCCCCTCGCCATAGACGATTAACGGTATGTGGGTCTGCTCGGTGTATGGCGCCTGACCATGAAACAGGTTGCGCGGCAAGCTCGCCGGATCAAGACCGCCCTCGAGCGAGGCGGTTATCTTCTCATCGAAGCCCTCGCCGTGGTCGGACGTGATTATCATCCTGAGGTCATCGCCGATCGGTGAATTGCAGATGGCCTCTATCAATTCCATCAGCTTGAGGTCAAAGTCCTTCAGGTTGGCCGAATACGCCGCCACCAACTCCTCGGGCGTCAGACCAAGGTCGAATTTCTCCTTGTCGAACGGAGGCTTGCCGAGGTAGTCGTGAGCCTGGTATGTGTGGATAAACATGAAGACCGGCTGTTGGAACGTCTCTTCACTCAAGAGCTTTTTCGCCATCTCGAAGGAGTCGTTCTCGTGTCTCTGGCGGTTTAATTGCATGAACTTGTCGAATCCCCGGTGGAATCTGTGCCCAAAGTCAATGAAGCCGCCGCCCGTTAGCCCCACCGTGAAATAGCCCGCTTTCTGCAATTGCTCCTGCGCCATCGGAATATTCTCAGGGATTTTGTTGTTGTAATATTCCACCCCGTGCTCTCGCTGGAGCAGCCCGGTCAGCATCGTCACATGAGCCGGAAGCGTCCATGTCGAATTCGCGTGCGCGGCCTCAAAGATCACACAGTTGTTCTCGGCCCATGCCACCGTCTTCGGCATGTGTTCCTCGGAAAAGAAGTCTGCGCGCAATGTATCGATGCTGATAAGTACGATATTCGGTTTCTTCTCGGGACTGACAGCTTCAAGGAAACCGTTATTGACGAACCGCACGCCGGCAACGACTGCCCCGCACACGATCAACGTAAAGACAAGCCATTTTATCGCCCTTCGCTTCTTCATTGTTTGTCTCTTCTTCCAGACGGATTTGCTCGAACTTCGATATCCGCTCGGGCCCATAGGAAGCCCCGTGTCATTCTCAACAATAACCATATAACTGCTCCGATGTCAAGGGCAAGAAAGGTTGCGGGGGCGCGATACTGCCTTCAGGTTGGAGGAGTGGTCAGCCTGCAGTTCTGCGAGTTCAGCGTCTTGCGGTCTCAGCGACGCGGTATCTCACGTCCATGAACATGCCTGTAGTAAGACGCAGCCTGTGGAGAGAATCACGACGATGTTCACGAGGAACTGCTTCGGCATCTTCTTGTTCACCAATCTGTTCATATTGTGCTCGCTCAGGACCAGCAGTTGCGACGGCTCGACAGCGAGCGCATGCGCCGAGCGAACATGTTCCTTTTCAAAAATGGCCATTTCGCCGAAAATCTCGCCCGGCCTTAACTCAGCGATTCGGTCCTGGTTGCCTTCATATTCGTCAATGATATCCACCTTCCCGGTCAAGATCAGATACATCTCGTGACCGGCTTCGCCTTTGGTGAATACAGGCATCCTGGCATTGACAGACCGGATCACCCCCGAATCGAACACCGTCTCTATTTCGGATTTGCTCAATCCTTCAAATACGGGGTAAATAACCATTGCATACCCTCCTTTGGCGCGGGTGAACAACCGCCCGCAGGACAGAGTCAAACTCCCAACTATAGTCAAGATTATATTTCCGGCGAGGTTACAGTTAGGTTAGAGATTGACGGGAATGCGTAGGTTTTCCACAGCGCGGCGGGGCGGCAACCCAAGTCCCTCACCCTGCCCTCTCCCGGTGGGAGAGGGTAAATCGCCGTCGCCCTCCCCCCCGCTACTCTGCAGTCCTCGACGACTTGTCGTACGCGGAGTAGCTGGGGTCTCCCAGCTCGAGCTTGGCGGCAAGGTGAAACACGACCCATGCGCCGCACGTGTCGCAGTCGACATCGTTGCCATAACAACAAAATGGGGAGACAAATCGGTCTCCGTCAAGCCACAGTGGCATGACGAGCTTCTTGGAGGGACAATTGTCCGTCACGGCCTTCGAGTTCTCCGAAAGCGTCAGTTCCAGCCCGCGGCCGCTGCACCAGATGAAGTCCGGGTATTTCCGCTTCAGCCTCATTACCTCGCGGACCGCCTTGTCGCGCTCTTTGAGCGGAGTCCATCCATACTCGGAATCATCGCGCTTCGGAGGCGTGTAGAACGAGAATGTCATTCCCTCGAAACGCGAGCGCCGCAGTATCTCCACGAGTTCCTCAAGCCGGTCCTGATTGGTCCGGGTCACAACACATTGGGACATGATGGTCGGGCCGAACCCGTCGGGCACGCGCGAGATCGTCTTCATCACGCGCTCGAATGCGCCGGCCCCCCTAATGGCGTCGTTGAGGTCGGGCGGGCCGTCAATCGAGACGATGTAAATGCAGCGCGGCAGTTCGATGAGGTCGAGCGTGCCATTGGTGGTGACATGGTTGCGCGCAAACAGATTGGCGCCCTCACGCAGCACATCCGGCCGGAGAAGCGGCTCGCCGCCCATCCACAGCATGGTATTGATGCCGTGCCGCCGCTGGAGCTCGGCGAGCGTGGCAACCATGGTGGGCGTGTCCATTTCTGCCCGGAGACTATTCGGGTTTCCCTCTCGGTAGATGAAGCAGTGCTTGCAGCGAAGCGTGCATCGGTTGGTTATGTTGACCATGGCGGCCGGCCACTGGCGATATTCACACGGCTCGCTGGCGCGCTCGCTCATTCTTCTTGCTCCTGGAGCTCGAGTTCCACAAGCTCGCAAATGATATGGCCTATCAGGATGTGCGACTCCTGGATGCGCGGCGTCTCACTCGAGGGTACCGCGAGCACGATGTCCGATGCCGCCCCCACCTTGCCGCCGTCGCAACCCGTAAGACCGACCGTGGCGCAGCCAATCCTTCGTGCGGCCTCTAGCCCGCGCGCGACATTCGAGGAGTGTCCGCTGGTGCTGATTCCCACCACGACGTCGCCCGGCCTGGCGGAAGCCTCGAGCTGTCGCTCAAAGACCCTCTCATAGCCGTAATCGTTGCCGAGCGCGGTCAGAATCGAGGAGTTCGTGTTGAGTGCGGCCGCATCGAACGGGCGGCGCTCCTTGAGGAACCTGCCCACGAGTTCGCACGCGATGTGCTGGGCATCGGCTGCGCTGCCGCCGTTGCCAAACAGGATCATCTTGCCGCCTTTCCTGTAACAGCCGACAATCTTCGTGGCGACCCGCCCTATGCTTTCAATCAGTTCCTCAGAAAACTGCCGTTTGACGTCGATGCTGTCAGCGATTCTCTTGCGAATGAGTTCAGGAAAATCGGGCAACATGTGCGATATCCAACGCTTTCACGAACCACCGAGGCACAAAGAGCATAAAGAACTCACCAAGAAATCTTCGTGCTTCTTGGTGGTTTGGTGGTTAGCAGGAGCCTTGGGCGCGGCTCGGCGGGGTATCCGCTCATATCTCCATGATTTCTTTTTCCTTCACCTTCAGTAATTCGTCAATTTGAGCCACGTACTCGTCGGTTATCTTCTGGATGTCGTCCATGATCCGATGGCTCTCGTCTTCCGAAATGTCGCCGTTTTTCTCGCCTTTCTTAATGCGTTCATTGGCCTCTCTGCGGGCATTGCGCAGAGCGACCCTGGAATCCTCGGCCAGCCGCTTCACAACTTTGACCAGGTCCTTGCGGCGCTCTTCCGTAAGCTCGGGAATCGGAATGCGGATCACCTTGCCGTCGTTATTCGGATTAAGCCCGAGGTCCGATTTCAGGATCGCCTTCTCGATCGCGCCGAGCGCGCTCTTGTCGTAGGGGGTTATGAGAAGCAGTCTCGCCTCCGGCACTGAGATATTGGCCATCTGGTTCAGCGGAACGGATGAACCGTAGTAGTCGATATCAATGCCGTCGAGCAGTGAGGTTGACGCCCTGCCCGTGCGGATCGAACCGAATTCGCGCCTGGTATGCTCCACGGTCTTGCCCATCTTGTCTCTCATGGACGCAATAAGCTCCTTACGCATTCCGTTCAACCTCCACTTATTACGGTGCCCACCTTTTCTCCCAGCAAAACCCTTCGAATATTCCCATATCTGTTCAGGTTGAAGACAATGATCGGAAGGTTGTTATCCATGCACAGGGTGATGGCGGAACTGTCCATGACTTTGAGGCCGCGGTTGAGCACCTCGATATAGGTCAACCCCGAGAACTTGCGCGCTCTCTCGCTCTTCATGGGATCAACATCATACACGCCGTCCACCTTGGTCCCTTTGAGAATCACCTCGGCGCCCACCTCTATCGCCCGAAGCGCCGCCGCGGTGTCGGTGGAAAAATAGGGATTGCCCGTGCCGCTCGCGAAGATCACCGTCCGCCCCTTTTCCAGGTGGCGCATCGCCCTGCGGCGAATGTACGGCTCAGCCAGCTCCTTCATCTCGATGGCCGACATCACCCGCGTCACAACTCCCGCTTTCTCCAAGCCGTCCTGCAGCGCGAGCGCATTGAGCACGGTGGCCAGCATCCCCATGTAGTCGGCCGTCGAGCGGTCCATTCCCTGCGCCGCCGCCTGGATGCCCCTGAAGATGTTGCCGCCGCCAATCACGATGGCCATTTCAACGGGCAGTTCGGAGAGGACTTCCTTTATCTGGCGCGCCATAGTGGCGATCACCTTGGGGTCGATGCCGTACTGCTGGTCGCCCTGCATCGCCTCTCCGCTCAACTTGAGCAGGACCCTCTTATATTTCGACTCTTGTCGAGGTCTTGCCATTTCGTTAGAGTTCTTCCCCGAGCTGGAACCGCGCAAAACGACGCACGATTATGTTTTCGCCGAGCGCCGAAATCACGGAATTGACGTATTCCTGCACCGTCACGTTGCGGTCCCGGATGAATTCCTGCTCGAGCAGACATGCTCGCGCGTAGAAGCTCTCCATCTTTCCCGAGACTATCTTCTCGATAACCTTCTCGGGCTTGCCGGTCTGTCGGGCCTGCACCCCGTAAATCTCGCGTTCCTTCTCGAGCATCTGCGCCGGGATGTCCTCACGGCTTATGCCGATCGGGTTCTCCGAACATACCTGCATCGCCAAATTCTTCACCAGCTCCTTGAACTGGTCGGTCCGAGCCACGAAATCGGTCTCGCAGTTGACCTCGATGAGCACTCCCAGCTTGCCGCCAGTGTGAATGTATGTGCCTATCAGGCCCTCGCTGGCCGCGCGACCAGCCCGCTTCTGCGCCTCGGCTATCCCCTTCTCGCGCAGGTATTGAATGGCCGCCTCGAGGTCGCCGTCCTTCTCGACGAGAGCCTTCTTGCAGTCCATCATTCCCGCTCCCGTCTTCTCGCGCAGTTCCTTCACCATTTGAGCCGTTATCGTCATTTGCATCTCCCCTTCTCAGATTGTCCAGCAATTCAGGATTTTCGCCGTGGAAGCATCACGCCTCCGGCGTGAGTCCGCCCGCGCGGGCGCGATGAACACACAATTATCCCCCGCTTTAGATCGGAATATGCGAGAATCCGCCTTACTACATGGGACGAGGCCGGGCGGGGGTTATTCGTACTCCAGCTCGTCCTCCTCGTCTTCGGAGACTGCTCCCGTCCCGATGGACGCCGCCGCTTTCTCCTCCTCCATGTCCGCGCCCAATTCGGTCCCCGGAACTTCACGGCCCTCCAGCGAGCGGGCCTTCGCGTCGAGAACGGCGTCTGCCATGATCGCGGTGAAAAGCTTGATCGAGCGAATCGCGTCGTCGTTGCCTGGGACCGGGTACGTCACTTCGTCCGGGTCGCAGTTTGTGTCCACGATGCCAAGGGACGGAATTCGCAGTTTCCTGGCCTCGGCAACGGCTATAGCTTCCTTCTTGGTGTCTACAATGTAAATGGCGGAGGGCAACTCCGTCATGTCCTTGATGCCGGAGAGGTTCTTCTCGAGCTTGACCTTCTCCTTCAGCAGTTGCCCGATCTCCTTCTTGGTCAGCGCCCCGAAATCGCCTTCCTGCTCCATCTTCTCGATTCGCTTCAGACGGCGGATGCTCTTCTTGATAGTCTCGAAGTTGGTCAATGTCCCGCCGAGCCAACGGTTTGTCACATAATACATCCCGCAGCGCGTGGCCTGTTCTCGTATAGTCTCCTGCGCCTGTCGTTTTGTGCCGACGAAGAGCAGGGTTCCTCCTGCCTCCACGGTCTCGCGGATGAAATGATAAACGACATTGATTTGCTGGATGGTCTTCTGCAAATCAATGATATACACGCCATTGCGCTCACCGAAAATGAACCGCTCCATCTTCGGGTTCCATCGCCGCGCCTGATGACCGAAGTGCACTCCGGCCTCAAGCAACTGTTTCATCGTAACGATCGCCATGTCATTCCTCCATCTTGTGGTTTTCTGCCTCGACCGCCGCAGCCATGGGCAACCCGCTCACCGAGCCAGGCACCGGCCCACGCCATGTTCTTCTTTGAACAGCGGCGGCCTGTGATTTAACGGTGACTTATAAATATACCAGAAAATCGGAACGAAACGCAACCCCGTCA
>CAZEBC010000078.1:0-17050 GCA_964510165.1 uncultured bacterium
CTGGGAAATCGCTTGAACGCGGGCGGATGTTCTGCTATAATTGTGCGCGGACACTTGCACGCTGTGTGTTGTTGCGGCCCATGTGAACTGGAGCGGCGCAGGAGAAACGTATGGAATATGGCAAATACGCCTATTTTGAGGGCAAGTTTGTGCCCATCGAGGAAGCCAAGATAAACATAATGACGCACGCGTTCAATTACGGGACGGGCGTATTCGAGGGGATCAGGGGATATTGGAACTCCGATGAGGAGCAGCTTTACATATTCAAGCTGAGGCAGCATTATGTGCGGATGTTTAGGAATTTCAATTTATTTCAGATAGACCTTCCGATAACCCTCGATGACGCATGCCGGATAACGATAGAGCTTGCCCGCAAGAACGAATATCGGCAGGATATGTACATCCGTCCTATCGGCTACAAGAGTTCATACGAGATCGGCCCGCGCATGCACAACCTGAAGAACGAGTTTGCCGTGTTCAACATACGGCTGGGGGATTATGTGAACACGACGGACGGGCTGAACGTGATGGTCTCGAGCTGGCGGCGGGTTCCCGACGCCTGTATCCCCGCCCGGAGCAAGGCGACCGGCATCTACATAAACTCGGCGCTGGCTGCGACGGAGGCGAAGACAAGCGGATTCGATGAGGCCATCATGCTCACCTATGACGGCTACGTTTCCGAGGGAAGCGCGATGAACCTGTTCATGGTTCGCGACGGCGACCTGATAACCTCTCCGGTTACTGCAAGCATTCTTGAGGGTGTGACGAGGCAGACCATAATCGAGATAGCGCGCGAGCAGATGAGTATCGAGGCGACTATCCGCCCGATAGACCGAACGGAATTATACGCGGCGGATGAATTGTTTTTCTGCGGGACCGGCGCGCAGGTGGCGCCGGTGGTATCGGTTGATCGCAGGCAGGTCGGCAACGGCCGTCCTGGGGAACTCACGTTGAAGCTGCAAGCGCTCTATTTCGACGTGGTCCAAAACAGGCTTTCCGAGTATTCGCACTGGCTGACTCCGGTTTACTAGCGTAGGGGTCGGATGATCGTAAAGTGCATTCGTTGTAACACGGAATTCAGCTCCAAGCACTCGCAAACGCACGTCTGTCCGAATTGTCACTTCGTATTCAGTGAGCATGATCAGTCCCGGCTCGAGATAGTGCGCTCTCACGACCTGGTGCGCCAGCACACCGGTCATCGCCTGACTGAAGAGGCCGAGCACAAGTGCTCATTCCATCCCGATGCCGACGCTATCCATTATTGTGGCCGATGCGGGCGGCCGCTCTGTTATGCGTGTGCGATCGAGTGCGAGGACGGCCACCTGTGCGAGGCGTGCGAGGCGGCCAAAGCGCGGCCGGAACCAATAGAGAAACCGGTCGAGCCGCCGCTTCCGAAGGCGCAAGCCTTCGCCGAGCCGCGGGACAATACCATATCGCAGGCGATGATCCGCGGACCGTATGTGCCGTGGGAATATCGCCGATATATCGGGCGCCTCAACGCATTGTTCGCCACGTGGCAGCAGACGCTGTTTAGTCCGCTGAGCTTTTTCCGCGGAGTCCCGATCACGGGAGACTATCGAAGCCCTCTCTCATACGGCCTGTTCTGGACGCTGGTGGGCCTGGCGGGCGGAGTCGTATGGAAGCTCTTTCTGGCGGTGTATCCGACGGCCCTCGTCTTCCTTCAGGGCAAGCCTGTGCAGCTTTCGTTTCAGCTATCCCACGCATATACGCTGGCGATTGTCTTGGCGCTTCTGTCGCCGCTCATCGCGTTGGCCATGCTCGTTATCGCGTGCAGCATTTATCATTTCTTTGTGATTCTGTTCGCGAGCCGACACGCGGGCTATGAAGCCACGCTGCGGGTGGTCTGCTACAGCACCAGCACTAACGTATTCTATTTCCTTCCGCTGGTGGGAGGGCTGCTTGGAGGGATATGGCAACTGGTGCTGGTGACGGCTGGCTTGAAAGAGGTTCACCGCATTTCTTTCCCGTTGGCCGTCATGATCGCGCTCGTTCCGTACACGTTTCTCCTGGCGCTGGGCTCTTTGTTCATGCTGTGGGCGGTTACGGGCGACAATACGGATATTTCAACCCTGCTCGAGAACCTCAGGCCGCTTCTTGAGTGAGCCGATCACGCCTGCTTGTGAAGCTGGAGGAATTTTCGGAGCGAGCGGTCGTAGGTGCGCTCAACGCTATCGGGGAAGAAGCAGGCTGGCAGTTCGTTATTTGACCGGTGATATGAGAGGCACTCGCAGCAGATTCCCTTCCGGCTGCAAGGTTCGTAGCTGCAATTGCATTTCCTGAGGTTTCGCTCCTGGTTGCATTCCATTCTGGTTTTCTCCTTTCCGAATCAAAGGGGGCCAGGCTTCTTTGCTTCCGCCCCAACATAGATCGGGTTTGAGTAAATCCAGGCGCGGGTCTTGCCGAATGCGCGCGGCAGGCGCACCTCGACTCGATACGCGCCCGGGTCGACGACTTTCAACGACGATTCCGCGCCCATCTCGCTCTTCACAACTCGGCCCTTGTGCACGAACCTGATGAGTCCCCTGCTCGGGGCGCTCGCCTCGAGGACGGGCGAATCTTCCAGGGGAACTTCCTCGCCCATCAGCGCCGCGCCTGCGCGGGTGCGCGCCTCGAAGCGGAAACCGCGCGGGTCCGCAAACAGTCCACACGCCACAAAGCAGCGCCCCTCGGCAAGTGCGCCGTAAATGGCGCGTTTGGCCCCGCAGAAATCGGCGGGCAATTTCTCCCGCAACAGCACATGCGTGTTGACCGCCCGAAAGGCGTATTCGTACTCGAACACTTTTCTCCGAAGCAGGATGAGGTTCACCTTGAAGCCGTGATTGTCCGAGCCGCCGATGGCGACAACTCTCCTCCTCTGCAGAAGCTCGTCCCATTTCGCGATGGTTTCATCGAGAGGGTCAAGCCGGGCCGCGCGGATATTGAAGTAATAGTACAGGGCCGACAGATAGCCGCGCGCGTTGCCCTTCCAGACGGACGAGAAATTCCATATGCTCATGCCCGTGTACCCGGTGGCGTCCCAGCGGTTCCAGATGAAGGCGTGGCCCTTGTCGTGAAGCGGGGTTCCCAGTTCATACGGGTGTGCGATGAAGCCCATCCCGCCCTGGCGGTTGGCGGCGTCTATGACAGTCTGCGGATTGTCGGTGTCGGATGCGATTTCCTCGTGGACATTGTAGGCGAGATAATGATTGTAGAGATGGTTCAACTCCGTCCCGATGAGCACCACAACTCCGTGATGCCGGCCTTCCTTGCCGTCCTTCAGCCCCTTGAGATTGAAATGATCGTTGACGCCCACGAATGCAAGGCCGGCCCGGCGCGCGGCCGCCGCGATCTCCTCGATCGTGGACGTGCCGTCGGAGTACGTCGAGTGCACATGCAGATTGCCCGCGTATTCGTAATACATGAAAACCTTTATGTCATCACGGTCGCCCGCGCCATCTTCACGTGCCAGACGAAATCCGACACGCTCCTGATCGAGCGGAACCTCCCCAGGATGTAGCCGGGCCTGAGGTAGAACCGTGAGTACGCCGACCTCAGCGTCGCCACGAGATAGTCGCGCGTGACGTCATCATGCTCGAACATAGGGATCGGCTCGCTCAGGCGTCCCTCGCTCTTCACATATTCCTTCCAATAATCGAACCTCAGCAGCCCGCTCTCGACGGCGCGGTCGTACAGGTCCGTCCCGGGATAGGGAACCACAATCGAATAATAGGCGAAATCGGGCTTGAGCCTGAGCGACAGCGCAAGCGTCTTCTCAATCGCCTCTCGCGATTCGCCGGGCGCGCCGAGCATGAAGTAAGCGAGAATCCGAATCCCCGCCTCGCGCGTCCATTCAAACGCCTCTTCCACGCGTTCTACGGTTATCTTCTTGTTGAACAAGTCCAGCACGTCGCGCGAGGCCGACTCGACTCCGTACGAAATCCTGGAGCATCCGGCGCGCGCCATCAACTTGAGCAGACCGGGGTCCACACAATCCACGCGTGTCCTGCAGTCCCAGCGGAACTTCAGTCCGCTCGACAGTATCTTCTCGCAGATGTCGGCGGCGCGGTTCTTGTTCGCCGTGAATGTGTCGTCGTATATTACGACTTCGCTGCACCCGAAGCGCCGGACAAGCTCCTGCATCTCGGCCACCACGCTGTCGGCGCTTCGCGGACGATAATGCCCGCCCCGGATGTATCGCTCGCAGAACGCGCACCGATAAGGGCAGCCGCGCGCGGTCATGATGGAGGAAACGGTGCGCGCCTCGGTCGTCATGTCGAAATACCTGTCTTTCGGGAGAAGTTCGCGGGCGGGAAATGGAATGTCGTCAATCGGCATGCACTCAGCCCGGCCAAAACGCTTCACCTCCCCGCCCTCACGCACCAGAACGCCACCGATCCCATCAACGGACCCGCCGCCCTCGATGGCCTCGATGAGCTTCGGCATCGCGATCTCGGCCTCGCCCTCGATGCCGTAGTCAAACGCCGTGTTCTCCATGGTCAGCTCGGGCATGATGGTGACCTGTGGGCCGCCTGCGATTATCTTCGGGGCAGGCCTGAGGCTCTTGAGCGCTCGGCATATCCCGACAACGACCGGGAACAACGGAGTAACGCAGGTGATGCCGACGACGGACGGCGAAAGCGCGGCGAGCCTTTGCACGACCTCAGACGGCGTGATGCGAAGCGCGTTGGCATCCAGTATCGTGACCTCGTGCTTGCTCTGGAGAAGCGCCGCGATGTACGCAAGTCCAAGCGGCGGCAGCACCCGCAACTGCTTCACGAAACTGCGCGCGCCGAAGCCCGCGCCGTCCTGCTCGCCCGCGATCATCTCGGGCGGATTCACGAGGGCTATCCTCATGCGCCGCCTCCAGAGTCCTGGCGGGCCCGAACGGGCAGGACGAACGGCCGCCCGCTGAGCGGGTCGTTTTGCACGAGCACGTCCGCGCCGTACACATCGCGGACGGTTTCGGCGGTGATGGCCTGCTGGGGCGCGCCGTCGAACTTGAGCTTGCCCTCCTTGAAGACGAGCACACGCTGGCAGTAATGAGAAGCCAGATTCAGATCGTGCGAGACCGCGATCATTGTTATCCCGCGCTCGCGATTGAGCCTGACAAGGATATCGTAGATGTCCACCTGATGCTTGATGTCGAGGAAGGCCGTCGGCTCATCCAGCAGCAACACGCTCGGCCGCTGCGCAAGCGCGCGCGCGATGAACGCCGCCTGCTTCTCGCCTCCGCTCAAGCGTTGAATCGGACGGTCCGCGAGGTCGGCGACGCCGGTCATCCGCATCGCCTCGTCTGCGATTTCAAAATCCTCGTCTCGTTCCAACATGGACGCGAGGTGCGGTGACCTCCCCATCAGCACAATCTCCGACACGGTGAACGGAAATATGATGGTGGATTCCTGCGGGACAACGGCGACTTTGCGCGCAAGTTCGCGCGCGGACAAGGCGCCGACATCTACGCCGTCAATGAGTATCTCGCCCGCGGAAGGCCTGAGCACGCGCGTGAGAAGATTCAGGAATGTGGTCTTGCCCGAACCGTTGGGGCCGACCAGTCCGACAAACTCGCCCGAGCCGACCTTGACGGCCAACCCCTCAAACAACGGTCTGCCCGCGTATCCGAAAACGATATTCCTTGCTTCGATGCTCGACATCGGTCTGACAATTCTGGCTATCCGCGCGGATGACAGCGGAGATGGGTCTGCTTGAGCCGGTCGCTCGACACATGCGTGTAAATCTGAGTGGTCGCTATGTCGGCATGGCCCAGCATCTCTTGTATAGACCTCAAGTTTGCGCCACCTGAAAGAAGATGGGTGGCGAACGAATGTCTCAGCGTGTGCGGCGTGACCCGTTTCCTTATGTTCGCGGACCGTATGTGCCCGCGTATCATCTTCCAACAACCTTGTCGCGAGAACGGCCGCCCGAGCCGCGTAAGAAACAAGGCGTCGTCAGCGCTCTCGCGCCGCGCCCCAAGATATTCCTGCAACTTGCCCTTTGCCACGTCCCCGATCGGGATCAGCCGCTCCCGGTCGCCCTTGCCCCGGCATTTGATGAAGCCGATATCGAGCAGCATGTCCTGGCGCTTCAGCCCTATCAACTCGGATATCCGGAGGCCGGCCGAATACATCAGCTCCAACATCGCCCTGTCCCGTATTCCCTGCGGAGACCTCGCGTCCGGCTGCGCCAGCAGTTTTTCCACCTCGAAGGTGTTCATGGCCTCGGGCAGTTTCTTGAACACTCTGAACCGCTCCATGTTGGATGTGCAATCAGTCTTCAGATGGCCTTCGCGGCGCAGAAACCGATGGAACTGCTTGACGGCGGCGAGGTGCCGCTCAAGCGAGCGCGTCGTCAGCCCTTTGCGCTTCAACCAGTGAAGATGCTCGATGACGTCGTTCCGCCGGACCGCGGTGACGTCAATGAAAAGCTCGCGCTCAAGATAGTCGCGATAGCGCTCGAGGTCGTACCCGTAGCTGGCGATGGTGTTCTTCGGATACCCTTTTTCCACCTTGAGCCAGTCAAGAAACTGCTGGATCAGCGAGCCAAGCTCCGAGCGAGAACACGCCCCTGCCGCCTGACCACTCGCCTCTTTCCGAATCGTTTCGCCCACAATCCTGAACGCGCCGATACCGATTATGAAAATACCCGGACATCGCGTGTCCGGGCAATAACGAGCCAACCGATGGACTGTATGCTCACATCTCCCTTCGCCCCTCGAGGGCGTGCGCGAGCGTCGAGTCGTCGGCGAACTCAAGGTCGCTGCCGACCGGCACCCCTTGCGCGATCCGCGTCACCCTGACCCCGAGCGGCTTGAGCAGTTCGCGGATATACATGGCCGTCGCCTCGCCGCTGGTGTTCGGATTCGTCGCCACGATTACCTCGGCGACCGACTTGTCGCGAATGCGCGCGATCAATTCCTTCATCTTTATCTCGTCCGGACCGACGCCGTCGAGCGGAGAGATCGAGCCGTGAAGCACGTGATAAAGCCCCTTATACTTGCCGCCCTTCTCTATGGAGGCGGCGTCGCTTGGCTTCTCGACCACGCAGATAACCGATTTCTCGCGGCGGTCATCCGCGCACAGCCTGCACGGGTCAACTTCGGTTATGTTGCAACAGACCGAGCACAGCCGCACCTTCTGCTTGGCGTCAATGATAGCCTGAGCGAGTTTCAGCGCATCGGCCTCGCCGACGTTGAGAATATGAAATGCCAATCGCTGCGCGCTTTTCGGGCCGATCCCCGGCAGCCTTCGCAACTCCTCAACCAGCCTGGCTATCGCGCCGCCCTCAGCGTTCATTCTTCTCCTTCTCTCCCTTGGCCCCCTCAGCAAGCGATTTAAGCTGCGGCAATAAAAGCTGTCTTCGGGTATCGCCCAGTCTGTCGATGAAGAGGACGCCGTTCAGATGGTCGAGCTCGTGTTGGATCGCGCGCGCCAGCAGGCCCTCGGCCTCGAGCGTCTTCTCCTCGCCGTCGCGGTCGATGTAGGAAACCTGCACCCGCTCCGCCCGCTTCACTTCGCCGAATATCTCGGGCAGGCTCAGACAGCCTTCTTCAACCTCGGCCAGGCCCTCCCTCTTGGTTATCCTCGGGTTTATCATGACATAGACGGGCATGTTGTCCTGGCGCAGGTCAAGCACCAGTATCCTTTTCGAGAGCCCGACCTGTGGACCCGCCAGCCCGATGCCGCTGTTCTCGCGCATGACACTGAACATCTCTTCGGCGGTCTCTATCAACTTCCCATCGACATCCTTCACGAGTTCCGCCTGCTTGCGCAGGATCGGGTCGGGATATATGCGAAGCTGCAGTTTCAACATCGTTCTTCCGTGCGTAATCCTTTCTTACAGGATATCTTAGCATACGCATGGAGTGATTGCAACCGAATCGAAGGCGGCCTGGTCAAACCGGAACTCATTTGACCACAGGTCAGGAGCGTGGTAAAATACGCGCGATTTATCAGGCGCAGAATAGCGAAAGATGGAGGCGATTGATGTCAAAACGCGGAATCCTTTTGTTGGCGGCGCTGCTTGTCGCGTCACAGGTTGTCACAGGCTGCGCGTCACTCGAAGAGGATGAGGTCGAGCTGCCCAACCGAAGAGTCCGGATCGTCACCTTTCCCGTGCTCCCCCTCGAATTTCACGACGAAACCTGTATGCAGGAGTACGAACAGTTCACTCTCTCCGGCTCGCTCAAAAATGTCTCGTACGCGCCCCTCTCCAGCATCGAGGTGCTGGCCCGCCTGTCATTCCCCGATGACGCAATGAGTCTGGAATATGTCTTGCACGTTGACCCTCCCGTGCTCCAGCCCGGTGAGAGCGGCAGCTTCTACGTCACCGATGAGGTCGAGTTGCCTATCAGCAACGTTGAACTGCATGTCAGATGGGAAACATATCTCCCTCCCGGCTTCTAAGCCATCCCTCCCCCAAGCCCCCAACCCTAAACCTTTACAAACCGGCCGCCTCTATGGTAATATAAAAATACCCTCAGGTTGTCCCACTGGCGGTCCAGGAGAAGGTATGAAGAGGCAGGATTTACGGAGCCTCAACGGCGCCGGCAGGGTGCTGGTCGTCGGCCACAACCGGCGAAGCTTATCGCAAGTCAAAAAATTACTTATCGAATCGGCTAGGAAGCGTGGCGGCGCCCTTGAGATTCTGAGCTGCGCCGATATCGAGTCCGCCCACGATTACCTTACTTACTACCTCAACGGAATCCTCTTGGTCTTCCCAGGCGAAGGCGCCTATCCGATAATGCCCGCGCTGAAAAAGCTCAGGCAGGATTACAGCGGACGCATCGGACTCATCAACGACGACCAATCCGTCCAGCCTTACACTTGGGGCCGCGTCGGCGGCGTTGACTTTCATTCCAGCAGAATACAAGGTTGCGAGAAGTTCGCCGATATGCTCCTCGCCCCAAGGCGCGGCAAAGGAAAAACCGCCCTTCTGCTCGAGGGCGGCGGCATACTCGGAGGATTCACCGAGTTCGGCGCCGTCAGGGCGCTCTACGATTTCGGCATCCGCAACTTCGATATCTACATGGGAATAAGCGCCGGCGCGTTTGTGGCCGCGTGCGCCGCAAACAAGATACCCTTCAGGATGATGCTCGAGCGGCGCTCCCTGGAGTGGGCGCAGGTGTATTACCCGAATGTGAAGGAATTTCTAGAAAAAGTGGCCGGCTTCGTGCCCAACCTCTACCGCGGCCTCACCAAATTCTGGAATGAGCCCAACAAGGATATCCCGCTCTTCCTCTCCAGCTTCTTCGTGACGAGCCTGCTCTCCTCGAAACGGATTCGGCGATTCCTTGAAACCGTGCTCGAAGAAGCCCAGGGGACCAACAGCTTCTCGGAACTGAGGGAGCGGGGCACCGAGCTCTACATAATAGCCACCGACCTCGACACCACCGAGCGACGCGTGTTCGGGGAGGTCGGCGACATGGAAGTGCCCATCTCGCAGGCCGTCGAGGCCTCCATCGCGCTCCCTCTCACCTACAGCCCCGTCAAGATTGACGACCGCTACTACATAGACGGCGGAATATGCAACGCATCCAACCTCGACATCGCCGTTGACCACGGCGCCGACCTCATCATCTGCGTCAACCCGCTGGTCCCGTTCGTCAGCAAAAAGCGCGGCCTGCTCAAGAACCTCGGCCCGCTCGGCATCCTCGAGCAGTCCTACCGCAGCATCCTCCACCAGATTCTGCTCCGAAAGATCGAGCGCTACAAAATGCAGAACCCGAAGGTCACCACCATTCTGATTGAGCCCGACCCCGAAGACCCCACCATGTTCCACAACCCACTGAACGCCTCCCGAAAACTGGTGGACCTCGCGCTTGTCCACGGCTATAAGTCGGCCCGCACCGCCATCGAGAGCCAGTTCGACTTCATACAGCGCTCCTTCATGTACCACGGCGTCGAAATCCATCGCGAACTCGTCGACGAAAAGCTGGAGAAGGCCGAACTCTCCCGCCTCTCCGAAAAATCCCGCAAAGTCATGACCGAGGAATAGCCCTCGCTCACCCCGCGAGCGCCCCTCACGCCCTACTTGTCCGTGTCCGTCGGTGCTTGCATAGTGCAAAAATCGTCCACCCTGTCCACTACGTCCACTATGTCCACAGCCGCCCGCTCCCGCCGTCTGCAATAATACCGTTACCGCTGACTCTTCGTGGTGCTTCGTTCTCTTCGTGGATAAGTTTTCTGAACTTGAAACCAATGAATGACCTCCTCCGCCTCATTGAACACTTCGAACGCAACATAACCTTCTATCGCTCGCCCGCCTGCAAAGAAACCCAACTTGCAGCGACTTCATCAACCCATTCTTCGAAGCGCTCGGGGGGGAATCAGCGAAAACATGAATAATCTGCGGATAGGAACGTCCGTGGCGCGTGGCGCGCGGGTAATTTAATGTAAGCCGGATTTTGCATTTGCGGGCGGGATGCTGTATAATCTTTCGCGAGGTTGCAGCACGGAAACATCACTCAGGTCAGTGCACACTGTGAAGGCGCAGGGCCGCAGGGCCATGGACCGAAGAACCCAAATCCCTGGTTGCGTTGTAACACGAACGCGTCACACGACTCCGTGACGGCGCCCGCCCCAGCAATCCGAACCTCTCTCTGATTTCAGGCGAAACTCGACGGGAGAAACAGACACATGAACTTTACCATCGAACGATTCATAGAAACCGCACAGCGCATCTTCGAGCGTGCGCGCGCCGAGAACCGGCTGACCCATAATCCCGATCCCGCCGAATTGAAGCGCATGGTCGAGAATGAAGAGGGTTTGACCATCTCGGCCTACGGGAACTACTGCGTGGATTCCGAGCCGAATTCGCGCGCGGCCCAGTTCACAAAGGACAACATAGATGACCGATTCGGCGAGGCCGAGGAGAAACTGCTCCAGCAATGCGAGCAGGTTCTCTCGCGCGAGAGGCTTGTCAGCCTCGACCTGCTGGTCGGCGACGGCTCCCTCGGCACAACGGCGCGGGCGATTGTCCCCGAACGCTTCGCCCATCTGGTGTACGCGGGCGAGAATCAGTTTGGCCGCGTGAACGGAGGCGCACACGTTCCGACGTACACCGTCATCTTCTTCACCGATGAGCAATTCGAACTTAACCGGAAGAAGCCGCTGCCCTCGAAGGACATTACCATTCGGCTCGCATATCTGCCGGATGGCCGGATGGTCAAGATCGTCCGCAACAGCAACTACTTCGGCGAATTGAAGAAGGGGATTTTCGCGGCGGAAGACTGGGCGGCCAAGGCCAAGGGGCGCGGCATCTTCCTGCATGCGGGCTGCCGGTCCGACTATCTCCAGCAGGCGCACGGCGGATATCAATGGGTGCGCTCATTGATGGTCGCCCTGTCGGCAAACGGCAAGACAACCACCACCAGCCGCGTGCTCGCTTGGAAAGACCACGAGGAGTCTTGGCTAATTCAGGATGACGGCGGAACACTCCTGCCGGACGGCTCGTTCCACGGGTTCGAGGCGGGCGGCATCTTCGTCAAGACCGACGGACTGAATCCCCGCGACCAGCGCGAGACCTATTATGGCGCGCTCAAGCCAGCGACTTTTTATGAAAACGTGTGGCTGGACCCGGACGGGACCTTCGATTTCTACAATTCGGACAAGACATCGAATGGCAGGGCCATTATCGTGCGGCGCGACTTCATGCACGCGAGCAACCGCATCAGCGTGGACGGCGTGGACAACCTGATCCTGATCACGCGCGGACCGACCATCCCGGCAATCTGCCGTCTGAACGCGGAGCAGGCGGCGGCCTTCATGGTGCTTGGCCAGGCGATGCAGTCATCGGCGGGCGACCCGACGCAGGCGGGCAAGATCATCAGCGAGTTCTTCTACGACCCGTTCATGGTGGGCAACAAGGCCGAGCACGCGAACATCTTCTACGAGATCATAAAGAATCTCAAGCATCTGCGGTGTTTCCTGATCAATACGGGCGGCGTCGGCGAAGGCAGACGCTACCACGACATCACGCTGAATGACACGATGGGAATCCTGGACTCACTGTGTCGGGGCGGATTGGAGGACTGGGAGATGGACCCGGATATCGGGTTTGAAGTGCCGAAGGCGATCCGGATGGTGGACCCGATCCTGATCCATCCGAGAAAGCTGTACTCGACCGACCATTTCGCCGAGCATCAGGAGAGACTGCGAAAGGCGAGGACCGAGGCGATCGAGGCGGTCGGCCCCGGCCTGCACCCCGCGGTACGGAAGGTGTTCTTGTCGTAGCAAGGTTATTCGGGAACACCGTGCCGCATGGTGTCTCCGAATAACCCGCGTGTCCCCAAATAACCAAGCCGGGAAACCGCACTTGCGGCTCCCGGCCATTTCTTTTCTTCTCCAGCCCCAACGTGCTCAATACATAGCGGGGCCATGCTTGGGCATGGGCGGGGTCTTCTTCTTTTTTTCCTCTTTCTCCGAGATCAGGGTTTCGGTGGTGAGCATAATCCCGGCGATGCTGGCCGCATTCTGGAGGGCGGTCAGCGCGACCTTCGTCGGGTCCATGATGCCGCTCTGGAGCAAATTCTCGTACTTCAGCGTGACCGCATTGAACCCGTACTCGTGCGTTTTCTTGGCCAGGATGTTCTGGACCACCACGGAGCCGTCCTCACCGGCGTTGCGAGCGATGGTGCGGGCCGGCTCCTCCAGCGCGCGCTTGAGCACCATCGCGCCCGCCTTCTCGTCGCCCTCAAGGCCGAGGGTGTCAACCACGGTTGTCGCGCGCAGCAGGGTGACTCCTCCGCCGGGCACGATGCCTTCCTCGACTGCCGCCTTGGTGGCGGAGACCGCGTCTTCCACGCGGGCCTTGCGCTCCTTCAGTTCCACCTCGGTGGCCGCGCCGACGTTGATGACGGCCACTCCGCCGGCAAGCTTTGCCAGCCGCTCCTGTAGTTTCTCGCGGTCGTAATCGGAGGTGCTCTCCTCGATCTGCTTGCGGATGAGCGAGACTCTGCCGTCAATCTCCTTCTTCTTTCCGGCGCCCTCAACGATGGTGGTGTTTTCCTTGTCGATGACTGCTCGTCTGCACGTGCCGAGCATATCCATCGAGACGCTTTCGAGCTTCAGGCCGAGTTCTTCGGCGATGACCTGACCGCCCGTGAGGATCGCAATATCCTCAAGCATCGCCTTGCGGCGGTCACCGAAGCCGGGGGCCTTGACCGCGCACACCTTCAGGGTGCCACGCAGCTTGTTCACGACGAGGGTGGCGAGCGCCTCGCCCTCGACGTCCTCGGCGATGATAAGCAGGTTCTTTCCGGTCTGCGCGATTCGTTCGAGCAGAGGCAGGACGTCCTTTATGGACGAGATCTTCTTGTCATGGAGCAGGATGACGGGGTTATCGAGAACGACTTCCATGCGGTTGGGATCGGTCATGAAATACGGCGAAATATACCCGCGGTCAAACTGCATTCCCTCAACGATAGTGAGGTTGCTCTCGAGGGTCTTGGCTTCCTCAACGGTGATGACGCCGTCTTTGCCCACTTTCTCCATCGCTTCGGCGATCATCTGGCCGATCTGCGCGTCGTTGTTGGCGGAAATCGTGGCCACTTGCGCGATCTCATTGGGCTTCTTGATTGACTTGCTGTGGCTCTTGATCTCGGCGATAACCGCCTCGACCGACTTGTCGATGCCCCGCTTGATGGCCATGCCGTCGGCGCCCGAGGCCAGGATGGTCATTCCGCCGCGAATCATGGAATGAGCGAGCACAGTCGCGGTGGTGGTGCCGTCGCCGGAGTCGTCCTGCGTCTTGGTGGCGACTTCCCTGAGCAGACGAGCGCCCATGTTTTCAAAATGGTCCTCGAGATCTATGTCTTTGGCAATGGTGACGCCGTCATTAATAATGGCCGGCGCTCCGAACTTCTTGTCGAGGATCACATATCTGCCGCGCGGCCCGAGCGTGATGCCGACCGCCTTGGCGAGTTTGTCCGCCCCTTTCAGCAGGGCTTGTCGTGCCTGTTCATCAAACAGCAGTTCCTTCGCTGGCATAGGACCTCCATGGTTTCGTTAATCTTCGAGGATGGCAAGGATATCCTTCTCGCTCACGATAAGATATTCTTCGCCCTCGATCTTGACTTCGTTCCCAGCGTACTTGCTGAACAGAACCTTGTCGCCTTTCTTCACACTCATCGGGGCGGCGTCGCCCTTCTTGAGGCGCTTGCCCGCGCCGACCTCGATGACCTTGCCCTGCTGTGGTTTTTCCTTTGCGGTGTCGGGCAGAAACAGACCGCCGACCGTCTTGGTCTCGGCCTCGAGGACTTGGAGTAAGACGTTGTCTTTAAGAGGTTTGAATTTCATTTTCTTGCATTCCCTCCTTCTTATAGAGTGATCTGCTGCGAGTTCGGTCTTGACCTTACCATCAATGCTAGCACTCTCCTCGAAAGAGTGCTAACGGAGGAAATGATACCCAAATGACCCTTCAAAATCAACAACCAGACTTGCCCAATAGCGGGAAAATACGCTATATTTTGCCATATTATACCTAAATTCGTAGAATTGCGCCGTGTTTCGCATCGAGCGAAGCGTGTACACTGTAATCGTTGAGATTCCCGCATGTTCCGCCAGGTTCTTGGTTATCCACAACCGTGTCCACAGGAAGCACACATGGGACATCGCTGGATCGCTATGGCATCGTAACATATTTTATGGCAATAACTTATGAGTGCAGAATTTTCATGAGCAGGGCATCCGGAATGTGGACAAGTTGTGGATTATTCGCGACCCCGGCTCGCGAGAGATGCCAGTCGGGCAAACTGTTTGACCGAAACGGTCTCGGCACGGCAGTCGGGTGAGATGTCGCTTTGCATCAGTATTTCGAGGAGGCGCTCTCTTCCGAGCGACAGAAAATTTTCGGGCGAAAGCGCGTTTATCAGCTTCTTGCGTCTTTGGGCGAATGCGACGCTCACGATTCTGAAGAACATCTTTCGCTCTGCCTCAGTGAGCGGGACGTCGCGGACGGGAAGGTGCACGATGGCGGATTCGACCTTGGGCTTTGGGCGAAAGCAGTTGGGCGAGACAATGTGGGCGACATATGGCTCGGAGTAAAGTTGGCAGGATATCGAGAGGATGCCGTAGTCCTTTGTGCCGGGCTGGGCGACGATGCGTTCTGCAACTTCTCTCTGGACCATGACGGTGAGCGAGTTGAAGCGAGTCTTGCCTTCGAGGAAATGGGTCAATATGGGCGACGTGATGTAGTACGGAAGATTGGAGACCATCTTCAGATTCTCGGCGTCCGGCAGGAATCGCTCGATCAGCTCTTCTACGGGATGATTGAGCACGTCGCCGATGAATATCTTAATGCGAGGGTTGTCGCCGAATCGTTCCTTCAGGGCTGGCTCGAAGCTGCGGTCGATCTCGACAGTGAACACCTCTCGGGCGCGCTGTGCGAGCACCTGGGTGAGGTCGCCGATGCCGGCTCCGACCTCGAAGACTGAATCATCGGGGCCGACCCCGGCGACATCGGCCATTTTGCGGTTGATGTTCGGGTCGAGGAGCAGGTTCTGGCCGAGGCCCTTTTTGAGCTTGATGTTGTATTTTCGGATGAGATCGAATGAATTAAGAGTCATCTTGTCAATCGGACGGCGAGTTTGATGGCCTCGACGAGGCTGGTTTCCGAGGCGAGGCCTTTGCCCGCGATGTCGAATGCCGTTCCGTGGTCGACCGAGGTTCGGACAAACGGCAGGCCAAGCGTGACGTTGACGCCCTTCTCGAACGCGACCATCTTGAACGGAGCGAGCGCCTGATCGTGATACATGCCGACCACGAGATGAAACTTGCGATTGTACGCGGCGTGAAAGAGCGTGTCGGCGGGGAGCGGTCCGAGAGCTTCGATGCCCGAGGCGCGAGCGTTCTCGACCGCCGGAGCTATCACGCGCGAGTCCTCGTCTCCAAAGGCGCCGTCCTCGCCCGCGTGCGGGTTCAGCCCGGCCACGCCAATGCGCGGAGCGGCGACGCCGAGTTTTTGCATCGCCTGGTTCGAGAGTCGGATAACGTCGAGCACCCTTTGTGTCGTGATGGCTCGAGCCACAGACCGGAGCGGCAGATGGGTGGTGACGAGCGAGACTTTCAGGCGCTTGCTGTGAAACATCATGGCGAATGAGCGCGTCTGCGCAACGTTGGCCAGGTATTCGGTGTGACCGGTGAAATCGGCGTAACCGGCCATGTGGATTGCGGCCTTGCTGACAGGCGCAGTCACGAGCGCGGCGATGTCGCGGGCAAGCGCGGCCTTGACGGCGGCAATCAGATAGGAGAGTGCGGCTTCGCCCGCTTCGACGCTCTTCCGCCCGACTGGAATCTTCGCCGCCGTACGTACCTCAACCAGTTTCGCTGCCACCGTGGCTCCGAGATACCGGGCGCTTCCGAACACGACGGGCGTACAGACGGACTGTATGGATTTGTTTGCGAGCGCCTTGGCGACTATCTCGGGGCCGATTCCGGCGGGGTCGCCCATGGTGATTCCGATGACGGGCTTGGGCATCAGGCGCCCTTTCTCTGCGCGAACAGGGCGCGGACACGTTCGAGGTCGGCGGGCGTCTCGACGCTGATAGATTCGTAATCGGTGGTGAGTGCCTTTATCCTGATGCCGGCTTCGAGCACGCGGAGCTGTTCGAGGCGCTCGGCCCGCTCGAGCGGTGACGGCGGCATATTGGAGAACTCCAGAAGAAAGTCGCGCCGGAACGAATACAGTCCGATGTGCTTGAATACGAGTCCGCGATGTTCCTCGAAGCGGTCGCGGGTGAGGAACGGGACTGGCGCGCGGGAGAAATAGAGCGCGAAATCGTCCTTGTCGCAGACCACGCGCACCATGTTCGGATTTGTGAAATCCTCGTAAGAATTCATTGGCCGCTTGAGGGTTCCCATTTTGATGGTGGGGTCGTCGAACATGGTCTTGATGAGCAGGTCCACGGCGTCGGGGTCCACGAGCGGCTCGTCGCCCTGGACATTGATGTAGACATCGGCATGAAGCTTCGAGGCGACCTCGGCCATGCGGTCGGTGCCGGAATTGTGGTCCGGAGATGTCATCATCACGTTGCCGCCGAAGCCTTCGCAGGCCCGGC
>CAZEBC010000079.1:0-2463 GCA_964510165.1 uncultured bacterium
CCAAGCAGTTCAATGGCAATGAGCGCGTAAATCTTGACCGCCTCGATCACGGCGGCAATCGGCACGTGCTCGTCGGGCGTATGCGCCAACTCCGCCGTGCCCGGCCCGAGCAGCACGGTCGGGATTCCTCTCTCGGCGAAGAAGCGGCCGTCGCTGACCTGCTGATAGCCGATGGGTTCGGGGTTGAGGCCCATCAGTTCGCACACGCGCGAGACCGATATCACGATGTGGCTGTCGGGCGGGGTCTCGAACGAGTTCGCCCGATAGAGGACCGAGTAGTCAGCGTCAAACGTCGGGTCCGATTTCCTGAGGGCTTCGATAATGGATGCGATCTCGGCCTCGGCTTCGTCCTGCGATTCGCCCGGCAGGGTCCGCCGGTCCATGGTGAGGCGGCACTCATCAGGCACAATATTGATGGCGACGCCGCCCTCTATCAGTCCGAAATTGAACGAGGGCGGCGGCGTAAGCGGGTGTCTCTTGTTCCTGAAAGATTTCGCGAGGGTGGTCTCGATTTCGCGGATGAGCCGCGCCATGTGGCTGATCGCGCTCACGCCTTCCCATGGCGTGCTTGCGTGTGCGGTTCGCCCGTGAGTGGTGAGCCTGATGGCAAGCATCCCCTTCTCCGCGATGGCAACCCGGTTCGAAGTGATCTCTCCGATGACCGCGATATCCGGCTTGAGCACGCCCTTGTCGAGCAGATATTGAGTGCCCATCGAGCCACCTGTCTCCTCATCGCTGACAATGGCGACGTCGAGCTGTCCGTTGAGTTCGAGTCCGGCCCTTTCGAGGGCGCGTGCCGCCATGAGCATCGCCGCCGCGCATCCTTTGGCGTCGGCGCTGCCTCGGCCATAGAGTTGGCCGTCCGCTATCTCGCCGCCGAAGGGGTCATGGGTCCATTTGCTTGTGTCGCCGACAGGCACGGTGTCCATGTGGGAATTGAAGCACAGCTTTTTCCCTTTGTTGCTGCCAAAGCGCAGGATGATGTTTGGCTTGTCGTCGTCGAAGGACTGAACCTCTGCCGGGCTCCTGAATTTTTTCAGTTTGTTCTGAATCACTTTGGCGGCGCGGGTGGTATCGCCCGGCGGATTCATTGACTGCGCGCGGACGAGTTGAACAAGAAAATCGGTTGCTTCATCGGCCATGCCGGCAACGACATCATGAATGCGCTTTAACAGGGAATCGGGGATCACACTGTTTCCTTTCGTTGGCGCGAGGAGTCAAGCGGCAGAACCATGATATATGGAAATGCGAGGGGCGATCAAGCGCGTGGTTAAGCCATCGAAGAATCACCGAGAATTCGGGATGTAGGTTAGCCCGATTCAAGATGTGATGTTAAAGTAGAAATGTTTCCGCACGACGGGGCTTTGCAAGGGGGGATTTACCATGTTGCCAATCGGCGCTCTAATGAAGGAACATCGGCTGATTGAGCGTGTGCGGGAAACAATGAAGGAGGAAGTGACCAGGATTCGGGAAACGCATGAGGTCGAGCCGTGCATCATCGAGAGCATGGTCGACTTCCTGCGGATGTACACGGACAAATGCCATCACGGCAAGGAGGAGGATTTCCTTTTCAAGCAGGCGGCGGAAAAGGAGTTGTCCGAGGACGAGAGAAAAGTGCTGAAGGAGTTGCTTGAAGAGCATGTGTCGTCAAGAGCGACCGTCACCAGGTTGGCCGACGCGAATCAGGAGTACATCTCCGGCAACAGGGATTCAGCCAAGGACATCCTTGAATGTCTCGACCAACTGGTTCGGTTCTATCCGCCACATATCGAAAAGGAAGAGAAGTTCTATTTCGCTTCGATGGAGTATTTCGCCGACGAGGAGCGCTCCGACCTGCTCGAGATGTTCTGGAAGTATGACCGGGGCCTGATCCACCACAAGTATTCCAAGGTTGCCGGACAGCTGAGGCAGCACCGGCCCGCCAGCATCTGCGTGTTCACCGAGCCGCGTCAGGAATCGCCGAGATAGACCTTGCCGTAATCGATACTCGTCATGGGGGTTCCCTCCGAGCAGTCCGCCGCGAGCGCCTCACCTATAAACAGCGTATGGTCGCCGGGGGTTATGGAATCAACGAGCGTACAATCCAGCCACGCGAGCGCACTCTTTATGATCGGGCTGCCCGTTTCCGCGGCGGTACAATCGAGCCCCTGAAATCTCTCCTCTGAAGTCGGAAGCTTGAAGCGCCCGATAAGCTTCTTGTCCGATTTATCCAGCACGTGAAGCGCGAACGCGCCCGCTTCCTGAAGTATCGGATGAATTCGCCGGTTGGTCCTGACCGCCACCATGATAAGCGGCGGATCGTGCGAGATTTGCGAGACCCATGAGGCGATCATGCCGTGCTTCTCGCCGCCCTTCGCGCACGTGAGGACGTAGATTCCGTATGAGAGATGCGCCATTGCGCGCGCTGTCTTGTTCATGGGAACCTCCCGAAGGTTGTCAAAGCCCCTCACCCTGCCCTCTCCC
>CAZEBC010000079.1:2563-17012 GCA_964510165.1 uncultured bacterium
AACACCTTGCCGTGCAATTGGCCCGCCTTGTACTCGCCCTTGTTCACGACCACGTGACCGTTGAGCACGACGTATTCGATGCCGACCGAATCCAATGTGGGCCGCTTGATGGTTGCCCTGTCGATCACCGTGTCGGGATTGAAGACGACGATATCGGCAGCGTAACCCTTCTTTAAGAGGCCGCGCTCCTTGAGGCCCGCGCGCGAGGCTGGCAGCGACGTCATCTTGCGCACGGCTTCTTCCAGCGGCATCAGCCCGAGTTCTCGCACATAGTGGCCGAGAATGCGGGGATAATTCCCCCATGCATTCGGATACTGCCAGCCGCTCGGCGCGATGATGCAGTCGGTCTCGAACGAGTTGAGCGGATGCGCGAGCACGCGCCTCAGCACCGATTCATCCTTCTCGTTTCCGCTGTATTGCGCCAGGAAGATGCGCGCGAGCACCTTGCTTTCGACCACCAGATAGCAGTAGGAATCGAACGGGTCTTCGCCGCGTGCCTCGGCGATCTCGCGGATGCTCATGCCCTCGTACTGCGTGAGCTTGGGCGAGCCGCCCCACATGAGGATCAGGTCGTCATAGCCGAACTGGAGCATCCCTCTCGCCATGTCGAGTTCGCCCCGGATGCGCTCGCGCGTTTCCGGATTCTGCAGATTATTGATCAGGTCGGGCAGCGCCCACGCGGGGAAAATGACCGCGATGGTCGAGATGCCGATCGTGTAGGCGTAGGCGTCGAAGCCGACGTCCACGCCGCGCTTGACGGCGGCCTCGATCTCGCCCAGCACCGCGTCGGTCGTTTCGGCCCAGGTTTTCTCGCCGACGAAGATGAGGTGCGAAATTTGCAGCGGCTGGCCGGTCTGCTCGCCGACCCTGATGAAATCCTTGACCGAGCGAATGTTGTGCGGCTCGCCGCCGATCTCCTCGTACGCGGGCGAAACCCAGCTATAGGCCTGCAAGTGTGAGGGGAACATGGCGTTGTATTCCTTCGCCAACTTCGCGAACGCGATGATCTCCTCCTGTGGGCTGAAAATGCCGGGCGAATATCCAAGCCCGGTCGAGATGCCGATTGCGCCCTGCTCGAGACTTTGCCGCGCAAGACGCTTCATTTGCTCCAGCCCTTCGCGATTCGGGGGCGTCGTATCCTCTCCCTTGACGGCGACGTGGATTGCGCCGTGACCGACCAGTTCCGCGATATTGAACGCCAAACCCTGCCTCTCAATGTGGTCGAGAAACTGACCCATCGTTTCCCATGGGAATATCTCCTCCATGCTCGCTCCTTTGGAGAGCTGCTCCCCCATCAACAGCAAAGCCGCCCGCCGAAGCGCAATGTCGCTGTGCTGTCTGGAAAGCGGCGCGGGCGAGAAACCGCAGTTGCCGGTGACCATCGTGGTGATGCCTTGTTTGACCATCGGGCTGAGGCGGTCGCTGTGGTTCGGGTCAATGACGGGCCAGTCGAAATGCGAGTGGATGTCAATGAAGCCGGGCGTGACGGCGAGGCCCGATGCGTCGATTTCGGTCTCCGCCCGCGCGCCGGACAGATCACCGAGGGCGGTGATCTTGTCGCCGCTTAGGCCGATGTCGGCCCGCTTCCCCTTCTTGCCGCTGCCGTCAATCACGGTCCCGTTTCGAATGATCACGTCAAGAGCCATGATGGAGTCCTTTCATTGGTGTGAGCTTTGGGCGCAGAAGTTGTGCGAGTCCGATTATAATTGAGGGGCGGCCAAAATGGAAGAGGCGCGGCGCTATTTTCATTCACATCTCTTGTCAATGGATGCAGTTTAAATGTACTATGAAAGCGTGATGCGGCATGATCAAGGGATGGCTGTTCGACATATATCCCGATGAGCGCGGAATGGCGCTGTGGATAATTGATGCCGAGGGCCGGCGCGTGCGCCTCTCGGACCCTTATCGGCCATCGTTCTTCGTCGCGGGCGCGCCGAACGCGCTCAGGCGCGTCAGGGAGAGCATCCTCACAAAGAAGCTTTCGGCCTCGTTCCGGATGACCGAGCGGCGTGATTTCTGGATGGGCCGGGACAAGCCCGTGCTGGAGGTCAGCGCCGACTGCCCCGCCTTCGATCCCGCCGTGAAACATGCCGCTTCGGTCAGCGGCGTCGAACTGTTCAACTGCGACATTCCGCTGGCGCAGATGTATCTATATGAGAAGGGCCTGTTTCCGCTGGCGTCTTGCGAGGTCGAGCAGTCTGCCAACGGCAACGTTTCTTCCATCCACACATCGGACCCGCCGTCGGAGATTGACTACTCGCTGCCGCCGCTCGAGACGCTCAAGCTCTCGGTTGCCAGTGACGGGATAAACCCCAACTACGGCGGCGAGCGCTGCAACCTGAGGATGGAGGTCGGCGGGCGCGAATATGTGCTCGAAGAGGACGAACTGCTGGATACAGTCGAGGACACGCTCGTCCGGCACGATCCCGACCTGATCCTCACCGAATGGGGCGACTCGTTCATACTTCCACGCCTGTTGCAGATGGCGCAGGCGCGCGGCCGCTCTCTTTCCCTCAATCGGGACGCCGGCCGGAAAATCGGCATCCGCAAGGAAGTCTCCTATTTTTCGTACGGTCAGATCGTCTATCGGGCGCCCGCGCGAACCCTGTTCGGGCGCTGGCACATAGACGTGAAGAACTCCTTTATCGCGTCGGAAACGGGACTGGAGGGCCTGTTCGAGATTGCGCGCCTCACCAGGATTCCAATCCAGCGCCTTGCGCGCACCTCGCCCGGAACCGGCATTTCGTCCATGCAGCTCGATATGGCGATGCGCGACGGAATCCTCATCCCCTGGCACAAGCGGATGCCGGAAGATTTCAAGAGCGGCCTCGACCTGCTCACCGCCGACAAGGGCGGCCTTGTGTACCTGCCGAGGCCGGGCCTGTACGAGGACGTGATGGAGATAGACTTCGCCTCGATGTATCCGGCGATCATGGTGAACCATAATATCTCCCCCGAGACCATAAACTGCTCATGTTGCGAGGGCGAGCCGGTTCCCGAGATAGGCTATCATTCCTGCCGAAAGCGGCGAGGGCTTGTGCCGCGCGTGCTCGAGCCGATCTTGTGGAAGCGCCGCACCTATAAGGAACTGTCCAGACGCGCGGACGATCCAGACCTCAGAGCCGTGTATGACCGGCGGCAGACCGCGCTCAAGTGGATGCTGGTGACATGCTTCGGATATCTGGGCTACAAGAACGCGCGGTTCGGCCGGATCGAGGCGCATGAGGCCGTCACCGCGCTGGGCCGCGAGAAGCTGCTTCAGGCAAAGGAGATAGCGGAGCGTCGCGGCTTCGAGCTGGTGCACGCCATTGTGGACTCGCTCTGGGTCCGAAAGCCCGGCATGACTCAGGCCGAGCAGGGCGGATTGCTTCGGGAGATCACTGAAGCGGTCGGCATTCCGATCATGCTTGAGGGCAACTACAAATGGATCGCGTTTGTGCCCTCGAAAACCTCGCCCACGCTCGCCGTCGCCAACCGATATTTCGGCCTGTTCGACACGGGTCAGTTTAAAATGAGAGGCATCGAACTGCGCCGCTCCGACGTGCCGCCCATCGTTAATAGGATGCAAAAGGAGATGTTGCAAATACTCTCGTCCGTGGCGACTGCCGATGAATTCAGGCGGAAGGAGCCGGAGTTGCTCGGAGTCTTGAAGGAGTATCTCGCCCACCTCAAGAGCGGCGATGTTCCCGCGAGAGAGCTTGTCATCTCGCAGAAACTTTCCAAGAACCCCGCCGATTACAAGACCAACACCGCGATGGCGGCCGCCAGCAAGGCGCTGATCGCCTCGGGCAAAAGCCCAAAACCCGGCGAGCGGGTGAACCTCATCATCGTCGAGTCGGGCGCGCGCGGACAGGCCGTCAAGGCGATTCCCTATATCGCGGGCATGGAAAACGTTGACCGCTATGATGCCGACAAGTATGGCGAACTGCTCGTCAAGGCCGCCGAAACGATTCTCCTCCGGCGACTGAAGAAGGAGGATTATCTCTGAATTGATTCCGACCCTGTCTTTGATTTGGCTGCAAAATCCGAGAATCCGCTCGTTTTCTCAGGAAAGTCATTGCGAGGAATCCCGCGAAGCGCGGGATGACGAAGCAATCTCGATACAGCGCCGGGGGCCACCGACCGGGATTGCTTCGGTCGGAACTACGTTTCTCCCTCACAATGACGAAGGCTCCGCAGCGGATTTTATCCTTGACATGCACGGCTTCCGTGGCATAATCTGAAACGGATATTTTCCGGAGTTGCTTGCAGGCCGGCGGCGAGGGGCGTCGCCGGCTTTAGTCAACCTGAAGGGAGAAAACCTGAATGAAACCGAAAAAGTGGGTGTGCGCCTTGATTGCGGTGACCGTGGCATGCGCGACCGGTTTTGCGGTCGCAGAAGAGGAACAGAAAAGCGTCGAGGAACGAGCGGCAGTGGTCAACGGCGTTGTGATAACCAAGGCCGACTTTGAGCGCGAGGTGTCGCGCGTACAGCGCTCATTCATTGGGATGGGCGGCCCCCACGCCGACACAAAGATGTCTAAGCTCAGAGCGCAGGTTCTTGACAATCTCATCGAAATCGAATTGATTTACCGCGACGGCCTGGATTCGGGGATAGCCGTGGAGGGGCCGGCCGTCGAGGAGCAGGTCAACAGGCTTCGCGCGCGCTTCCCGAACCAGGACGAATTTGAGAAGGCATTGGGCCGCGCAGGGATGACTCCCGACACGCTCAAGGTGAACGTAGTCAGGGAGATGACTATTCAGCGATTCATCAACGAAAATTTCGCGGACGCGACAACCGTGTCGGATGAAGAGGCGAAGAAGTACTACGATGAAAACTCCCAAATGTTCATGCAGCCCGAGCAAATAAGCGCCAGCCATATCCTGATCAAGGTCGCGCCCGATGCCGACGAGGCGACGAAATCGGAGGCGCGGGCGAAGATGGAAGAATTGAAGAGCAGGCTTAAGGAGGGAGAAGACTTCGCCGCGCTCGCACAGGAGGTCTCAGAAGGCCCGAGCGGGGCGCAGGGCGGCGACCTCGGCTATTTCAGTCGGGGCCAGATGGTGAAGCCATTCGAGGATGCGGCCTTCGCATTGAACGTTGGCGAGGTGAGCGACATCGTCGAGACGCAATTCGGCTATCACATCATCAAGGTGGTTGACAAGAAGCCCGAATCGAAAGTCCCTCTCGAAGACATTCAGGATCGGGTCAAGGACTATCTGAAGCAGGAAAAAGTCAAGACCCAAGTGAGAGCGCACGTAGACGAGTTGAAGGCGAAAGCGGATATACAGAGATTCGTGACGGAATCCGAGGAGAAAAAAGAGGAGAAAAAATAGGTGAGTCGCTTCGGAACCCCGTCGCGCAAGGCTGTTCCCTCATTGTAGGGGCGCCCCTGTTTGGGCGCCCGCCCTGCGACCGAAAACCGAATTGCAGAACAGACTCACGCGTGTGAATTGGACTCGAATAAAGGAGGCGTCCGGTGTATCGCCTGAAGTTCGATGAGCGGCTGTGCGTGTCATGTGAGAGATGCGACTGCCTCACGCGATGCCAATACATCAAGCTCGACCCTGAATCGGCCCGGAAGGAACGGCTGAAAATCGCGCGCGGCGAGGACTCGTTCGTGCTCCGCCGGTGTGTGACTTGCTATGCGTGCGAGGAGTATTGCCCGCACGGCAATCATCCATTCTATCAGATTGTGGAAGTCCAGGAAAAGCTGGGCATCCACCCCGTGCCCAAGCCCATCGAGAAGCAGCAAGTCAGGATGATGGCGCCGGACGGGAAAATACAGCGCCGCGAACTCCAAGGCCCGATACTTGACATGTGCGCATTCGGGATGTTCGAGAAATTCTCGATCCAAGGCAGCCTCTTTGAGGGCGTCTCGACAATTTCCGGCAACGATATCTTCTGCAACCTCATGTTCCTGCACTTCGCGCGCAACTCCGTCATCAGGGAAAGGCTGCCCAAGACCATCGCGAACATTCAGGAGTATTACCTGAATCCCAATCGGGCCGCCGAGATAATCTGCTTCCATGATGAATGCTACGGCACGTTCACCTCGTGGGCGCCCGCTTTCGGCATCGAGGTCCCCTTCAAGCCCGTTCACTTTTTCGAGTTCCTGCTTGCGGAAATGAAGGAGCGCGCCAGCGACATCACGAAGATTCCGATGAAAGTAGCCTATCAGCGCCCGTGCTCGAACCGCCTGGTTCCCGAAACGCAAGGCCTCGTTGACGAAATCATTCAGCTCGTCGGCGCCGAGCGCGTCCGGCGGACGTATGACGGCGAGAACGCGCTCTGCTGCGGAGCGGCCATTTTGGGGTTGGGCGAGGACCGCCTGGCCGATGAAATCCAGAAGAAGAACATCCAGGACATGCTCGACGCGGGCGCGACGGCCTGCGTGTTCAATTGTCCGTTCTGCCTGATCGCCCTCGGTGAGAGAGTCGCGCAGAACGGGTTGATGCCGATGCTCTTGAGCGACCTCTGCCGCCTGGCGCTCGGCGAGCAATTGAAAGGATGGGGTTAAGCCATGCCGCAGATATATGAGGCGCTGGCAGAGATAGTGGGGAGGCAATACGTCTCGGACCGCCCCGAGGAGCTTTTCATTTATTCGCGCGATTCGGGAACGATGGACCCCAGGCAACCGGATTACGTGGTCGTTCCCAACACGCCGGAGGAAATCCAGGCCATCGTGCAGCTTGCGAACCGCGAAAAAGTCCCCGTGGTTCCCCTCGGCGGGGGACTTGTGCTCTCAGGCCTCTCACGACCGCTCAAGCGGGGCATCGTCATCGACATGAAACGCATGAACCGCATCCTGGAGGTGAACGAGACCAGCCGGTATGCCGTCGTCGAGGCGGGCGTCTCACAGGGAATGCTGCAGGCATACCTCAGGAAGCATCACCCGAAACTGAAACATTCGATGCCCGATTCGCCTCCTGCCGCCACGATTGCCGGCAATGTGCTCATCCACGGCTCCGGCCATCTCTCGCAGGCCACGGGTTTCCATTCCGAGATGCTCAACGCGCTTGAAGTCGTGCTGCCCACCGGCGAGATATGCAGGCTCGGCTCGTGCTCTACCACTCCCTACTGGTTCTCACGCGCCCCGTTGCCCGACCTTGCCGGACTGTTCCTCGGCTGGCACGGCACAACGGGCATTGTCACCAAGCTCGCCATCAAACTCTACCCGAATCCCGCCAAGAAAGATGTGATGATGTTTCTCACGGAGAACCCCGAACATATGCCGGACGTGCTCCACAGGATAAGCGGGACCGAGATGGCCGAAGACCTCAATGTGTCGGCCTCGCAACAGCCGCATTACGTGGAAGGTCTTCAGGTTTCGCTCATCTACGTTACCGCCGATACCGACGGAGAAATGGAATTCAAGAAGCAGACTATCCGCGATGCGCTCCGAAGTTACGTGGATGAGAAAGAGGGCGGATTCCCGTTCGTGCCCACTTTTGCGAAGGGGCGCTTCCTCGAAACACCGCTCAAAGAGATGACCAAGTTCGCCGACACGAAGAAGGGCGGCGGCTTCGAGTACGTGGGCGCGATCATGCCCATCGAGCTGTTCCCGAAAGCCTACTGGAAAGGAATCGAGATCGCCGAGAAATACGACACACCCTACTCAATGGCGGTCCGCACCATCGGGCGCGGCCATTGCATGATGTTCGCCTACGCATACGCCTTCAATCGGGCCGATGACAATGACCGCCTCAAGGCGCAGAAGGCGCTCCATGAGAGCAATGCGGCGGCGCTTGAGCTGGGCGGAATCCCCTGGAAGGCCGAAGAGCCGGCCCAGAAGCTCATCCTACGTAAGATGGACCCCGAGACCGTCAAGCTCATGAAGAAGATTCGGGCCGTCCTCGACCCAAACGGCATCATGAATCCCGGCAACTGGGAGGTATGATATGGAATATCAAGACCTCATCCATAGATGCTTCCGCTGCGGCTATTGCAAGTTCACGCGCGACTACCGCGATTTCAATTGCCCCACCTACAGGAAGTTCTGGTTTGAAACGTATTCGCCCGGCGGCAGAATGTGGCTGCTTAGAGGTATGCTCAACGGCGATGTCAAACCCTCCCAGCGACTCGCCGAGATATTCTATTCCTGCGTCACCTGCGGCAATTGCGCTGAGCACTGCGTCTTCGAGTTCGGGCCTGACCTCGTCAACATCTTTGTCGAGGCCCGGCGGGAACTGGTCGAACGCGGGATGACGCCGCCCGCAGTCCGGGACTATCTCAAGGGTATCCACGTCCATGGCAACCCCTACAAACAGACTGATGGCCGAGGCGAGTGGGCACAGGGCCTCAACATCGCGCCGTACCACGGGCAGGAATACCTTTTCTACGTCGGCTGCGTCGGCTCGTATGACGACAGGGGCAAACAGATGGCGCGCGCTGCGGCGAGTCTTCTGAGCGAAGCCGGGATCTCCTTCGGCGTGCTCGGCGACAAGGAGCCTTGCGACGGGAACGAGGTCAGGCTGCTCGGCGAGTCGGGTCTGTTCCAGGAACTGGCGGAAAACAACATAAAGATGTTCAAGAGCCTGGGCGTGAGGAAGATCATCGCGCTCTCGCCCCATGGATACAATGCGTTCAAGAAGAAATATCCCGCATACGGCGGAGATTTCGAGGTCGTGCACTACAGCCACGCGCTGGCCCAATTAGTCGCCGCCGGCACGCTCGCGCTCTCGGGACTCAAGGCCAAGGTCACGTACCACGACCCCTGTTACCTCGGCAGGCACAATGACGAGTTTGACGCCCCGCGCGAGATCCTCCGGGCCGTCCCCGGTCTTTCCCTCGTGGAGATGGAGAAAAACAAGAAAGACGCACTCTGCTGCGGCGGAGGCGGCGGCAATTTCTTTACCGAGATCATCGGCGGCGGCGAGGGAAGTCCGGCGCGCGTTCGACTGCGCGAGGCCGCCGAAACCGGCGCGAACATGCTGGCGGTGGCCTGCCCGTACTGCGCCCGCATGTTCGAGGACGCGCTCAAAAGCGAATCGCTGGAGGGCGTCATCGAGGTGAAGGACGTGGCTGAAATCGCTGTCATGGCCGGGCCTCGCCGGCCTGGCTGAATCGCATCAACGAAAGGAAAGAATATGGAGTTAATCCGGATCATGCCCTGTCTGGACATGAAGGACGGTCGGGTTGTCAAAGGCGTTCATTTCGTTGACCTCAAAGACGCGGGCGACCCCGTCCAGAACGCGAGCTTCTACCAGAAAGAGGGTGCCGATGAACTCGCGATGCTCGACATCGCCGCCACCCTTGAGAATCGGAAGACGCGGCTGGAATGGGTCAAGGGCGTCTCTTCGGTCATCAGCATACCCCTGACTGTCGGAGGCGGCATCTCCAGCCTTGATGATATCAAACTCGTTCTGAAAGCCGGAGCCGACAAGGTTTCCATGAACAGCGCCGCCGTCAAGGACCCCTCCCTCATAAAGCAGGCCGCGAAGAAATTCGGCCCGCAGCGGATCACCGTCGCTGTTGACGCGAGGCGCAACAAGCGGATGCCTTCAGGGTTCGAACTCGTGGTGTCGGGCGGCACAAAGCCCGTCGGCAAGGACGCTGTCGCCTGGGCGAAACAGTGCGAGGAACTGGGAGCGGGCGTGATTCTGCCGACCAGTATGGACGCCGACGGCACCAAGGACGGTTACGATATCGAATTCACGAGGGCCATCTCCGACGCCGTTTCCCTGCCGGTCGTCGCGTCGGGCGGCGCGGGAACGCTTGAGCATTTCCTCGAGGCTGCCACGAAGGGTGGAGCGCAGGTATTGCTCGCCGCATCTGTCTTCCACTTCCGAATCCTGAGCATCAAACAGGTCAAAGAATATCTTCGTGACAAGGGATTGAAGGTCAACTTGTAACTTGACATGACAAAGCCCGGCATCCTGCTGCTTGTCGTTGCGGTGATGCTTTTCCTGCCGCTGTCCGAGGGTGTCGTATCGGACGAGCCGGGCCCGCCGCCGCTCCGCTATGGCAAGCCGAGGGCGATTGGCTCGCTGTCCGACCCGGAAATCAAGGAAAGCAGCGGATTGGCTCGCTCGCTCGTCAACCCCGGCGCGTTCTGGACGCACAACGACTCAGGCGACGTCCCGCGCGCATTTCTGATAGGTCCCACCGGAAAGACGCTCGCCACATTCTTGATAAGGGGCGCCGCTGCCGTGGATTGGGAGGATATCGCCTCGTTCAAATGCGACAACGGCGGCTGCATCCTGGTGGCCGACATAGGCGACAATAACGCGAAACGCGGATCGTGCACGCTCTACATTTTTCGCGAGCCGATTGTGGACCCGAAGCGCTCGCCGCGCGCTAAAAACCTGAACGTGTGGAAGACCATCTCGTTCACGTACGAGAACGGCCCCCAGGACTGTGAAGCGGTGGCGGTCGATCCTGTCAGCAACACCATATTCCTTACCGCAAAGGACGACGGCGCCACAGTATATCAATTGCCGTGGCCCAACCGCGAGAACCCCGGCCATATGACCGCCCGCGCGATTGCGCCGCTCGGCATTCCCGACGTTACCGCCATGGACATCTCCCCCGATGGAGCAAGAGCGATCGTGCTCACCTACATTGACGCCTACGAGTATGTCAGGGCAACAGACGAGACATGGGCCGAAGCGTTCTCCCGTGAGGGACGGCTGGTTTCGATGCCGCCCCGTATCCAGGGTGAATCCATCTGTTACGGCCCGGACGGAAAGACACTGTATCTCACGAGCGAAGGCGCGTCTCAGCCCCTCTGGGAGGTTCCCGCCGTCACCGGCGGCGATTTGGAAGTTCGCACGCCAAACATTTCGGAGTGACCAATGAAACGCAGATGGATACTCATTGTCGCAGTCTGTGTCATAATCCTGATTCTCCTCAATTACGAGAACCTGAAATGGAGACTCATCGCGGTTGCGCTGCACGTCCCGCAGCCGGCCTATTCCGTCACAGTCGACCGGGACGTGATGATCCCGATGAGCGACGGCGTCAGGCTTGCCGCCGATGTCTACCGCCCGGACTCTTCCGGCAGGTTCCCCGTCATCGTCACACGCACTCCCTACAACAAGTCGAATCCTCATCATAAATACGACTTTGCCGGCAATCTCTTCGCGGGACAGGGCTATGTCTTCGTTGTGCAGGACGTGCGCGGCAAATTCGGCTCCGAGGGCGACTTCTATCCGTACGTGCACGAAGGCCAGGATGGCCATGACACCTTCGAGTGGGCAGGCAAGCAGGACTGGTCCACGGGCAAGGTCGGAACGTACGGCTTTTCTTACTGGGGCTCGACTCAATGGCTTTCGGCGCCATACGGCAGCGAGCATCTGAAGGCGATGGTTCCCATCGTCACCAGTCAGGACCTCTATCCGAGATGGATATATTACGGCATCTTCCGTTACAACGACATGCTGTTCTGGCATTATGGCAACGGTCTGAGGACCGAACGCAGCCTCGAGGGGATCGACATCAACAAGGCGGTCCGACATCTGCCGCTCAGCGAGGCCGACGACGCAATGGGCGTTGATATTCCGTCTTACAACGATTGGATCGCTAACCCCGTCCCCGGCGAATACTGGGATGCCCTCAGAGTGGACAACAAGGTGGAGATGATCAAGGCGCCGGCGCTGCTCGTCGGCGGCTGGTACGATTACTACCTCGAACTGATGTTCGACGATTTCAGCCGCATGATCGCGCACGGCGGCTCGGAAGATGCCCGCCAGAGCCAGATCATCATCGGGCCATGGACGCACGAGTCGGTCTCCAAATTCGATGACGTGGATTTCGGGAAACAGGCCGCCTTTACGAAACAGATTGGCTCTTTGCTGCGCTGGTACGATTACTGGCTGAAGGGCGCCGACAATGGCATCACCCGCGAAGGTCCCCTCAGGATATTCGTCATGGGCCGGAACGAATGGAGAACCGAACAAGAATGGCCGCTGAAAAGGGCCGTCTCCACAACGTATTATCTCCACAGCGGCGGCAAGGCCAATACGGCGGCGGGCGACGGTATCCTCAGCCCCCAATCGCCGACGCAGGAACCGCCCGACCGCTTCACGTACGACCCCGCCGACCCGGTCCCGTCCGTCGGCGGCACCTCCATCTATGGCAATGCCACGCCCGGCCCTACGGACCAACGCGCGATCGAGAATCGCAACGACGTGCTCGTCTACACAACCGCACCGCTAACCGAAGACGTCGAGGTTACGGGGCCGGTGACTTTGACGCTATATGCCTCCTCTTCCGCGAAAGACACCGATTTCTGCGCCAAGCTGGTGGACGTATATCCCGACGGCAAGGCCATAAACCTCAGGACCGGCATGGTCCGCGCGCGATACAGAAACTCGTTCACCGAGCCTTCATTCCTTGAAGACGGCGTAATCTATGAGTTCCAGATACCGGTCGGCGCGACTAGCAACCTCTTCAAGAAAGGCCACAGGATACGCCTCGAAGTCAGCAGCAGTTATTTCCCCGAATTCAGCCGGAACCAGAACACCGACGCGCCCATCGGGATGACCGCCGAAATAATCACGGCCGACCAGACCATTTATCACGACTTTGAGCACCCGTCTCACATCATTCTGCCGGTCATTCCATCCAAGTCCCTTTAGCGATGACCATCCTCATGTGCTAAACTCGTTGGGAGGCAAGTTTCGCCGATCGCAGCGCGGCACAGCCGCAGCGAACTCCTTCACCCTCCCCCCGCCCGGCGGGAGGGGGTATATGAGTACGCCCTTTCCCAGCGAGAGTTGGGTTGTAGCGCAGGCTTCTCCCATGTGGGCGGGACAATTCTGTTGCCCTCTCCCGGCGGGAGAGGGTTGGGGTGAGGGAAACAACACGAGCAGTGGTGCAGAGAAGGTCTTCCAATGAAATCCGCGTTCAGGGTAATAACGGCGATAATCGCCGTAGTTGTCATACTCTTGGTTCTGGCTTCCATTTTCATAGACGCGCTGGCGAAAAGAGGCATAGAGCATGCGGCAAGCCGCTCGTTGCAGGTAAAGGTCGAACTCGGGCAGGCCGATCTATCCGTCCTTCGCGGAAATCTGGCGCTGACCAATTTCCGCATCTTCAACCCTGAAGGGTTCAGTACAGAGCGCCTGTTCGAATCCACGCGGGCGACGGCCACTGTCGCGCCGACGGACATCTTCAAGGACGAAATCATTATCGAGAGCGTCGTCATCGAGTCGCCTTCGCTCAGAATCGAACAATCCGCGCGCGGCGCCAATGTCAGATTGGTGCTCGAGAACCTGAAGGGCGAAAAGCCGGGCGAACCCGCCGCGGAGCCCGAGAAACAGAAGAAGTATCGCATAAAACTCCTCCGGATCACCGGCGCACAGGTGACCTTCGCATCCTTCCTGCCCGGCCAGCAACCCATAACCGTCTCGCTTCCCGAGATTCAGATGGAGAACGTGACGAGCGACCAGGGAACCGGCCTGGTGCTTGGCCGCGTGATCGAGGTTGTCCTGGCCAAGATGATCCAGACCGCGCTCGTCGAACGAAGAAACCTTATCCCGGCCGAGATATCCAATATCGTCGCGGGAGAACTCCAGACCGTCGTGCCCGGCCTTCCCGTGGACATCCTCGAAAAAGCGAGAGGAGTCCTCGAGCGAGGAACCGAAACGCTGAAGGGGTTGTTCGATTAGGCGCGTGAATATCAAAGGCTGAATCTGAACTCTCTTTGGCATTCTCCTTTGGCATGCATCAAACGGCCTTTGAGCGGAGGCTCGATTTCATACGATATTCCCAAACCATCCAGCCACCCCGCCATCCGCGCAAAAATGCCACAGTCGTAACCCTCGATGGCGCCCATCTTCTTGATGCCTTCGTACGCAAAGCATCGGTTTGCCCGTATGCGAAGGATGTTCCTGGCGGAGGCATCGAGCTGAAATCCATGAAGCTGCCCCTGATTACGTCGAGTCCGTCGAGCACGAACTCCATGAGTTCTTCAAACGTCTCGATCTTTTCCTTGCCGAGCACCCGCATGATTCTCTTCACCTCGACCGCGCCGATCGCCCTCGCCGCCGCCTGATTTACCTTGCTGGTCTTCTCCATGCCGCATTCCTGCAAGCAGTGATAGAACCATAAGCCGTCATGAGTCATCCAGCATTTGACAATCAGTTCCTTCAATTCATTCTTGTCCAGCAATCTCATAATCTGTGTCCCTTGGCGCCGCGAACGGGTTTCTGGTCTCTGGTCTCTCGTAGAAAGAAAATTCGTGTAATTCGCGGCAACCGGGGCGCCGGTTGTGCGGCGGGAAACCGAGGGGAGGATTGGCAAATCAGAAGACGGTCTTGCTCGCAAGTGTGACGCGAAACTCGGAGCGATCTTCACTCAGGTCACGGTAGACAAGGATGGCAATCCAATCCGAAAACATCAATCCACCACTTATGTGGGCAGCGTTGAATCTGGGGAAAGCTTTGGGCCACGTCTGTATGCTGAAGCAGAGCGTCGAGGACTTCAAAAAGCAAGGCGAGTAGCTGTTATCGGCGACGGAGCCCC
>CAZEBC010000080.1:0-11995 GCA_964510165.1 uncultured bacterium
GTGGGCGGTACTGGGCTCGAACCAGTGACCTCCTGCTTGTAAGGCAGGCGCTCTCGCCATCTGAGCTAACCGCCCGCTCGTTCTTGCCTTTTTATTATATCAACCCCCACTATAAAGTCAAATGCGAAACCGCCATAACGCTGAAATCCTCACATGCTTTGAAAATACTCGCTGCTTCGAGCTATACTGAAAGGGAGCCTTGCATCCGGAGCACTTATGAGCAAAGAGCGCGTCCTCGTGGTCGAGGATGAGGAAGACATACTCGAACTGGTCCGATACAACCTCGGCAAGGAGGGCTATCGCGTCGAGACCGTCGCCAACGGCGAGGACGCTATGCGCTCGGCAAGGCTGAACCCGCCCGACCTCGTCGTGCTGGACCTCATGCTCCCGGGCATCGACGGCCTCGAAGTATGCCGCGTGCTCAAGAACAACCCGCCGACCAGCCACGTGCCCATCGTCATGCTCACCGCGAAGGGCGAAGAGGCCGATATCGTTGCGGGCCTCGAACTCGGCGCCGACGACTACATCACCAAGCCCTTCAGCCCGCGCGTGCTCATTGCCAGGGTGCGGGCCGTCCTGCGTCGAAGGGCCGCTGCGAGCCAGGACGACGCGGCGGTCATCCACGCCCACGACCTCGTCATCCATCCCGGCCGACGCGAGGCGCTCCTCAAGGATAAGCCGCTCGACCTCACGTTCACCGAGTTCCAGATTCTCCATCTGCTCGCCCGCCGCCCCGGCTGGGTGCTCACTAGGGACCAGATAGTGGACGCCGTAAGGGGAGACGACTACCCCGTTACCACACGCTCGGTCGACGTCCATATCGTGAGTCTGCGAAAAAAGCTCGGGCGCGCCGGCAGCTATATACAGACTGTGCGCGGCGTCGGCTATCGGTTCAGGGAGTAGTTCATGCACAGGAAGCGCCTCTTGTGGCAGTTGTACCCGTCCTATCTCCTCATCACGATTTTCGCGCTCCTGGCCGTCATTTGGTTCGTATCCCGATTACTGCACGACTTCCACTTGGAAGAAACAGCCGCCGACCTCGAGACCCGCGCAAGGCTGCTCGAACAAAGGTTTTCAGACCTGCCGCTCGACGACGGGCGAGCCGATTCGCTCTGCAAACAACTTGGCCGGAAAACCTCAACGCGGATAACTGTCGTGCTTCCGTCGGGAAAAGTCATCGCCGACTCCGAAACAGACCCCGCCGACATGGACAATCACGCAGACCGCCCCGAGATCATCGAGGCGCTCGCAGGCCGGACCGGTGTCTCCACCCGCTACAGTTACACCGTCAAAGACGACCTCATCTATGTCGCAGTGCCCATGACCAAAGCGGACGCCATCATCGGCGCCGTGCGCGTTTCCATCCCGCTCACCGGCTTCAACAGAACGCTCCAAACGATTCGTCTCCAAATCGTCTCCATAGGGCTTCTAATAGCGCTCTGCGCGGCGGGCGCGACCCTTGTTATCTCGCGCCGCGCAAGCCGGCCGCTGGAGGAACTCAAACGCGCCGCCCAGCGCTTTGCCGGGGGCGACCTCAACCGCGCTCCGATTATTCCCGCCGACAACGAGTTCGCCGACCTCGCCGACGCGATGACCGAGATGGCCGGCCAGCTCGATGACCGCATCACCGCGCTGGCGCGCCAAAGCACTGAACAAGAGGTCGTGCTCTCAAGCATGACCGAGGGAGTGCTCGCAGTCGATGCGCGCGAATGCCTTCTGAACGTGAATCGCGCGGCCGCCCAGCTTTTGGGCGTTGACCCTGCCGAATCGCGAGGCCGCAGCCTGCCGGAAATCGTCAGAAATACCGAATTGCAGCGAGTGGTGAGACAGACTCTCTCGAGCGGTCAACCGGTCGAGGGCGAAGTGGCGCTCCAGGGTGGCGGCGAGCGCTTTGTGCGGGTCCGGGGCGCAAACCTGAGGAATGCGCAAGGCCGCTCAATCGGCGCCGTCATCGTGCTCAGCGACGTCACAAATCTCCGACGCCTCGAGAACGTCCGCCGTGATTTTGTCGCCAACGTGTCCCACGAACTGAAGACGCCCGTCACCTCGATAAAGGGCTTTGTCGAGACCCTGCTGGACGGCGCAATCCGCGAGCCCGCAGAGGCCGAGCGCTTCCTCAGAATCATCGCGAAGCAGGCCAACCGGCTCGAAGCGATCATTGACGACCTGCTCAACCTCGCCAAGATCGAACGAGAGCGGGAACGCGGAGAGATTCACCTCGAGCCTGCGCCCTTGAGCGAGCCGCTCCGCGCGGCCATACAAACATGCGAGGCGCAGGCCGCCGCGAGACAGATAAGGATTGAGCTGAAATGTCCCGAAGACCTCGCCGCAAGGATCAATCCCGCGCTGCTCGAGCAGGCGCTCGTCAACCTCATCGATAACGCCATCAAATACAGCGAATCAGGCGGCCGGATCGAAATCGAGGCTTCCCAAACGTCAACGGACACGGTGATAAGCGTTCGCGATGAGGGCTGCGGAATCGAGGAACAGCACCTGGCGCGCATCTTCGAGAGATTCTATCGAGTTGACAAGGCGCGCAGCCGTACCGTGGGGGGAACGGGCCTGGGATTGGCAATTGTGAAACACATCGCGCAGGCGCATGGCGGGAGCGTCAGCGTCCAGAGCGCGCCCGGCAAGGGCAGCGTCTTCTGCATTTACCTGCCAAGAGACGCATCTTCGTAGGGAAGCACGGGGTGCGCCCTTCACTTCAACAATTCATCCAGCTTCCCCAGTTCCTCAAGCGCATACAGGTCATCACAACCGCCGACATGCACGTCACCGATGAATATCTGCGGAACCGTTCGACGGCCCGTCATCTCCATCACCGCCTTCATCGCGTCCTTGTCGGTCTCGACATTGATTTCCTCGTACGCGACTCCCTTCTTCGCCAGAAGAACCTTGGCCCGGTCGCAATAATAGCAGACGGGCGTCGTGTAGATTCTCACATGCTTCATCGGCAGCGCCCTCCGAGAGGTTTCTCACACAACCAATCCATCGTTTGTATTATCGTCTTTTACAGAATCGCTGTCAAACGAAGTCCGGGCTGCATCAACGGCTTGACCCAAATCGTTGAGACCGATATAATTACAGCCGTGGCTCACACGGTCTTGCCGGGTAATGTTGAACCGAGAATCATCTCTTGCATGCAGAGCGTATCGTGAAATTTCCGAACATGCCGCTTATTTATCGTGCCTGCCGCAGGTCTGCGGCCTCTCAGCGACAAGCGGATATCTCATTAAGACCGAATTTGCATGCGACGTACGCATGGCTGTGCGCCGCGCAAGATGCCTCCCCTGATTCGGGCGTCTCAGGCTGGTACAGCCTCATAAAAGGCTGGTCCGCCTCATATCCCGAAACCACGGGATACATTATCCCGTCCTTCCTCGCATACTCCTCGGCGCTTTCCGAGCCTGACGCAAGAGCCAGAGCGCTTCGGATGGCCGACTGGGAAATCGAGGCGCAACTGCCCGACGGCGCCGTCCGCAGTGGCGTCATGGGAACCACACCCGGTCCCGCCGTGTTCAACACCGGCCAGGTGCTCTTCGGCTGGCTGGCCGCCTATCGAATGACTGGCGACGACCGATACTGCTCCGCTGCACAACGCGCGGCTGAATGGTTGCTCAAGAATCAGGACGGCGACGGCGCCTGGCGACGGCATCTGTCGCTTCGAACAACCTCCAAAGTGCAAACATACAATGTCCGCGCCGCATGGGCACTTGCTCTCGCGGGCCGAGCCTTGGACGAATCTGCATGGGTCCGCGCCGCCGAAAAGAACTGCGAGTGGGCGCTCACGCAACAGAACCGCGACGGCTGGTTCGAAAACAACTGCTTCTATGAAAACGAAATCCCGCTCCTGCACACCATCGCTTATACGCTCGAGGGCCTCCTGGGCGTCGGCGAAACACTGCGCAAAGAACGATACATTGCCGCCGCCCGGGCCGGAATCGAACCGCTCGTGAGAATCTATCAGACCGAGAGAGAGCTGAAGGGGCGATACGACCGCGATTGGAGCGGCGCCGTCTCCTGGCGATGCCTGACGGGCGAGGCCCAGCTCGCGGTCGTGCTGCGACGCCTCTCGAAATATTCCGAGGACGACGTGTATCCGCACATGGCGCGCTCACTGGCGGAAGGACTTGCATCCACCCAGGACCTCGACAGTCCCCGGCCCGAAACCAGGGGCGCCGTCGCAGGCTCCGAGCCTGTTTGGGGCGGCTACTGTCCGCTCTCATACATCAGTTGGGGCGCAAAGTTCTATCTCGACGCGCTGCTCCAGGAACTGTTCGGTCTCGACGTGCAGGAGTTTCACTGATGATCGCTGCTGTCAGACGCGCAATCCCGAAGGGCCTGCTTCCTTACATCGAGCCTGGTTACCGGCAGGTGCGGCGCTGGTCGGCTCGGTTGGACCGCCTCCTCGATACGCGTACAATGAACGAAACCACGTTCGGAGAACTTCTGAGAAAACTCGGCGTCGTCTCAGGCGCCACAGTCATGATTCACAGTTCAGCCGACGAGATCGCCCGGCGCGTCCCCGGCATGAACCCGATGAAACTCATAAGGCTCCTTCAGGAATCGCTGGGCACACAAGGCACGCTCCTCATGCCGACGTTCCCTTTTTCGGGACGACAACTTGAATATGTCGAAACACAAGATTCGTTTGACGTCAAGCGGACGCCCTCACAGGTCGGTCTCGTTACAGAGGTGTTCCGGCGCATGCCCGGCGTAATCCGAAGCCTGCACCCGACACACTCCGTCGCCGCATGGGGCAGACACGCGCAGGAACTGCTCTTGGAGCATCACCTCGGCACGGCCTTCGGCGAGAAGTCGCCCATCTTCAAGCTGCGCCGTTACGACGGCAGCATCATCAGCCTGGGCGCCGCGTTCAGCGACAGCTTCACGGTCCTCCATGTCGCGGAGGAATTACATCCGACGACGCGCGAACGCGCCTATGAAACGCAGACGCGCTGCATGAACATCCTTAATGGCCGCGAGACCGTCCGCTACGAATTCCGCGCGATGCGGGGCGACCTGGAACGCAACTTCGGCCGCGTCGAGAAGGCGCTCCTCAAGGACGGCACACTGATATCCATCAATGAATGCGGGCTGAAATGCCTGTCCGCCAACGCAGACCGGTTCATCACGCGCTCACTGGAACTTATCGAAAAGGGGATGTATCTTTTCTGATGGAACCACAGGATTTCAAAAAGGACCTCGAAGACAGGTTGCGCAGGCCGGACAGTTTCCCCGCCGCCTATCTCGACCTGAAATCCCATCTCCGCGCGAATCGCACCGTCAAGGAGTTCCATTACGGACACAAGCTCCTGCGCGAATTCGAGCAGGACCCGCAACGCTCGCCGTTCACAAGGAAGATCAAACTCGCAATCCTCACGTCATACACGACCGACTTCCTCTATCCTCTCCTGAAGGCCGACCTCATGCTCGAGGACATTGCCTGCGAACTCTACGAGCCGAAGTATAACCAGTTCCGGCAGGAGGTGCTGGACCCAGCCAGCGGCCTGTACTCGTTCCAGGCGGACATAACCATCGTGGCGTTCGAACTGAAGGACATCTTTCCGGAACAGATGGCCCGCTTCCCGATCCTCACCGAAGAGGAAAAGCGGAACTTCCACGCCGAGGTCGTCTCGCTCCACGAAACCATCGCCCGAAGCTATCGGCAGAACTGCAAGAATCCGCGCTCGCTGTTGCTGCTCAGCGACCTCGCCGCACCCGCACACGCCTACGAAGGCCTTTCTACGAATGAAGCCGACCTCGATACGTTCATCGAAAACATCAATAAAGAACTCGATTCAATCTGTACCGCGAGCTCAAACACGCACGCGCTGAAATACTCGAAACTGGTCGAACACTGCGGGCGTCGTGGATGGGCCGACCCGCGCCTGTACTTCACGGCCAACATCCCCGTCGCCCCGCAAAATTGGCTGCATCTGAGCGACGCCTATGTGCGCTACATCAAGGCGGCCCTCGGCATAGACTTCAAGTGCGTCGTGCTCGACCTCGACAACACGCTCTGGGGCGGCATCCTCGGCGAGGAGGGCCTCGAAGGTATCCAGCTTGGCGACAGGTACCCCGGCGCCGTCTACCGCAAATTTCAGGAATATCTGCTCGGCCTGTACGCGAACGGATACATCCTCGCCATCAACAGCAGGAACAACGCAGAGGATGTGCTCGACGTCCTTCACTCCCACAACGGCATGCTCCTCAAGGAACAGCATTTCGCCGCCATCAGGGCGAACTGGCAGGAAAAAGCGGATAATATACTGGAGATATCGAGAGAAATCAATATCTTGCCTGACCACATGCTCTTCGTGGACGATGACCCGGTCCAGATCGAGAAAGTGCGCCTCTCGCTTCCAACCGTGACTTGCCTGCGCCTTGAGTCGCCCCCCCTCAATTTCGTCGAGCGATTCAGCCGGCTCCGCTGCTTCCTCAGGCTTGGGCTGACCGACGAGGACAAACAGCGGGGACAACTCTACGCGAGCGAGAGAAAAAGGCGGGAAGCAAAGCACAGCATTGGCTCACTCGATGAATTTTATCGAAGCCTCGCTCAACGCCTCGTCATCCATTGCGGCAACGCGGGCCACATCAAGCGCATAGCTCAGCTTACGCAAAAGACTAATCAGTTCAACATGACCACACTCAGGCTGACCGAAGCGGAAGTCGAGCGCATCCTCCAGGACCCTCAGCACGAGCTTCTCACGGCTGAACTCTCCGACAGGCTCGGCGACAACGGCATCATCGCATACGTTCAGATACGAAGAACCGCTCCCGCGTGGGAGATCGAGAATTTTCTCATGAGCTGCCGCGTGCTCGGCAGGATGGCGGAAGAGTGCCTCCTGGATTACATCGCTCAGCGGGCAAAGCGAGAGGGAATCGAGTCGCTCCGGGCGCGCTTCGTTCCCACCGCCAAGAACACACCCTTCGCCGACTTCTATATAAAGAACGGATTCGCACTCGAAAAGGGCGGTCCCCCCGGAGAGAAATGCTTTGTGCTGCCCCTGGCCGACTACTGCCCGAAATCGTTCCCCATCGAGGTCATCATCAATGAGCAGTGATAGGACGCTGGACAGAATCCGCGAGATAATATCGGACGTCACGCGCTTCCCGCTGGGGCAGATACATGCGGATTCCACTCACGAGACAGTAGAGGGATGGGACTCCCTCGCGCAGATCAATATCATCGTTGCGGTCGAGGCCGAATTCGGCGCGTTCTTCACCCCCGATGAGGTCTACGAACTTAACACCGTCCAAAAAATCCTCAATGCCCTCCAAGACCGAGCCTCCTGAGACGCCGGCCCCGCATGCGCGAATTCATCCGGACGGCTTCCCCCCATACTCCTTCTCCAGATACTCGCATATCACCGCAGACTCATTGATCACTCTGTCACCGTCCACAATCACCGGCACCATCGCCTTGCCCGTCAAGCGCTCCACCTCCGCCCATCGGCTCGGATGAAACCCCACCCACACCCTCTCACACTCCACCCCAAGCTCTTTCGGCTTCCTCCGCACCCGCTGACAGTACGGACACATCCACAAATGATATAGCTTCATGGCCTTACTCCCTTTCTCAGAGTCCGGATTCTTGCTGCCTGACTACTATGGCACCAAGTCCACAGTGCCCGATACCCTTGCGTCTTTTCTCCACGTCGTTTATGATACAATGAATTGGCGGTTCCGAAGAGAAAGGGATTTACCCTCTTCGGAACGGCTGCGGAATGCAACTCTTGGAGGGGCCTCACTCATATGACTACGGTCAAAGCCAGTCGTGAGTTTGTCGCACAGAATACTCCACGGTCATCCGAGGGCTGGGGATATCTCGCGCAATTGAGCTTCAACTATTTCGGTTGGCTGTTTTGCTGGACGGTTGCCGCGTCGTACATGGTGCCGAACACACTGCTGAGGATGGTGGACGATGCCGAGAAGAACACGCGCTTCGGGCTGATGGTCGGCGTTTCGAACGTGTTCATGCTTGTCGTGATCCCGCTGGCCGGCACGTTGAGCGATCGCCTGCGCTGGCGGCTGGGCCGCCGCCGCTCGTTTTATCTGCCATCGGCGCTTGCAGTGGGTGCGCTGATCTTTCTCGTGGTTCGGTGCCGGTATTATTCTGCGCTGTTTGTGCTGATGATGCTGATGCACGGAACGTATGCCTGCTGGTTTCCCAACTACGCGTTGCTCCGGGATGTCGTTCCACTCAACCGCAGAGGCCGCATATCGGGCTTGGCCAACATCACGAGCACGTTGGGGATAATAGTCGGACACACCATATCGCCGTATTTCATCGCAAAGGGACAGATGCTGGCGCTGGCGTTGATCGCCGGCTCGGCGAATCTATTGGCCAATCTGTGGGTAGCGCTCAAGATACGGGAGGAGTCTCCTGTCGAGCAGGTGCCCCGCAAGAGCTTTTCGTTGAAGGAAGCGTATGTTCCAAAGCTGGAGGGAGCGAGCAGCCTGGGCTGGCTGGCGGCAGTGAACCTGCTCACCCAGATGGGGGCCGTCGCAATGCTGTGCTTCCTTCTGTATTTCGTGAAGGACCAGATCGACAAAACCCATTTTAATGAAACATATCGCAACGCCAATCTGATCGGAGCGGGCGCGGGCGTGTGTTCCGCAATTGCGGCGGGGTGGGTGGCCGACCGATTCGGGCGAAAGCGCGTGTTGCTCGTGGCCTGCATACTCCAAATCGCCTGCATGGTTATTTATTTCTTTCTTCCATGGGTTAGCACGACACTGTATTGCTCGGCATTTCTGTTCGGGCTGGGCAACGCCGCGTATTGGAGCATTTACTGGGCGTTGCTCTCGGACCTGGTTCCCGAAGGCGAGACGAGCAAATACATGGCCCTGATCCAATACACGAGCATTCTGCCGTGGGCGGTCGTGCCCGCTGTGCTCGGGCCGGTTGTGGACGGCTTCGGGGCAGCATCGGGGCAAGGTTATAAGGTTCTCTTCATCACGATAATCGTCATACTGACGCTGGGTCTGCTGCTGATCCCAAGGATACCGGAGACGCTGAAGAAGGGTGAGCCGAAAGCCTTTTCTCCAGCAGTCGGCGTTTGAGATACACGCGGGCACGTTGACGGGAATACATTTGGAGAGGCATAAGTTGACGAGGAGAACGACTCATGGCGGTTGATGTGGTCGGCGTGGGACTTGCGGTTGTGGACCTGAAGGTCACGGTCTCGAGCATTCCTCAGATCGAGGAGACCGTGCTGGCGTTTGATTTTCACAAGCATCATGGAGGGCCGGTCGGCAATGCTCTCGTGGCGTTACAACGGCTCGGAATGAAGACGCAGTATATGGGCATGCTCGGGAACGACGAGTACGGCAGGCTCATCGCCGATGGGATGAAGGCTGAGGGTATCGACACGAGCCTGCTGCGCATGGCAGACGGCGAAAACACTCCATTCTCGATTGTGATGGTCGACGCCTCCACCAAGAAGCGCTCCATCGCGTTCCACGCCGGCTGCGCGCTGTCGGTTCCCGCAGAGTGCGTAGATACCGAAGTTGTCAAGTCAGCCAAATTGCTCCATGTGGATTTTTGCACGCCTGCCGTACGCGCCGCATGCGAGGCGGCACGGGATGCTGGGATTCCCATCTCGGTTGACGCGGACGGACTGTACCCCGGGCTGGAGGAGATTCTCGATATGGCGACCATCTTCGTCCCAGCCCGAGAGATAGCCTCTCAACTTGTGGGCGAGGATGATCCCGCTAAGGCCGCCGAACTCATCCGAGAAAAGTACAACCTCGAAGTGGTGACCGTCACGCGCGGGAAAGAGGGCAGCGTCAGCGTGACGCCGGAGGGAACCGTCAGCGCGCCAGGCTTCGAGATCGAGGCGGTTGACACGACGGGGGCCGGCGGCGTATATCAAGGGGCGTATTTGTACGGCTATCTGAACAGGTGGCCCGTCGAGCGCACAGCCCGCTTCGCGAACGCGGCCGCCGCGCTCATGTGCTCCGGCATGAACGGCTGGGCCGATATCCCGACGCGGTACAAGGTTGAAGCGTTTCTGAAAGAGCGCGGCGCCGAATAGTAGCGCAGGCTTCTCCCGCCTGGGCGGGACAAAGCGATTGTTCTGAAAATCCCGCCCCGAAAAAGGCAGGCAAGATGTCTGCGCTGCCGGGACGGCGGCGCTATTGCTTATACAGCCACCACCAGTCGCTGTTGACGATGGAACGCGGTTCGGCGTCCAAATCCACCCCACGCAATTCTTGAATCTCAGAATGCTATGGCGACGTTTTGTCCCATTCCCACTTTGCACGTAGTGGCGGTCGGGACTATCACTTGCCGACCACAGGTTTGCCCTTGGCGCCGCCGAAGCGGTACCATTCATCATCCCACAAATAATTGCCGTTCAAATCCAAGAACCAGTACCCAGCGTTAAACACGCCGATATCATCGAGGCCATCACCGTTCCAGTCTCCAACAACGGGGGTATCACCGACTCCTCCAAGACCGTACCATCCATCATCCGGCAACGCGCCTGCCTTCGCGCCCTCCAGATGAAACCACATATCGTGCTCCATCCTTTCAGTGAAAAAACATCTTATGTTGTACAGGCTCTTGCCAACAGCGACACCAACTTAGTCATATGGTTATTTGTTTGTCAAGATTGCCCTATAGCCGTTCTGGTTTGGTGTCTTGCTGGACCACAGGGCGCGGAATCCTACATTACGGGTGCCGCTTCCCGCTTCACTTGCGGATCATTCCTACGGAGTTCTTGTCGGCGCCGATAACCTCGACGGTGAAGCGGGCGCGGGAACGGCCGATCTTGACCATGTGCGTGCCGTGGGAGGCGGTGTATTCAATTGGGACACGCTCGTCGTCAACCGGCGCGATGAAACTCGACTGCCCGTTTGATTCGAATGGGGCGATACGAACGTCAACGGCATCCGTCGGGCGCTCGCCCACGTAATTCATGACCGGTCCCATGGGCACAATGCCGCCCTCGCGGATGTAAAGCGGTAGGGTTTCGATGTCGGCCTCCACCTGTATCCATCGCTCTCCCCGGAGGCGTTCGCCGGTCCACCAGTCGGTCCAGACTCCCTTCGGCAGATAGACCCAGCGCCGGTCGGTTTCGTCGGTTATCGGGGCGACGAGCAAGGAATCGCCGAAAAGGTACTCGTTGCCGATGTTCCACACGTTGGGGTCGTCCTGGTACTCGATGACGAGCGCGCGCGCCATGGGGAGCGACCGCTCAACGCACGCGATGGCCGAACCATAAATGTACGGCAGCAGGCGGTAGCGAAGCCGGATGTAATCGCGACAGATTCGGAATGTGTCGGGCCCGAAGGAATATATCTCTCGGTCTCCGAACCCGTGGATGCGGCTGTGGGACAGGAAACAGCCGAACTGCATCCAGCGAGTCAGCAGCCGGTCTTCCGTCTCCCAGATGAATCCGCCGATATCCTGACTCCAGAACTGGAAGCCGGAGAGCCCGAAGGAGAGGCCTCCTTCGAGTTGTGGGATTATGTTGGCCCAGTTCGCGCTGTTGTCGCCGCCCCAATGGAGCGGATAGCGCTGGCTGCCGGCCCACGCAGAACGCGCCCAGATGGTGGAGTGTCCGGCTACTTCTTTCGTCACTTCGGCCATTATCTTGTTATAGAGCAATGGATAGAGATTATGCGCCTGATGACCGGGCGTGCCATCGTAGTATACGCCGTCGCTGGGGGCGTCCTCGCCGAAGTCGACCTTTATCACTTTCGCGCCCATTTTCAACAGCCTGCCGATCCATTTCTTGTGTATCTCAACCGCTCTGGGATTCGTGTAGTCAATGCATCCGACGGCTCCCTTGAATCCCGGCGTGATGCAAAGGCCGTGATCGTACATTTCGCCGGAATGGTTCCTGATGAACGCGCCGGCTTCCTTCAACTCATCAAACAGGCGAGAGCCCTCGGGGATGTAGGGAAGCTGCCACAGGGACACCTTGAATCCGAGTTTGGCGAGTTCGGCGAACATTCCTTCTGGGTCGGGGAAACGGTC
>CAZEBC010000080.1:12095-16625 GCA_964510165.1 uncultured bacterium
TTCTTGTAGCTGCGGGGAGTGGTGGTTCCCAGGGATTCCCTCATATCGAGGTCGACCGTCTGCCCTGTCTTATTCAGTCGAATGAATTTTTCTCCGAAGCCGTATATGGCCTCATGTGGCTCAAGGTCGAAGCACTCGACCGCTATGGGAGCCCCGGTTTCCTTCGTTCGACATATGCCGGTATTGTATGAGTCCCATACCTGGAAGTGATTCTTCTCGCGGCCGCCGATGCCGCCGATTCTTTCGCCGCTCCGCTTATGAATTTCCATGGAGAAAGGGTGAAGATGGACAGTGAGTCGGTTAGCGTCCGTTGCGGCGACCACGCGGCTGGCTTCCTGCGATATTTCCGCGCCCGGTCTTCGAGTGAAAGTACCCACCACCATCGCGGTCTTGTTTTCGGGCACGAATTTTCCTTCCTTGTACCGGACCCGCACGATTGAATCCGAAAGGAGGTCAACCTGGAGTCGCCCCTCGACGACATTGCCCGGGCTTGCCTGTCGAAAATGGACACGGCCTGCGACAGGGACCGTATCCAGTACCATTCGACACGCGGTCGTCTTGAAAAGCAGTGAATCAGTCTCGGCCTTCAGTAATTCGACTTCTGATATTGTGTAACGGACGACATCTTTCGACTCCAATATTCGCGTGTTCATCGTTTCGCTCCATGGGTTGCGCCGCGGGGTGCTGGAAGCAAGCTACGCCGAAGTATATATCATGGCACGGCAGAACCGCAACGTGTATGACTTGCCAAACTTAATAGGGGGCGGTCCGCACACCGCCCTTACAACCGAGGTCGGAAGTCCGGTCCAACCATTCTAGCAGTATCGTGCCGGCACGTCGGCGTGTCACGCGCTTTAAATAGAAGCAGCTATTATTGTATACTGGATATAGCCTTTACGGGCGCATGATCGGAGAACACCCCGGCTCTTCGCGGTAGCGCGCTATATTGTGCCGGACAAGCCAAGGAAGTTCTGGAGGAGAAGAGAATGTATTCCAAGACGGTCATGGAGCATTTCAAGAACCCGCGCAACGTGGGCGAGATGAAGGACCCGGATGGGATAGGGGAGGTTGGCAATCCCATCTGCGGCGACATGATGAAGGTTTTCATCAAGGTGGAGGACGACCGCATACGCGACATCAGTTTCCTGACGTTCGGCTGCGGGGCAGCCATCGCGGTCTCGAGCATGATGACTGAGCTTGCGAAGGGGAAGACTCTGGAGGAAGCCAAGAAGATCACGAACAAGGCTGTCGCCGACGCGCTTGAGGGCCTTCCGAAGAACAAGTTGCATTGCTCGAACCTCGGGGCGGACGCGCTGCAACTGGCGATCAAGGACTATGAGGACAGGAAAGCGGGCAAGGCGCGGCCTCAGGGCGGGGAGGATAAGCATCTTCATACGGAAGGCGAGCGCTGCCAATGCCCGTATTGCGACGCCGACCTGGCAGCCGGGATTTCGTTTTGCAGCAACTGCGGCCAGGAAGTGGAGCGAGAACACTGATTTGTCAAGGAGCACCCCGACATGAGCATCCTGAATTTCGATCATATATCGGCGAATCCAATCTTGCCGGAAGTGCAAGAGGCAATGATCGAGGCTATTCGAGCCAATTATGGCAACCCATCGAGCCAGCATCAGTTGGGCGAGCGAGCGGCCGAGGCTTTGGCGAGTGCGCGTGAAGCGGTCGCCAGCCTGATCAATGCCAAATCTCCCGACGAGATTGTGTTCACCTCGGGCGGGACCGAGTCGGTCAATCATGCCATCAAGGGTGTAGCTGCGGCCAAGCGGGAAAAGGGGATGCACATCGTTACGTCAAACATCGAGCATAACGCGGTGTTGAAGAGTCTTCGCCGTCTCAAGATGTTCGGATATAAACTGACATCTGCGCCGGTCGACTCGTGCGGCCGCGTGAATCCCGCCGACGTTGCCGCTGCCATTGCGGACGACACGATTCTCGTGACGGTGATGCACAGCAACAACGAGATCGGCACGATTCAGCCCATCAAGGAAATCGCGAAAGTCGCACACGATCGGAATGTCGTCTTTCATACTGATGCCGTCACGTCGGTGGGCGTCGTGCCGGTTGACGTGCAGGAATTGGGAGTGGACCTGCTGAGTTTTTCGGCCAATCAATTCGGCGGGCCTTCCGGCGTTGGCGGCCTGTACATACGTAAAGGAACGAGCATATGGCCGCTGATTGACGGTGGCGGTCAGGAGCACAGCAAGCGGGCCGGGACCGAGAACCTGATAGGCATCATCGGCATGGGCGTTGCGGCCGGGTTGGCCGCGCGCGACATGGAATCGCGCATGAGACATACCAGCCGCTTGAAAGAAAGACTCATCAAAGCGCTACATGAGCGAATTGACGACATATACATCAATGGATGTCCTGAGTCCTCGTTGCCGAATCTGGTTTCGGTTTCCATCCGTTACATCGAGGGCGAGAGCATCGTGCTGATGCTGGATGAGGAGAAGATTGCCGTTTCCACCAGGTCGGCATGCGCATCGGGCTCGCTTCGTTCGTCGCACGTGCTTTCCTCGATAGGACGCGATTGGGCCGATTCGCAAGGGACGCTGGTGGTCAGCTTCGGGCACGATAATACTGAGACCGAAGTGGACCGGTTCATTGAAGTCCTGGCGAGCGTGGTTACGACGCTCAGGCGGATGTCGCCTCTTTACATAAAGGGTGATTGACACGATGTCTGACAAGTCTGCGAAGACCGAAGGCCTGATTCGGTTCTGGGACATCCTTTGGGCAAGGCTCATGCTTCTGCCTCGGCTGCCTTCAATCAAGCGAACCGTTCAGCACGTCATGAACATCGAGGCGGAAAACAGGGAGTCGTGGGGCTCGCTTTTGGAGGAGAACGCGCAACGATTTCCTCAGAACATGGCCGTCAAGTCGGAAGAGGCGTTCCTGACGTATGAGGAATACAACTGTTTGGTCAACCAGTACGCCCATTCCCTTTTGTCGCAGGGAGTGAAGAAAGGCGATACGGTTGTCCTGTTCCTCGAGAATCGGCCCGAGTTGTTGATCGCTTACAGCGCAAACGCGAAGATCGGCGCAATCAACTGCATGATCAACACCAATCTGCGCAGGGAGGCGCTTCTGCACTGCCTTACGCTCAATCCCGCCATCGCCTTTGTCGTAGGTGAGGAAGTTGTGGACGCGTTCGAGGAAGTGCGCGGGCAGTTGAAACTGCGGGGGGACCAGAAAGTCTTTTTCCTGCAGGACCGTGGAAACCGGCCCGCGCCCGGGGGTTTCATTGACCTTAGAGACGCGGTGAATGAATCTCCTGACACGAATCCCGCCACCACGCGTGAGGTGAAGCCGCGAGACCCGCTTGCCTTTGTCTTCACGTCGGGCACGACGGGCGGCATGCCGAAGGCGGCAATTGTCACCCATAGACGCGTGGTGAGCGGCTGCTATTTCACCGGCAAAGCGGTAATGAACGTAAAACCGACCGACACGATCTATGTTCCGCTTCCGTTCTTCCACACGAACGCGCTCGCATTGAGCTGGCCGTGCACGCTGGCTAATGGCGCGGCGGTGGCGCTCAGGCGCAAGTTCAGCGCCAGCCGATTCTGGGACGACGTAAGGAAATATAATGGCACCATTTTTTGCTATGTTGGCGAATGTTGTCGGTACCTGATGAACCAGCCGGCGAGGCCGGATGATCGAAGCCATCCGCTCAGGACCGTCATCGGCAATGGGCTCCGGCCCGAGATATGGAAGGATTTCAAAAAACGGTTCGGCATCTCGAGGGTGCTGGAGATTTATGGCGCCGCCGAATCGAACCTGTTCTTCATCAATCTGTTCAATCTGGATTGCACTGTGGGCACGTGCTTCATCCCGTACGCCATCGTCAAATTCGACGTCGATGCGGACGAACCGATACGCGACAAGAACGGGTTCATGCAGAGAGTGGAAGTCGGCGAGGCCGGCTTGCTGCTCGGCGAAATCACCGAAAAGAGCCCATTTTCAGGTTACACCAAGAAGGAAGCCACTGAGGCGAAGATATTCCGTGATGTTTTCCAGAAGGGGGATGCGTGGTTCAATTCGGGCGACCTCATCAGGAACATCGGGTACGGCCACGCCCAGTTTGTGGACCGGCTGGGAGACACGTTTCGCTGGAAGGGCGAAAACGTGTCCACGACCGAAGTCGAGCAGGTGGCAAATACCTTCCCGCAGGTCTCACTGTCAATGGTGTACGGTGTGGCGATGCCCGGCTCGAACGGGCGCGCGGGCATGGCCGCCATTGTCGCGAACTCCAAGCTCGGCGAGTTCGACTTTAAGGGGTTGGCCGACCACTTTCGGAAGGCGCTGCCGTCATACGCCGTCCCGAAATTCCTCAGGTTCAAGCCCGATTTTGAGTACACTCCCACCCACAAGATCAAGAAGACTGACGCCAAGAGGGAAGGTTTCGACCCGGCGATAGTGGCGGACCCCGTGTTCGTGCTTCTTCCCGGCGCCGACCAGTACGTGCGCCTCACGCCCCGCCTGTACGGCGAGATCATGGCCAACAAGTACAAGTTCTGA
>CAZEBC010000081.1:0-3743 GCA_964510165.1 uncultured bacterium
TTCTGCGGATGCTCCATGCAAGTTTCGGCGTCTCCTTGCGCAGGATATAGATGAGGCCGACGTGCAGCATGAGCAACCCCAGGATATTGGTGCTCCAGTAGGCAAGTATCATCACGGGCAGGAACAAGTCTTCGGAAACTTTCGAGGCAAGCCAGCCGACGCCAAATGCGACCGGCAGGTTCACGAAGGCGTCATTCCACCAACTGGCCGGTGACAGGATGTAGCCCACGGTCACGAATATCCCCCCGAGCGCCCGTCGGCGCCGGGTGGCGACATTGGCATAAAGCTGGCTGATTCCGATGGTCTTCATATTGCTTATCCCGTCGTACTATGATTCTAATGTCTATTATATCACCGACTTGAAACGGATTAATCCATCCGTACCACCAACGATGAATTCTTGAGCTTCTGCCATTTCTTTCCCTCACCCCAAGCCTCTCCCACTGGGAGAGGGCAGGGTGAGGGGCTTCGGTTGCGGCTGTGCCGTGCTGTGCGGCTCGATTGACTTGCCCAAGTGTGCCAAGTATAATCGAACTGGCGTGAAAGGAAGGCTGGCAGTTGCGCTCTTAAGGAACGGATATGAAACCTGACGCCATCATAAAGCTGTGTCCCGAAGAGATCATGACGCCGGTGTCGGAGGCATGGTGGGACTGGATGTGCCGCGGGGTCATCAAGCGGCTGGTCGTAAACCTCAAGATCAGGCAAGAGGCGGTGGATACCGAGAATCTGAAGGCGGCCATCGAAACCCAGGGCCCCTTGTTTCTGTTCTCCAACCACGTCAGTTGGGCCGACCATTTCCTGATCATGAACATGATAGACGATCATTTCAAGACCCCCGTGTCGGCGCTGTGTAAGGAGAAATATTACAAGTATCCCCTGTTCGGGACCGTCCTGCGGTTGGGCAACCAGATACCTATCACCAACGTCAAGCTCTGCTTCGCCCGATGGTTCAAGCAGACCCGGGGCCATCTTCCGCGCGAGCGCGATTTCATCGAGTTCATGAACACCGACGGGGACAATCCGTACCACGAAGTCAATGTGCTCAAGCGCCAGTCGCTCGTGCGGACCGCCGTGTACACACATGAAATGGTTCAGAGGAAGCGCCCCATCCTGGGGTATCCCGAGGGTACCAGGAGCCAGCGCGGAACGCTTCAGCCCGTCAAGACGGGCATCACGCAGCTTCCGTTCGAGTGTAAGGGGATTGTCGTTCCTACCGCCATTTGGGGGACCGACAGAATCCTGCCGAAGGGCGTGAAATGGTATAACATCTTCAAGTACTACCATCTGGACGGCGCGCTCACGAAAGTAAGGTTCGGAAAAGGCATCCATTACAGCGACCTGCTCGATCAATGCGAAAAGAAATTCGACCGAATCGAAGACATGGTGAACCTTGAGAATGTCAGGCGGCTGCGCGAATTAATCGAGAGAGACCAGTTCCGGGCTTACACGATGGAGGCCGAACGATTCGAGCGGGTGTTCGACGAGTCGTCGCTCATCATCATGAGGGCCGTGAACGAGATGCTTCCCGACGAGTACAGAGCCGAGCAGGTGGAGATCAAGTATCCGCGATAACGGGCGTTGGGGAATCGCGACCTGATTCATGACCCCCAAACTAAGTGGTAGGGCTATTTGACAGGCATTGACTCCCTGCATATAATGAGGTTGGTCCGCCATGGAAACCGGCAGGCGGTCACCCGGACTGTCTGACACCCCGTCGGGAGCAGTCGCCTCCGATGACACGCGGGGACCAGGCCGATGGACGGTGCGTTTCGCGCTGAGGCTGTTCGGCGTTGTGGCCCTCGCGATTGTCGTTGTGATGGCGCTCTGTGGCGTATACCTGGTTAATTTCACCGATTCACCGGGGAAATTCGTCGTTTATTGGACCGTTTTCTTCTGCCTGCTTTTCGGCGTCATCCTTCTCGCGGTCCTGGATACGCTTCTTACCATGTGGAGGTTCCGAAAGGAACGCGAGAGGCTGAGCCGCGAATTCGGCAGGAAAAAACAGGCGTAGGGTGCAGGTAATTTGCAGTCTGGAGGGCGGACGGCGTGCGCCCCTACAACTGGCCAAGCCATAGCGCGTTTATAGCTCCGAGAAAGCATTGCGATGAAGGACCGCATAAAAGACCTCTATGACCGATTCAGCGCGGGCGACCGGCTGGCGCTGGCCCGCGTCATCTCGCTGGTCGAGAACCGGTCGGAAGGTTTCGAGGACATATTGCATGCGATATTTCCTTTGACCGGCCGCGCCCATCGAATCGGGATAACCGGCCCGCCGGGCGCCGGCAAGAGCACGCTCACCTCACACATTGCCAAGGCGTTTCGGCGAGAGGGAAACAAGATCGGCATCATTGCCGTTGATCCGACCAGCCCCTTCACCGGCGGGGCGATCCTTGGCGACAGGGTTCGCATGACCGAGATCGGGCTGGACCCCGACATCTTCATTCGCAGCATGGCGACGCGCGGAAGCCTCGGCGGGCTTGCCATCGCGACCAACGAGGTCGGCGACGTGCTGGACGCCTTCGGCAAGGACCTGGTTATCATGGAAACCGTTGGCGTCGGCCAGTCCGAACTCGACATCGTGTCGGCAGCGGAGACGACCATCGTGGTGCTCGTGCCCGAATCGGGAGACGGCATTCAGACGATGAAGGCAGGGCTGATGGAGATTGCCGACATATTCGTCATCAACAAGGCCGACCGCGAGGGCGCCGACGGGCTGGCGCGCGAGGTGGAGGCCGTTCTTTCTATGCGCGACCGCACTGACCGCTGGACCATACCCGTTTTGTTGACGGTTGCGGTCAAAGGCGAGGGGATTGCCGAGGTTGTGCAGGCCATCGAGCGACACACCGAATATCTGAAATCGTCGCGCCTGCTCGAGGCCAAACGCAAAGAGCGGATTCGGAATCGGATCACGAACCTGATCAGCCAGCGTATCGAGGGCATCGTCAGGGAGGACGAGGAAATCCGCGCTTTGATAAGCGACTACCTGGCCGACCCCGACAAGAGCTCAGAAACCCCATACACGCTTGCGGACTCCGTGGTCAGGAAGCTGGGGATTCGGTAAAGCGACTAAAGTGAGCTAGAATACCTAAAGTGTCTGAATCCGGAGGGCTCAGGGTGATTGTCAAGACCCTTCGACCCTGGAACCCTCGACCCCGTCCGACTTGTTCGCGCAACCCAATAACCAAGCAATCGTAGGGTCGAATTCATTCGACCACCCAGAATTCGAAACGCGAAACTCGAAACCTCATGGTGCGGCCGAGAGTTGTTTGGCGGCTCGCTGGAGTCCGAGGATGTGGGAGCGCTCCTCTCCGATGATCATCTGGATCAGCTTCTTTTCCGCGCGGCTGACGACGTCGAGGCATTCGCGCAAGAGCAGTATGTTCTCCTTCTCGAAGCGGATGGCCATCTCGACGGCGGAGTTCAGGTCGGGGTAGTTCCGGGCGGCGACGGCGGCCTGCTCGGGGCTGAGGAAAATGCGGTGGTCGATGAGCGCGAGGATGTAGCGCTGGACGCTTTCCTCCAGGCCCTCGGGCGGCTTTGTTTTCCTACGGCCCTCAAGTTTCTGGGCGAGCTTTTCGAAGCTTTCCTTGTGGCTGCGTTCGGCACGCGCCATCATTCGGGCCAGTTCCTTGACCTTGGCGTTGTCGGTGTGCTCAACGAGGGCCTCGTAGAAGGCCACGCCTTCAGCCTCGATCACGACCAATTTTTTCACCAGTCCCACGACGTCGAGTATTTGAGCCATT
>CAZEBC010000081.1:3843-5566 GCA_964510165.1 uncultured bacterium
CCCACGGCGGTCATCGGCATCGTGTCTATAATATGTACCTTTTTCGGGATTGCCGCGCGTTCCGTTATGTGGGCGCGGCAGAACTGCTCGATTTCGGCTGCGTGGAGCTTTGCGCCCGGTTTCGGCGCGACGTAGGCGACGGGGACCTCGCCGGCATGCCTGTCGGGTCGGCTGACCGCCGCGGCGAAGGCCACGCCGTCAAACTTGTAAAGGACCTCCTCGATGACGGCGGGGTCTATATTGTGGCCGCCCCGTATTATGAGATCTTTTTTTCTGCCGGTGAGCCAGAGATATTGGTCCTCATCGAGGCGGCCGAGGTCGCCGGTGTTGAGCCAGTCGCCCTGCACCCATGCGCCCTTGTTATGGGCCTGGTCCTTGTACCCCTTGAACACATTGGGGCCTCGAACGACGACCACGCCAATCTCGTTCGTATCGCAGTCGCGGACGTATTCGCCCTTTTCGTCGAGGATGACGGTCTTGAGTTGCTGGTACGGAATCCGCAGGCCGACGGAGCCGACCTTGCGGACGCCGTCGCGGGGGTTGTTCGAGGAAACGACGGTCGCCTCGGTGAGACCGTAGCCCTCGAGCAGCTTGAGGCCGGTGCGCTCCTCGAAGGCCCTAAATACTTGCACCGATAGGGGAGCGGCCCCGCACATCGCGTACCGAAGCGAGGAGAGGTCGCAGTTTCCGATGGGGACATCGAGCAGGAGCGAGAGCACGGTGGGCACGGCCATGAACGAATTGACGCGGTAGCGCTCGACTATCTTGAAGAAATTCTTGATGATGCCGGAGTCGCGATAGCCGATGGGGCTCAGCATGACGACAGAGGCGCCGACCGAGAACGGCGCCAATCCTGTGAGGAGGGGCGCATTCGCGTGAAACAGCGGCAGCCCAAACATCATCGTGTCGCCGGTCGCTATTTCAAGTCCGAGCGAACAGACGACGGCGGAGAACATCTCGTTCATATGGGTACGCATTGCCAGCTTGGGCGTGCCCGTGGTGCCGCCGGTGTGGTAAAGCGAGCAGACCTCATGCGGCTCGATGACGCGGCCAAAGTCGAGCTTCTCGGCGTTGTATTTGTCGATGACTTCATCGTAGCCGTAGATGCCCTCGGCCTCCTCTGACGGCCCCATTACGCGCACGATTGCCTTGAGCGTGGGGATTTCCTTTCGGATCGTCTCGACCTTGGACCAGATGTCGGAGCCCGGATATTCGCCGAGCGCGACGAGGACTTTCGTTTGGGCGGAGTTCATGATGTCGCGTATCTGGACAGGCTCAAGCAGGGGGTTGATGGGGTTGGCGATGCCCGCCGCCTCGGCGCCCCAGAGCGTGAAATGTGTCTGCGGAAGGTTCGGAAGGATGTAGGTGACGACATCGCGGGGGCCGACCCCGAGGTCATGGAACAGATTGGCCGACTGGGTGATCCGGCCAGCGAGCTGCCGGTAGGATACCTCCACCGGGCTGTCCCACATCTCGCCGGACATGAGGAAGTAGAGCGCAATCGCATCGGGATTCACCCGAGCGCCGCGAGTGATTTGTTCGTAGGTGCTCTTGGTGGTGACCCGTTCCTCAAGAGGCACGGCCTCGATGGCGCGAATGTCCTCGATGCTGCGTATGAGAAGCCTTTCCATGACTGATTCCTTGATTGTTTTGATATCAATTGCGGCCTCAGAATATGGAATATCCTAATAAGGTTTGCGAGAGGAAGTCAAGAAGGGGGCCG
>CAZEBC010000081.1:5666-11087 GCA_964510165.1 uncultured bacterium
TTGGACGTTTTGCAAGGAAATGTGTAATAATTTAGCAGCGTCGCCCTGTGGTATAAGGGCGAGGAATCGAATCGTATTTCGTATTGTGTGCTTCGTGTTTGCAACCGTACGGTAAAGAGGACATGGAAAAGGCGAAGATCGTGCGAAGGTTTCTAACTGAGGACCTGTGGCGGATTCGTCTGGAAGAGCAGCCGCCGCGCAAGTCGCTTTGGATGAAGCCGTTGCGGGTACTTGTTCTGTCCATCAAGGAGTTTGACAAGGACAAGTGCATGTTCAGGGCATCGGCGCTGACTTTTTATACATTGCTTTCGATTGTGCCGGTGCTGGCGATGGCGTTCGGAATCGCGAAGGGATTCGGGTTTGAGCAAATCCTTGAGCAGAGGGTACGCGAGCAATTTCACGGGCACGAGGAGGTGGTCGTTCGGGCCATCGAGTTTGCCCGGAATACGCTCGAGAACACCAAGGGAGGCCTGATCGCGGGGGTGGGTTTGGTATTTCTGTTCTGGACAGTCGTCAAGGTATTGGGGAATATGGAACGTTCGTTCAACGAGATTTGGGGGATAAAGACGCAGCGAAGCCTGATGCGGAAGTTCAGCGATTATCTCTCGTTCATGCTGATTGGACCAGTCCTTTTCATCATGGCGGGGGGCATGACGGTAGCGGTGGCGGGCGAGGTGGAGAACCTTCTGGCGAGATATCAGTATTTCAGGTTTTTTGCGGAGCCCATTCTTATCCTGCTCCGAGTGTTGCCGTTCGGGGTTTTGTGGGCGCTCTTTGCGTTTGTGTATGTCTTTCTGCCCAATGGCAAGGTAAGTATTCGCTCGGCATTGCTGGGCGGGATTCTCGGCGGGACGATTTATCAGATTGTGCAGTGGGCATACATCACGTTCCAGATAGGGATAAACCGGTACAATGCGATTTACGGCAGCTTCGCCGCACTGCCGCTGTTCTTGATCTGGCTGCAGTTGAGCTGGTCCATATTGCTTTATGGGGCGGAGATTTCATTTGCGCATCAGAATATGGTGACCTATGAATTCGAGCAGGATTGCCTGAAGGTGAGTACGGCGTTCAAGCGGCTGGCGGCGCTCGCGATCGCCCATCTGTGCGTCAAGGCGTTCCGCGAGGGGGCGTCGCCTCTCAGCGCCAGCGGCGTATCCGAAAGGCTGGCAACCCCCATACGACTGGTGCACCAGTGCATATACGATCTGGTTCAGGCCGGGGTTCTGTCGGAGATTGCGGGAGACAAGGAAAGGGAGAACGGGTATCAGCCTGCCCTCGACATAGACCGGCTGAGGGTGCTCGATGTCATAGAGCGCCTTGAGAACACCGGCGTAAACAGCATTCCTCTTGTCGAGAGCGAGGCGGTGAATGGAATCTCGGCATGTCTCCGCGAGTTTCGGGAAGTTCTGCTGAAAACGCCCGGAAATATCCTTCTGAAAGAAGTGTGAAGTGGGACGCTCAGCCCGGCGACGCGCAGGAGGTTATCCTGCAAGATGTTACAGGGCAACGAGTAAGACCGAAAGGATGAAGGGCGCGGCCGGGGACGTTATGCGCAGCCGCGCCCTTCTCTCAGAGAGCGATTGAGGGGGGAAGAACAACCGCTCATGCATAAGCTTTGTTCACGCGACCTTTTTCAGCAGGTCGTCGACTCTCTTGTCGAGCGCCTGGATATCCTCGTGAGTTGGTATGTTCAGCCAGTGGAGTATGCGCGGAATGAGCTCTTCCTTCGGCTCGACTTCTTCCTGGGCCTCTTCCGCCTTCTCCTTGGCTTTCTCTTTTGTCTCCTTGAAGATCTCCGCCCCCTTCTTCCTCAGTTTCTTGATATACTTGCGACCGTTCTTCTGGGCTTTCTCCCCGCGTTCGACCCAGGAATCCATCAGGTCGGCGAGTTCTTCCTCGATCAGCGAGATGGCACCCAGAGACATCAGGAGCGGGCGTCTGACCAGGTCTGCCGCGGCAGCAGCGGCATTTTTCTTGTCGCGTTCCGCATCCCTGGCCTTCTCCGCCTGCTTTGCTTTCGTTGCCTTCTTGGCGGGCATATGGTTTCACCTCCTTCATCCTGACTTGGTTTTTCACATAACGCGCTGCGTCATTCAGAATTTTAACACACTGCGTCAATTCTGTCAAGAGGTTTTACGGGAAAATTTTTTGGGGGCGGGAGGCGGACGCAGTTGGGCGAACACAGGCGCGGCAGGGCCGCAGTCAAGGCCGCCACCCTGCCCTCTCCCAGTGGGAGAGGGTTGGGGTGAGGCGCGCGGTTTGAATTCCTGAGGGGACTGGTATATAATACGGCAATCTTTGGTCAATCCGTGCGTAAGTTTCCTCTGAGGAGGTGTCGTGTCAATGACAGCCCGCGTCAAAGTGACGGCGTGCCTGCTTGCAGCGACTGCGGTGTTTCTGCCGTTTGGCGGGGCCGCGTGGCCGCAGGGGATGCCCGCCGAGCCGGCCGGCGAGGCAAGCGAGGTTCAGGAGAAGGTCGTCAAGCTGGGCCTGCGCGATGTGGTGGTAAGGGCGCTGGCGGCGAACCTGGACATTAAGGTGGAGCGGTACAATCCCGATATCCGCGACGCCGAGCTCTTAAGCGCCGAGGGAGAGTTCGACCCAACTATCCGGCTGGAATACAGTTATTCTGACAGTGAAATACCGCAGACGGTCCGTGAAGGGCTCGCCAGCAACGCGGCGGAGACCGAGACGACCAGGAAGGACTTTGCGCTCACCTTTGAAGGAAAGATTCCCACGGGGACCGAGTACCAGGTTTTCTTCGACCGCGAGCAGTCGCAATTCACCCAGAAGAACACATTGGTGGACCCCGACCCAACCGTCTTGGGGGATGAATTCATCGGGGATCAGAGGAATCCCGCCGAGTACAACCTGAACCTTGTGTTCAGCCTGACTCAGCCGTTGCTGAAGGACTTCGGATTTGACGCGAATCTGGCGGGCGTGCGGGTCGCACAGGGCGAGCGCAAGATGAGCGTGGAGGACTTTCGCCTGCGTGTCATGAATACCATTGCGGAAGTGCAGGCATCCTATTGGGGGCTTGTGCTCGCGATCGAGAATCTGCGCGTGGCCGAGAGTTCGCTGCAGGTCGCCCAGGACCTGCTCAAAGAGAACCGCATTCGTCTGGAAGTTGGCGTGATGGCGCCGTTGGAGGTGTTGCAGGCCGAGACGGGCGTCGCGCAGCGGGAGGAGCAGGTCATCGTCGCTCGCAACGCGGTAAAGGATGCGGAGGACAACCTCAAGCGTCTGCTTGATCTGCCCAAAGACACCGAGAACTGGAGGTTTCGGATAGAGCCGGTTGATATGCCCGTCATCATGGTGAGAGAATTGGAACTGCTGCCGCAACTGGACTTGGCGTTTCGCAACAGGCCGGATTACCGGCGGTCACTGATGCAAATCGAGACCGACGAGATCAACGAGCGTTTCGCCGAGAACCAGCTTCTGCCCACATTTGACCTTAACGGCGACTATGAGTTTCGGGCTGTGAACTCGACCGTGCATGAAGCATTTGACGACATCGAGCGGGGCAGCTCGCCAAGCTGGTTGCTCGGGGCGACCGCGGAATATCCGATTGGCAACCGCGCCGCCAAGGGCCAGTACGAGAGGGCGCAGCTTGTGCGAATGCAGTCGGAGAAGGAATCGGAGAATCTTCGGCTCTCTGTCATTGCACAGGTAAATAAGGCGGTCAGGGACCTTGAGACCAGCTTGAAGAGGATCGAGGTGACAGAGAAGGCGACAGAGTTGGCGCAGGAGAGCCTCGACGCCGAGCGCAAGAAGCTGGAAGTCGGCGTATCCACCAGCCACCAAGTGCTCGAATTCGAAGACGAGTTGGCCGACGCGAAAAGGCGCGAGATCGCAGCGAGAATAGATTACGAGAACTCACTGATCAACCTTGCCATCGCAACCGGAACGACACTGGAAAAGAACAATATCGTTGTTGATGAAGATTTTTAAGAAATCGGCAGAAACGATTCTCATGGCGCTTGCCATCACACTCGCGCTTGGTCCCGGGCATGCACGGGCCGAGATGGAGGCCGAAGCGCCCGAAACGTACGAGCAGATGGTGGAGCGATTCCATCCCGGCGCCACAGTGCTTCGTCTTTCGTTGCAGGAATGCATCGCCACGGCCATCGAGAACAATCTCGACATCGAGGTGGAGACGTACTTCCCGAGGATCGGCGAGGCCGACCTGCGTGCCGCAAAGGGAGTGTTCGACCCGCATATCTTCGCGAACGCCACCTATGTGAAACGCAAGGACCCGTTGCCTGTGAGCGTATCGGTAGCGACGGGCGGTCTCACCGCAGTGGAAACCGAGCAATGGGTTATCTCCGGCGGGCTCACGGGCGCGATTGCGAGCGGGCTCACATATGAAGCGCTTGTGGCGAGCCAGCACACCCCGTTTTCAACCATCACCGACTTCTTCCAGGCCAATGGCGAGCAGCGATTCGAGACATCGTTGACGGTCACCCAGCCGCTGCTCAGGAATTTCGGCGCAGGAGTGAACACGACGGGAATCCAAGTGGCGGTCAAGAATAAAGAAGCGTCGGTCTATCAGCTGGAGCAAAGGGTGAGGGACGTACTGTTCGAGGTGGAACAGGCGTATTGGGAGCTTGTATTCGCGTACGAAAACCTGCGAGTGCGAAACCGCTCGCTCCAGGTCGCACAGGACCTTCTCAAGGAAAACCGAATACGCCTTGAGGTTGGCGTGTTGCCCCCCCTTGCGGTCCTGCAGGCGGAGACCGGCGTCGCCGTCAGGGAGGAAGAAGTAATCGTGGCCCAAAGTCAGGTCCAGGACGCGAAGGACCGGTTGATACTCGCGGCTAATCTGCTTCCGGACAGGATTACATGGACTGACGTAGAGATAGTGCCGATGGACAACCCCATGATTTCTCCGCCCGACGTATACGACCATTCGGCGGAGATATCGAGCGCGCTGAGAAACCGGGCGGAATTGAAACAACTCCTCAAGCAGCAGGAGGCCGCGGTTCTCGCGGCCAAGTTCGCCAAGAACCAGCTTCTGCCGACGTTGAACCTGAACGCGAAGGTCGGTTTGATCGGTCTCGATGAGCATTTTGACCCGGCGTTTTTCTCCGCGCTTTTTGGCGGCGGGCCGTTGCCTCCGCCCGCCAATCGTGGCATTGACCCCGCCGTGGATGACCTGTTCTCGGGTGACAACTTCCAGTGGTTGATCGGGTTTACGTTCGAGATTCCCTGGGGGAGCCGGACCGAGCGAGGCGAGTATAAGGCGTCCACGCTTGTGGTGGACCAGCTTGACGCCGGCATTCGGAATCTCCGCCTGGGGATAATCCAGGACACGCGCAACGCGCTGAGGAGCGTGGAGACGGATTGGGAGCGCGTGGTCTTGACGAAGGAGACTACGCGGTTCCGCCAGGAGAGCCTTGACGCGGAAAAGAAACGTTTCGA
>CAZEBC010000081.1:11187-16596 GCA_964510165.1 uncultured bacterium
GGGGATACCATGCCACATGGTGTCCCCAAATTAATGTGTTGCGGTCCCTCACCCCAACCCTCTCCCACGAGAAGAGGGCGCATTCATGTTTACCCTCTCCCGCCGGGAGAGGGCAGGGTGAGTGACTTCGGTTGCGGCTTTGGCGCGCTGTGATATACTTGCGATGGACGGGCGGAGCGGCTCTGGCCCGTCAGAAGGTTCTTCGTAAGGAGAAAAGGTCATGACCGAAAAGACCAAAGAAGCGTACGTGTGCTCGACGTGCGGCAAGACCGCGAGTCACAAGGGCCATCTGTGCTCGCCGACGGAGAAGCGGTTCGCATGCGAGTATTGCGGCGCCAAGGGAGTGGACACGCGGCATGTCTGTTATCCCAAGGTCGAGAGTATGCGCTATGTCTGCGAGACGTGCGGGCGCGTGGCGGTGAATCGCACTCACGTGTGCAATCCGCGCCGGATACCGAAAACATCGGTCCGTATGGGCGAAGGCGCCAAGACGGCCACAGAGGCCAGAAAATCGCCAGAATGACTGAACTGGGAGCATTGGACAGCCTGATCGCCATAGACGTTGGCGGAGGCACGCAGGATATCCTTGTTTACCTTCCAAACGAAGCCATCGAGAACTGTCCGCAGATGGTGATGCCCTCGCCCACAAGGGTTGTGGCAAAGAAGATTGCGCAGGCGACTTCGCAAAGAAAGCCTGTATTCCTATTCGGCGAGACTATGGGCGGAGGGGTATGCACACGCGCGGTGAAGCAGCATATCGCCGCCGGTCTGTCGGTTTATGCGACGCCGACCGCTGCGCTCACGTTTAATGATGACATCAAGGCGGTCGAGCGGATGGGCGTGGTCATGACCGAAGAGGCGCCCGCCGACGCCGTGAGTATCCGCATGGGTGACATTGACACGCGCGCGATCGGCACGTGCTTGGAGCAATTCGAGGTTGCGGCCCCGCAACGGTGGGCGGTTGCCGTGCAGGACCACGGCTACTCCCCGGGTCGGAGCAATCGTCTGGCTCGGTTCAGATGGTACCGGGAGTACATAGAATCGGGCGGCTCGCTCGAGCAACTTGCATTTCTCCAGCCCCCGGCGTTCTTTACCCGAATGCTTGCGGTCAAACGGACGCTTCCGGATGCGCTCGTGATGGACACTGGCACAGCGGCGATCCTGGGTGCGCTGGTGGACCCCGAGGTCGGGCGCCGGCAGAGCGAGGGACTGCTCATCGTCAATGCGGGCAACTTCCATATGATGTGCGCTCTTATCCTCGCTGAACGAATGGTGGGCCTGCTGGAGCACCACACCGGCATGCTGGATTCAGAGAAGGCAGCGCGGCTCATCGAGCGCTTCAAGCGCGGCGATGTCTCGAACGAGGAAGTGCTTGAAGACGGTGGCCACGGATGCCACGTGAGCGCGGAATTCCTGGGAAGTTCCAAGTTCGATTTTACCGCCGTCACCGGTCCACACCGCGAGATACTGGGGAAGACCGGTGCGCACATGGCCATACCTTACGGGGATATGATGCTGTCGGGGTGTTTCGGTCTGGTGGAAGCTGCTCGCAAGAAAAGAATCGTGGGATAGCGGAAGGTCACTCCAGGAAATCTTCTTCGCCCTCTTCCTCCTCTTCCTCGCCGGCCTCGAAGTCCTCCTGAGGAATGCTGTCCTGGCCCGCCACGCGGAGCACTTCCTCCTCGACGTAGATGGGGCTGGCCGTCCTGACGGCGAGCGCGATCGCGTCGCTAGGGCGGCAGTCAATCTTGATGATGCTGACATCGTCCGCTCCGTTGCCCTGTTGGTTGAGAATCAGATAGGCGTAAAAGGTGCCACCCTCGAGCTTGTAGACCTGGACGCTCTGCAGAGTAGTCTGAAACCCTCTCAGGATGAACGTGATCAAGTCGTGAGTCATCGGGCGCGGCATCTCGACCTTTTCCATCCCATTCGCGATAGCGAACGCTTCGGCGTTGCCCACCAGGATCGGCAGGATGCGGTCCTCATACCGGAGTATGACGATGGGCCTCTTGAGCACATCGTACATGACGCCGTCGAGTTTCATTTCAAGCATTGCCATAGTATTCCTCCAAAAAGAAGTATTCTTAATTCGATTATACAACCCCCACCTGGATTACGCAAGGTTTGATCGCGGCTGCCTGCGTGCGGGCCACCGTGGATCGAGCCTGCAATCGAGACGATCTGGCGGAAAATTCGGATTGTGGAACGGGTCTGACGGCAGGCGATCTTGCCATTTGGTCCGGAATACGGCCTCGTCGCGTGTGTCAACGCGGCGGCCTGTCACAACGCTCTCGTGATGATAAAGCAAGCTGTAAGGGGTGTACGCGGTGCGATAGCCTCGCTCCCATGCGCGGAGGCAGAAATCCACTTCCTGATAAGCGACGGGCAAGTCAAGGTCAAGCCCGCCGAGTTCGTCATACAAACTTTTTCGAATCAGCATGCAGGCGGCGGTGACGGCGGAGCAGTTCCGAATCATGTCGACAATTCCGAAATGTCCATGCAGGCCTTGAGGGAGCCGGCTGTGAAGATGGCCCGCCGGCCCGCAATGCCACAGCACGACTCCGGCATGTTGGACGGTGTTGTCGGGATAGAGGAGCTTGGCGCCAACTATGCCGACCCCTGGCAGCTGCGCCACTTCGAGCATGGCTGTGAGCCAGTCGTTACGGATCGCTTCGGTGTCGCTGTTGAGCAGGAGCAAGTAGTCTCCGTTCGCATGCGAGGCCCCCAGATTGTTAATTTCCGAGAACGTGTACGGTTTGGGGAAGTCCAGAATTTGCACGTTGCCTCGCGACTTTAGGGACTCCAAGAAGTCGAGTGTTTCCTCTTGTTCGCTGCGGTTGTTTACAATAATCATCTCGAAGTTGCGATGATCGTTTTCGAACACTGAGCGAACGGACTGTCTGAGATAGTGCAGATTATCTCGAGTGGGTATTATGACCGTCACCAGCGGGGCGTTTCCTATTGCCGGTCTCACCCTGTAGCTTCCCTCAAAGAGGCCCGGCTCTACGGCGCCTTCGATTCCCCTTCTCTGGAGCGCGGCTCGCAACGCCTTTAGCGACGACTTACGCGGCATTTTCCGTGCGTCATTGATGGAATAGTTGGCGGCAGTTGAGCCTTTTCCGCGCCGCCAGTGATACAGAATCTTCGGGATATGGCGAATCTTTTGGGTCCGCTCGGTCAGTCGGAGGACAAGGTCGTAATCCTGTGCGCCCTCGAAGCCCGGACGGAACCTGCCGATCTCGTCTATGAGCGCTCTGCGGTACACTCCGAGATGGCACGTGTACATGGTGGAGAGGAGGAGTTCGGGCGACCAATCGGGTTTGAGGAACGCCTCAACATGGCGGCCATGCTCGTCGAGCTTGTCTTCGTCGGTGTAAATCATGTCGGTGTCGGGCTGTTCGTTCAGGAGCCTCACGACCTCGAAGAGGGCATGCGGCGCGAGTTCGTCGTCATGATCGAGAAGGGCGATGAACTCGCCTCTGGCGAGCGCGATGGCGGCGTTCGACGCGCCGGCGATGCCTTTGTTCTCCGAAAGCAATTTCACCTTAATCCTGTCATCTTGAGAGGCGAGCGCGTCGAGCGCGGCTCTCGTGTCGGCGCGAGTGGAGCAATCGTCTGCGATGCACAGTTCCCAGTTCGGATAAATCTGCTGCTGCGCCGACTCGACCGCTGAACGAAGAAGCGCAGGTTCGGTATTGAATGCCGGCATGACCACACTGATGAGGGGACGATAGCTGAATCGGGCGGTCTCGGCGCGCATCGCCTCAAAGTCGGCGGTCGCGGGAGCATTCCGTCGCCGCCATCGTTGATAGCAGATGTCATCAATGGAAAGCAGGCGCCTGCCCGAGACTCTGTATCCCAGGTAGGATGCGGCATAGCGGGCGGCGACCTCGATGCCTTCGAGTTTCGCGAGGCGCAGCGCTTTTCCGAATTTTGAGAACAATGGCCCTCTCGTCCGATTGCTTTACGGGAACGGGTTTCTTTATTATCATATCATGTGTTCAGTCGCATTTTGTAGAGCGGCTCGCGAACCGCCGTTACAATCGGACAGACACGCAAGGAGCGACAATGGCAAGATACGACCTGATCGTGTTTGACCTTGATGGCACCCTTACGGACCCCAAAGCGGGAATCACGAAGTCGATCCGATACGCGCTTTCGAAATTCGGGATCGAGGTGGATGACCTGGAGAGCCTGGTCCCATGGATCGGCGCTCCGTTGCGGGAGTCATTCAAGAGGAGCTATTCCTTCGATGACAAGAAGGCAAGCGAGGCGGTCGAATACTATCGGGAATATTTCTCGGCAAAGGGGATTTATGACAACGCGGTCTATCCGGGCATACCGGAATTATTGGAAAGACTTCGGGACGATGGAAGCAAGCTTGTTGTCGCGACGTACAAGGCGGCGGTGTTCGCGGACAGAGTGCTGAACCATTTCGGGCTGCGTCACCATTTTGCCTCGGTCGTCGGGAACACGCTTGATTACGATTTTCCCACGAAGGCCGATATCATCCGCATGGCGTTATCGGTTGTGCCCGGCGCCCGGAAAGAGACCGCGGTCATGGTTGGCGACCGGGAGCACGATATCCTCGGCGCGAAACAGAACGGGATCGACTCGGTTGGCGTTACCTATGGTTATGGAACCATTGATGAATTGAGAGGCGTGAATCCGACGCATATCGTCGGGTCCGTCGAGGAACTGAGAAGACTTCTGTGCGCATAGATGTCACGGCGTTTGTCGCGGCCTCACGCTGAGTCGCTCAAGCGGAACAATCGCTCTGCATTTGCATGAAGCATGCTGTCGGCCACGTGGATTGCAAGCTCCTCATCGAACTCGCCTTCGCGGATTTTCTGTGCGAGCACTTCCGAGAGCGCCTCTCGCATCGTAACCGTGGCGCCGTAGACGCCCTCCGCACAGAAGCAATCGCCTCCCCATAAGAACTTGCCGACGGGCACATAGCTCAGCCACTCGCCAAAAGCCTGCTTGAAGCTTGCATATGAGATAAGCGGCAGCCAGCATGTGTCGAGATAGACATTCGGAAACATGAGCGCGAGCGAACCGATCTCACCAGTGAATGGGAAGCCTCCATGGAACACGTCAAAGCGCGCGTGTGGGAATTTGAGGAAGATATTCGTCAGGTGGAGCGGGCGCGCGTTTGACAGCGTGTTTCTGCCTCCGGCCAGCAGACCGGTGTGAATCTGGATGGGTAGGCCGTGGCTGGCGGCGGTCTCGATGATCCTGAACATCACGAAATCCTGGAACTTCTTTATGTCGGCCCACGCAGTTTTCTCGTCGGGCAATTGGAAAATACGGTTGGCCTCGTCGATTTGAACTTCGTCGAACTGGAGCGTGCGGTTGTACGCAATGCCCACCTTGACAGCGACCGCCCCGAATTCATGCGCCTTCCTA
>CAZEBC010000082.1:0-16513 GCA_964510165.1 uncultured bacterium
TAAATCCTCTTACCCCCTATATTTAGGATATCTGCTCTCCAAACCCGCCAAAATCCCCAACATTTTGTGTTATTGCTTCCCGAATTCCTTGACAATGTTGAAAAGTGGATGATATACTACAACATAATGCTGATAAAGGGTTTGGGGGAGTTCTTTGCTCCAGAGCAGAGAACTCGCTTTGAGGCAGATATGGGGGTAATTGGCGATGACTCCCCAAGCAGTAGTAGACATCGGACGTGACGCTTTGATGTTGACCCTCTTGATCTCGGCGCCGCCGCTCCTTGCCGGCCTGGCGGTCGGCTTGATCATCAGCATTTTCCAGGCGGTGACCCAGATACAGGAGTTCACGCTTACGTTCATTCCGAAAATCCTCGCGGTATTCATCGCGACGATGATTTTTCTGCCGTGGATGCTCCAGGTCTTCCTGGGATACATGACCGACCTTTTCATCCGGATACCGATGCTGGCCAAGTGAGCCAGGCAGGGGAACAGGTGGAAAACCCGTTCGCATTTACCCTCGCGAGGTTCGAGACATTTCTGCTCGTGTTCATGCGAGTGGGCGCGCTTCTCTTCGCGGCGCCGGTCTTCGGAGGGGGCGGCGTGCCCGTTCAGGCGAGGCTATTGCTATCGCTCGTGCTATCGCTGGTGATGCTGCCGCTGGCGCCCATACCCGCTGGCGCCTTGCCGCTTGACATCGTGCCGCTTGGCTGGCTGGGGATCAACGAGGCGCTTGTGGGTCTGGTGATGGGCGCATCGCTGCTGTTCATCTTTGCGGCGGTGCAATACGCGGGCCAGATCGTGGACTTTCAGATGGGCTTCAGCATCGTGAATCTGATAGACCCCACCCAGGATATCCAGGTGCCGGTGATGGGATTCTTTCATTTCCTTATAGCGACGCTCATCTTTCTGGCGATGGACGCGCATCACTGGATAATCCGGGCGCTGGCCGACAGCTTCGAGATCGTGCCGCTCATGACAGCGGGTTTTTCGGGACTGGTCGTCGCCAACGTGGCGCGCGCGTTCGGTGATTTGTTCGTCGTGGCGATGAGGATCGCCGCGCCGGCCATTGCGGTACTCATGCTCTACAATGCCGCGCTCGGTATCATCGCCAAGACGGTTCCCCAGATCAACCTGCTGATTGTCGGATTCCCGGTCCGAATCGCAATCGGCATGATGGTGGTGGGCATGTCAATGACGTTTTTCCATCCGTATCTGTCACATGCGTTTGACCTGATGGTGGCAAACGTGTACTCGATCATGCGGCAATTCTGAGGCGCCCTATGCCCGAGCCATATGCAGGTGAAAAGACAGAGCCGGCGACCCCGCGAAGAAGGGAGGAGGTCCGCAAAAAAGGGCAGGTGGCCAAAAGCGGCGACCTGAACTCCTCCGTTGTCCTTCTTGCCGCGATGCTGGCGCTCTACTTCCTCATGCCGGCGTTCATGCAGAACTTGGCGGATGTGACGCGCGGATATCTTGAGCACGCCGACTCCATAGAAATCGATTTCAATTCGGCGCAGACTCTGTTGATGAGGGCGGTCTTGCAGGTAAGCGGATTCTTCGTGCCCTTCATGGCGATAATCCTTTCGGCGGCGCTGTTGGTGAATGTGGCGCAGGTGGGCTTCAACCTGAGCGGCTATCCCCTGGTTCCGAGGCTCGAGAAGCTGAGCCCTGCGGCAGGATTCCGCCGGATGTTCTCTGCGCGCTCGCTGGCGGAACTGCTGAAGTCGATGTTCAAGATCGCGATCGTGGGGTTTATCGCGTATCTCACAATACGGAGCGAGATGGACCGCTTGCTTGCGCTGATGAACGTGGACGTGTGGGGGGCATGGGCGTTCTTCGGAAGACTGTGCTTCAACCTTGGAATGAGAGTGGCCATAGCGTTTCTCGCGCTCGGGCTGGCCGACTACGGATTTCAGCGCTATCAGTTCGAGCAGGACATCAAGATGACGCGTGAGGAAGTGCGGCAGGAGATCAAGGATTTCGAAGGCGACCCTTTGATCCGGGCCCGTATCAGGCGTGTGCGCCGACAGATGGCGATAAGCCGAATGATGGCGGAGGTTCCCCGGGCGCATGTGGTCGTCACGAACCCTTTTTTTCTGGCCGTTGCGCTCAGGTACGACATGGAGAAGATGGCGGCGCCAATGGTGGTCGCCAAAGGCGCGCGCCTGATGGCCGACCGAATAAGGGAAGTTGCGGCGAGCAACGATGTTCCCATCGTGCAGAACGCTCCGCTCGCCCAGATGTTGTACAGGACCGTCGAGGTCGGCGCTCAGATTCCGGAGAAGCTCTACAGGGCCGTGGCAGAAGTGTTGGCCTACGTGTATCAGATTGATCGGCGCGGCCGCGAGAGATGGGCCGCACTGAGCGAGGCGGCGCGATGACGGTCGTGGGAACAGGCCGTCGGGGGCTGTTGCTTGGACGCCTGTTTTCGATTCCCCGCTCAAACAGGGGAATGACAAATCGAAAGGTCTGAGGTCCTTGTCATTCCCACAACAGTCTTGTCATTCCCGCGAAAGCGGGAATCCATACGTTTCGCGAATGGAACATTAGAGGACAATATGGGTCAGACAGCGGTAGGACCACGATTCTTGCGGATGACCCGCAATCAGGATGTGATCGTGGCGGCCATCATCATCGGCATCCTGTTCGTAATGCTGGTGAAGGTGCCTCCTATTGCGCTCGACCTGTTGTTGACGTTCAACATTTCGATCTCGGTGCTGATGATTCTCGTGACGATGTACGTCCGGGAACCGCTTCAGTTTTCGGTCTTTCCTTCTCTCCTCCTCGTCACCACGCTGTTCCGGCTCGCGCTCAACGTCGCCTCGACCCGCCTCATACTGATTGACGCGTACGCGGGCCGCGTGATCCAGGCATTCGGCTCATTCGTAGTCGGCGGCAATTACGTCGTGGGCATGATCATCTTCCTCATCATCGTCGTCATCCAGTTCGTCGTGATAACACGGGGAGCGGGCCGAATCTCGGAGGTGGCGGCGAGGTTCACCCTCGACGCGATGCCCGGCAAGCAGATGAGCATCGACGCCGACCTCAATTCCGGCCTCATTACCGAGGACCAGGCGCGCGCGCGCAGGCGGGCCATCGAGGACGAAGCCGATTTCTACGGCGCAATGGACGGCGCCACCAAGTTCATACGGGGCGACGCCATCGCGGGCCTTATCATCACCATCATCAATATCGTGGGCGGACTGATTATCGGGGTGCTCCAGCGGGGAATGGCGCTCGGAGAAGCGGCCAGAACGTACACGGCGCTGACGGTGGGCGATGGTCTGGTCGCCCAGGTTCCGGCGCTTTTCATTTCGACGTCGGCTGGCATCATCATCACTCGGACGGTCTCGGAGACGAACCTCGGAGCCGACATTACCCGGCAGATGTTCAATTTTCCCCGCGCGGTCGCCATTGCGGCGGTGCTCCTTGCGGTGTTCGCGCTTGTGCCCGGCCTGCCGCCCATACCGTTTCTGATGATCGCGGGCGGGGCCGGATTTGTATGGTATCAGCTTAACCGTTCGAGGACCCGTCAGAGAGTGGCCGAGGAGCGCGAGCGTCGCGCGCGCGAAGAGGCCGCTCCGAGGGCGCCCGAAAGCGTGGAGGGCCTTCTCAAGATCGATGTCATGGAGATCGAGATAGGGTACGGCCTCATTCCACTGGCCGACCCGAAACAGGGCGGCGACCTGCTCGACCGCATCTCCGACATTCGGCGGCGCATGGCGCTCAAGATGGGTGTGGTCGTCCCGCCGATACGTATCCGTGACAACATGGCGCTCAAGCCAAACGAATACCTCATCAAGATTCGCGGCAACGAAGTGGCCCGCGGCGAACTCCTGACCGACCATTACCTGATCATGAATCCCGGCCATATACGCGAAAAGATTCCGGGAATCGAGACGAAGGAGCCCGCGTTCGGGCTCGAGGCGACCTGGATCACGCCCGCCCAGCGCCCGAGGGCCGAGCAGTTGGGCTACACCATCGTGGACCCGCCGTCGGTCCTGGCGACGCATCTGACGGAGATCATTAACGCACACGCGCATGAACTGCTCGGCCGCCAGGAGGTGAGCGGCCTTATTGAGACCGTCCGCAAGACGTCTCCTGTCGTCGTCGAAGAACTCATCCCGAACCTGCTCACGATGGGCGACATACAGAAGGTGCTCAGAAACCTCCTCAAGGAGCGGGTGCCGGTGCGCAACCTCGAGACCATTCTGGAGACTCTGGCCGATTACGCGCGGCGCACAAAGGACACGATCCTCCTCACGGAATATGTCAGGCAGGCGCTGGCCCGCACGATATGCCAGGAGTATGCGGATGAGGAAGGCCGCATCTATGCCGCCACCCTTGATCCAAGGCTCGAGCAGAGACTCTCGGACTCGCTCAGGGAAACCGAGGGAGTTGCGTTCGTTGCGCTCGACCCGGTGACCGTCCAAAAGATACTGGCCGCGACAACCGCGGAGTCCAAGCGCATGGTGAATGAAGGTCGTCAGCCGATCATTGTGTGTTCGCCCCGTGTGCGGCCTTACTTCAAACAACTGGTTCAGAGTTCACTTCCCGGCCTTGTTGTCCTCAGCTTTGCCGAAATAACGCAGGAAGCGAGACTCCATGCCGAAAGGATGGTGAGCATCGAAGGTGGAGCTTAAGCGATTTCGAGCCGGCACGATGCAGGCGGCCCTGGCGCAAGTCAAGCAGGAGCTTGGCCCCGACGCCGTCATCCTCAACACGAAGACATACCAACAGGGCGGCTTCTTTGGTTTCGGCAAGAGAGAGGTCGTCGAGATCATGGCGTCAAGAGACGTCAGGATCGTTGACACGCCGCCGGTTCTTCCCCGCCAGACCGAGAGCTACGCTCGAGCCTCGCTTCCGCGCGAGCGACCACCCGCGAAAGTCTCGGGCGACGGATCGGAGGAAATTCTGCGCGAACTCTCTTCGCTGAAGACGCAAGTCGAGGTCCTGGCCAGAGAGTACGTGCAAGATCCGGATTATCCCCCGCTCCTTAACGAGTATTACCACGGACTGCTTGGGGTGGGGGTCTCGAAGCTGCTCGCGAAGAAGATCGTGAGCGCTGTCCATACGGAACTCGCGGGCGCCCAGCTCGCCGATAAGGCGATTGTCGAGACCAGGCTCAGTCATGAACTGGGCAAACTGGTCAAGCTCGGAGGTCCGATTCGATGTGACAGCGGCAAGCCTCGCAAGATCGTGATGACCGGGCCAACCGGAGTGGGCAAGACCACTACCATCGCGAAGCTGGCGGCGCTGTATTCGATCAAGGAACGGCGGCGGGTGGGTCTCATCACGGCCGACACGTATCGCATCGCCGCCGTCGAGCAACTCAAGGTGTACGCCGACATCATAGGAGTGGCGCTCGACGTGGTTCTCACTCCAAAGGAACTGCGCGACGCGGTGCGTCGGCATTCCGACAAGGAGCTTGTGTTCATTGACACCGCCGGTCGAAGCCAGCGCAACCAGACAAGGCTTGTGGAACTCAAGAGCTTCGTGGAGGCCGCCGAGCCCGACGAGAATCATCTCCTTATCAGTTCCACCACCGATAAGGAAGAGGTATTCAACATCATCGACAAGTTCAGCATCGTTGAGGTGACCAGTTTCCTGTTCTCGAAAGTGGATGAATGCAGAAAGCCCGGGCTTATCTTCGAAGTGCTCGCCAATTGCGAAAAGCCGGTTTCCTATCTGACGACCGGACAGGACGTGCCTGACGATATCGAAGTGGCCACGCAGACGGGACTGCTCACCCTCTTGTTCAGGAGCGCCGACCGATGACCGACCAGGCACAAAAACTGCGCGAACTCGCGGCGGCCGCTCACCACGCGCGGCCCCGCATAATCACCGTCACCAGCGGCAAGGGCGGCGTCGGCAAATCCAATATCGTCATCAACCTCGCCATCTGCCTCGCGCGAATGGATAAGCGGGTGCTGATCATTGACGCAGACCTTGGCCTTGCCAACGTTGATATATTGCTCGGCCTCAAAAACAAATACAATCTCCAGCACGTGCTCGACGGGGCCATGAAACTCAAGGACGTGGTGGTGAGCGGGCCTGCCGGAATAAAAGTGATTCCGGGCAGTTCGGGAATTCCCCGTATCGCCAACATGAACAACCGCACGCGCCGCGAGTTCATCTCCTCGTTCAAGGACCTCGAGGGAGAGGCGGACATCATCCTCGTCGACACCTCGGCGGGGATAACCAAGAACGTCATCAAATTTGCCGTCCTCGCCGACGAGGTGATCCTCGTGACCACGCCCGAACCCTCCGCAATCACCGACGCCTATGCGATGATCAAGGTGATACACGCCGAGAAACCCAACGCCGATATCGGCCTGGTCGTGAACCTCGCCCGGAACGAGGCCCAAGCGCTCGATGTCGCGAACAAGGTGGCGCAGGTCTCGAAACAGTTCCTCAACTTCCCCGTATTCGTGCTCGGGACTTTGCCTAACGACCCATATGTGCCGAGAGCGGTCATGCAGCGGCAACCGTGGTCGGAACTGTATCCGAGGGCCGCCGCGAGCAAGGCGATCAGGCAAGTGGCCGCACGGGTATTGAATGGAGAGCGGCCGCGAAGCGGCGAGGGCTTCATCCAGAGACTATCGTCCTATTTCAAGGCGGGGGCTGCTTCTTGAGGGGCTTTCGCAAATCCCCTCACCCCAACCCTCTCCCGCTGGGAGAGGGCAGGGTGAGGGGGCTTGGCAGGCTCTGTGGTATAATTTATGAAAGCATGAGACGGAGCAGTGTAACACCCGGAGATTCAAATGGCTGACATACTAAGTCAGGAAGAGGTTGACGCCCTTCTGGCCGCTGTGTCGGAGGGCGAAGCCCTCGAACGACCCGAGCCGCCTCCGACCAAGCGGTTCCATGTGGCAAGGTACGATTTCAAGAGGCCCGAACGCGTTTCGAAGGAACAATTCCGCGGGTTCCAGACGTTGTCGGAGTTGTTCGCGCGAGACCTCAGCACGGCGCTCGGGGGCTCGTTGCGCGCAATCGCGCGCGCATCGGTCATATCCGTTGACCAGATAACATATGACGAGTATGTCCTTTCCATATCGAACCCTACCTCATATAACATAGTCCAGCTCCCTCCGCTTGAGGGAAATCTGATCCTGGAGTTCAGCCCCGGGCTTATCTTCCCGATCATAGACCGGCTGCTCGGGGGCCGCGGCATCGCGATCGCACAGACACGAGAACTGACCGAGATCGAACAGAAACTCGTCGCCAAAATGGTCGAGTTGGTGCTCAGCACGCTCGTCCGCACCTGGCGTCATCTTGCAGAGTTCTCATGGAAACTGGTCGCCCAGGAGAACGACCCGCAGATCGTGCAGATAGTGAGCGGCAACGAGATAGTGCTTGCCATACGGTTTGAGCTCAGCGTGGGCGACATCGCGGGGACCATGAGCCTGTGCCTGCCGGTGGTCACCCTCGAACCGATCCTCGAGAAGGCGGGGGCCGAATATACATTCTACGGTGCGCGTCCCAATCACCATGACCCGCAGAGCGCCCACACGGTGAGGCGCATAATCATGCGCACCAACGCCAGGCTCGATGCATACCTCGCCGGCTCCGCCATAACCGTGAAAGACCTGCTCAGACTCCAGGTCGGCGACATAGTGAGGCTTGATAACGCGGTCGCAGATGAGAGTTGCATCACGGTCAGTGTCTGCGGCAAGCCAAAGTTCAGGGCGAAGCAAGGCCGAATCGGCGGCAAACAGGCCATTCAGGTCGTGTCCAGAATCTGAGAGCGAGGCAACGATGACAGAAAAGGGCGGACAAGAACGAGAAACGGGCGGAACGCACAATCGCAAATTCGCGTCGGTCCTGGCGAAAATCCTGGACTCGGCTTCGGTCTCGTTTCCCGTTGAAGAAGACTACTCCGTCGGATTTACCGTGGCCCTTGTCGGCGAAATGGGAAGGGAGGAATTGCCCAAGCTCGCCGCTGAGTATCCCGTCATTGCCGAGATAGACCTGCATGGCGACTTGGGAGAAAAGGCGGCGGTGCTGCTTGATACTCCGACCGCCGTTACGCTGGCCAGTCTCCTGCGGACGGGCCAGCCGTCAGGCAGTAAGACCTTCACTCAGGAGGATGTCGCCCCGCTCCACGATGCGCTCGTTCCTCTCCTCGAGGCGTTTTCTTCCGCCTGCGAGGAGGCTGCGGGCAGACCATTTGGCTCGATACGGGAAATCAAGGCTTCCGACCTCAGCATGCAGGAACGTCTCGCCGCAGAACTGCCCGAGAGGCTGTGTCGGGCCACCGTCTCACTCACCGTCGGCGTCGAAACAGGGGGCCGTCTCGCAATAGTGCTCCCCTCGATCCTGGCGGAGATGCTTTCGGAAACACAGGGGGCCGCCGCCTCTGCCGGCCCGCAGGTAACTCCGTACGAGCAGGTCGAATTGCAGGAAGGGATCACCGAAGTCTACTCCGAGCAACGGAAGGGACGGGAACCTTCGATGGAAAATATCGACCTTATCCTTGACATCCAGTTGGAACTGACGGCCAGACTGGGACAGGTGGAGATGCCTATCGGCGAGATCATGAAACTGGCCCCCGGCTCCGTCATCGACATCGACCGCTTCGTGGACGACCCGGTGGAATTGGTCGTTAACGACCGCCTCATTGCAAAAGGAGAGATCGTCGTTGTGCAGGAAAACTTCGGTATCAAGATCACCGAGATAGTCAGCCCGAGAGAACGCATCAAAAGCCTGAGGTGAGGAGCCGCGCCGAATGGCGAAACATTGAAGGATCGGATTTATTCAGCCAAAGGCCTTGGGCCGTCCTCACGTTACAGCGACGAACTGTGAAAGCCTGACCCCGTAGTGAAATCGGAGACGCCTTTGAAACGCAATTCAGCCGCAGGCAGGGAAATCTCGCGGCTGTGGGCGGAATATAAGACGGAAGGAAGCGCGGCGGCCAAGGACGCACTCACCGTCCATTATCTGAGCCTTGTCAGGATCATCGCTGGACGAATGGCGCTCACCTCGCCGCCACACATAGAAGAAGATGACCTTATCGGCTGGGGCGTGCTCGGACTCATGGACGCGGTCGAGAAGTTCGATCCCCGGCAGAAAACCAGCTTCGAAACCTATGCCTTTACCAGAATACGGGGCGCCATAATTGACCAAATCCGATCGCTCGACTGGGCGCCGCGCTCGCTCAGGCAGAAGGCCCGCCGAATGACGCAGGCGGCCTCCGATCTCAAGGAGCGATTGGGCCGTCCGCCAACCGAAGGGGAACTTGCTGCGGAACTCAACATGACCAATGATGAACTGTTTCAGCTTCAAACCGATGTTCACGGCGCATACATCTTGTCGCTTGACGCGGCAATTTCCGCCAACGACGAGCCGGAAGAGACTGCACTGAGTCAAATCAGCGACAATAACCCCTCACCCGAGGAACGGGCCGCGCGAAACGAAATCGAGGAGCGCCTGGCCCGCGCAATAGAGAAGCTGCCCCCGAATGAACGGCACGTGATCACGTTGTACTATTATGACGAACTCACGCTCAAGGAAATCGGAGAGGTGCTCGGTCTGTCCGAATCACGTATCTGCCAGGTTCACGGGGCCGTCATGAAGAAACTGAGGAACATTCTCAATTTCGGGGTGCACGATGCTCTTTCTTGAAACTGTTCTCATAATCGGCGGAGTCGCTCTGCTCATAGCAGCCTTTGTATTGGGAAGGAAGCAAGGCGTCGGCCCGTATGTGGCAAGCCCGGCGATGCCCGGCCTGTCCGCTCCCAACGCGGTGAAGCTCTATTCGCAACTCACAGAATTGATCCACGAACTTCACACGATCAGTCGCGATGTCACCTTTGACCTCGAAGAAAAGCTCGCCCAGCTCAAGGAATTGCTTCAGATGGCCGATACAAAGCTTGAGGGCTTGACATCCGCCGATGCAGCCCAATCGGAAATGCAAACTCCGACCGAGCCGGAGGCTCTCGACGCGATGCCAGCCGAGGAATGGGACCCCGAGGCCGAGATCGGCCCACACGAGGTGTCCGCCCATCTGGACAGGTATCGCCGCATCTATGAACTGGCTGACCAGGGGCTTTCCCTCGACGAGATCGCCCGACAAGTCGAGATGGGCAAAGGCGAGATTCAACTCATCCTGAGCCTTCGAGACAAGGACTGACCGATGTCCCTCCGGTTTTCCGTAAACCTGCCAATAGAATCCGTCTCCGAGTCGGGCCGGACCGGCGGAGACCTCAGACACGGCGAACTGGTCGCCGGTCGGGTTACCCGCGTTACCCCAGACGGCGAAGCGCTCATCCGGTTTCCGGATTTTCAAGCCCGAGCGCCAGCCGAGAGTCTCCTCAAGGTCGGCACCCGCGTGTACGCTTCCGTCCAGAAAACCCGCGACGAAACCGTGCTCTCACTACTGCCCGCCGCCGAAGAGGGAGACATCCTGTCAGGGCGATTGGCAGACTCGAACGGCCCCGATGCCTTGGCCCGATTCGGCAGCCTGGAACTCAGAGTGCGAATACCCCCCGGCAGCTCACCGCTCTCTCCGGGCGCTCAGATGCGGGCGCAGCTTCAGATGACTGGCGGCAGTCCCTCGCTCAAGATGATGCCATCCGCCCAAGGCCTGATTTCCGGAACCGTCCTTGCCGTGCGAGAAGACGGGACCGCGCTTCTCGATGTCGGAAACATGGTCCTTCTCGCGAGGGCAGGAGGCGATGCCCAACCAGGGGACCTTGTGCAAGCCGCATTGCGGCAAATCGGTGACAAAACGCTGCTTTTGATTATCCAAAATCCTTCAGCGGAAGGAGGACATGGCGCGAGTCAGGCCGGGTTTGATGCGGCATATGCTCGAATCCTTGACAACGCCCAATACGGCCGGCTGCTCGCCGCTCTGTTGAGCGGCGCCATTGCGGTCGACGAGCCGGCCAGAGCTTTGCTTCATCTGTTGCAGGAACTGCTGGCTCGATCGGGCAGCGGCAAGCCCTCTTGGGCGAATGATCTCGCCGCCGCCCTCGAAACCATGTTCCTGAATCCCGACAAGGCAGACCTCGCCACGCAAGTGGCGTCGGCGGTAAGGGAATCCGGAGTCTTCTTTGAGGCATCTCTTCTCGAACGCGCGCTGTCCCGGGAAACCGATTCGCTTCTTCCAAGTGACCTCAAGATGGCGTTACTGGCCGCAAACCGGGAACTCTCGAAGCTGCTCAGCCCTGACCGAGGCGCTGACTTGTCCGCCAACCCGGGCGAAATCGCGAGCAGGATAGGTCAGCTCCTCGACCTTGTGACGGCGGAACAATTGCTTAACTCTCGGTTTCATACATCGGGTCAGCTCTATATCCAACTCCCATTTGGCGAGTCCAGCGGAATGGAGCGCGTGGAAATTCGCATCTCCCGCCAGAGCGGCGGAGGCTCGCGGAAGATTGACCCCCGAAATGTGACCCTTGCGCTCGTTGTCGTTACCTCAAGGCTGGGCCGCATACGGGCTTCCCTTTCAATCGTGGACGGACAGGTGAGCTGCCAGTTCAGGGCATCGCGTGACTCGGTCACTGACTTGTTGAACCGTCATGCCGCCCTCTTAAGAGAGGGTCTCGAAAAGCTCAAGTACAGAGTGACTTACATAGGTTGCACTACCAGCAATGACGACCGTGATTATTCGCTCGCGGACGCCTTGGGAACGGTCGTCGCGTCAGGTTTGGACGTGAGCGCATGAACGACAACACCAATGCTCCGAAAGAACCTCGACACAAAGCCGTCGCCCTTCGCTACGACAGAGAGAAGGAGCGTGCGCCGAGAATAGTCGCAAAGGGAAGCGGCTACCTTGCCGAGCGGATTATCGAATTGGCAAAGGCCCATGGAATAACCATTTACGAAGATAAAGACCTCATCGAGCTTCTATCCCGACTCGAGCTGTACCAGGAAATCCCCACCGAACTCTACCAGGTCATTGCCGAAGTACTCGCCTTCGTGTACCGCCTTAACAAGAAAGCATTCGAGCTGTAGACAGCGCGGCATGGCAGGAACCGAAGCCCCTTACCCAGCCCTCTCCCGATGCGAGAGGGCTGGGGTGAGGGAAAACCCCAAAAAAGGAGTTGAGATGTCTCTTTTGAGGCGGATACGGCTGTACGACTGGACAGCACCAGGCTAAGAATCTTGGAGTGATGATTTTAAGTATATATATACCAATATGTTACAAAATATTAGACATTCACGTGGCTACTGGCAAGCTTGTTGCTTATCTACAGGTTGCAGTTCGGAAGCAAGGAAGTCTGGAGGGTAAAGGGCATTACGCATGGCCGCAGCACAAGGCTGTGAGACTGAGATGAATAAAACGCGTGGCTCTCATCGGATCGTTCAAACAAGCACACACGGCTTCCTATTCATGGTACTGAGGAGGAGAACGAGACAATGTCAGCCACCACTCTGGGGATCATAATACTCTTGGCTGCGGTAGGCATATACCTCTATGTGATGGGGCTGTGCCACCTCTGCGACGTACATGAGCGAAAACAGGTCGAGAAGAAACAGGCAGAAGAGAAAAGGCGCAAAGAGGAGTTGCAGCGCGCCTATGAGGAGACGGAATTGAGGCGGAAACAGGAGGTCGAGCGTCGCAGACAGCTCGCCGAGGCGCGCCGCCAACAGACGGCAGGCCCAAAGAGGGCGAGGCTTGGCGCTCCAACGCACGCCGCCACTGCAAGATAGGGAGTGCTTGCATTCCGCGAGTCAAGATGGTATAATAAATTGGTTTAGCTAAGGTGTATTACCTTGACGACGAAATCGAAGAGGAAATCATAGCGGATATCGGGTTATGAAAAAACAATTTTTGCGGGCAACCTAAAAATGGTGTGGGTGGACGGTGGGCGCCGGTCAACGGGGACGGCTGGCGCCTTCGCCCGCAAAATTCGAAGTTTCGGGAAAGAGATTCCGTACCTCCTAAGATAAAAACAACGGGAGTCCCGCGTGCCAGTCGGAATCCTTTCCCGAATTTTTTTGTCTAAAAATATTCGGGGACACCATAATTCATGGTGTCCCCGAATATTTAGACCTTTCGGCTGGCTATTCGCTCAGGTGCAAAGTGTCGCGGTAGCGCCTCGGCAGCGTCTGGTAAAACTGGGTAGCCAAGGTCCAAAGCCGTTCCTGCTCATCGGTTACATCGCACGCGATCTTGCCCGGCACACCCATCACCAGCTTCCTCGGCGGAACCTGCATCCCCGGCTTCATCACGCAGCCGCTCCCGATGATGCAGCCGTCTCCCACCTCGCAGAAATCCTGGATGACCGCGTTCATCCCCACGAGCACGTGTTCATGTAGGATAACTCCATGCAGGACCGACCCATGCCCGATGTGGCTGTTCGGTCCGAGCTTCACCGTGAACTCCGGGCGCGCATGGATGATGCAGTTGTCCTGGACGTTCGAGCCGTCTCCGACTTCGATGTCGCACCAGTCGCCTCTCAGCCTGGCGCCGGGGCCGATCCAACAATTGCTCCCGATCTTCACTCCGCCGATGAGCGTGGCGTCCGGATGCACATACGAGCCCTCTCCCACCTGCGGGACCTTCCCCTCAAACTCATAAATAGCCATAACCCTGAACCCGAAACCCTGAACTCCAAACGCTAAACCAGTCTGTATTCCTGCCCGGGGGTGAGCGTGACGATCTTCACGGCAGGCGCCTTTTCCTTTGCCAGTTTCTCGAAAGTGCCCGCATCGGGCTCAAGGATCGGGAAGGACTGATAGTGCATCGGGATGCACGCCTTGGGCTTGAGCAGCGTGAGCGCGTGCGCGGCCTGCAGCGGGTCCATCGTGAAACAACTGCCGACCGGAAGCAGCGCCAGGTCAAGCTTGTAGAGTTCGCCGAGCGTGGCCATTGTGGCGAAGATGCCGGTGTCACCCGCATGATAGATTGCCTTGCCGTTCTCGAGCCTCACGATCACGCCGCACGGATGGCCGCTTGCCGACGAGTGAAAGGCCTGGGTCAGCGTCACCTTGATGCCGTCTATGTCGGCGGTCCCGCCGATGTTCATCCCGTAGCCGCCATTGACCACTTGCTCCTGGGGAACTCCGAAATCGCTTTGCAGCTTCGCCATGGTCTCGACGATGCCCACACACGTCGCTTTGGTTTTCAGCGCTATCTCGACCGCCTGCCCCATATGGTCAAAATGATCGTGGGTGACGAGGATGAGGTCGGCCTTGGCGACGTCGGAGAGCGGGGTGGCGCATGAGGGATTCCCCTCGAACCATGGATCGATAAGGATGGTTTTTCCGCGTGGACTCGTTATCTCGAAATTCGCGTGTCCGTGCCATTTCACAATCGCATCGCTCATAATGCACCTCCATCGTTTTCGCGGGGGCCGCATGTTGGAGCCACAGCCCCGATAGTACGCACCGTGCCGGGAAATCCAGCGTGGAAAGCAAGCGCAATTATAACAAAGGTCAGGGGCCCATTTCAAAGGCGTTCTCTTGCTTGTCGGCTCTTGACCCCCTCCAACACGGTTTGATATCATTGAATCATCGGGTCATGTTTGTTTAATGGACGACTGCTCTCGTCGCCCGAGGAGATGGGTGTCATGCAGGTGCTCATGTACTTGCTCGCCGCGATCGCGCTTTACGTAATCGCGAGCAGGTTCTACGGTGAATACATCGGCCGATTCTTTGGAGTCAACGCCGATAATCCGACGCCGTCCGTCAAGTTTAATGACGGCCGCGATTTCGTGCCCACGAAGACGCCGGTCGTGTTCGGCCATCATTTCGCGACCATTGCGGGCGCGATGCCGATCATTGGGCCGACGCTCGCCCTCATCTACGGCTATATCCCGGTATGGGTCTGGATCGTGTTCGGCGCCATCTTCATCGGGGCCGTGCATGACTTTTCCGCCTTGTTCGCGAGCGTCCGGGAGGACGGCCGCTCGGTGTCGGAGATCGCGCGCAAGGCGATGGGCAATACCGGCTTTACGCTCTTCATCATATTCACGATCATCATGATCCTGCTGGTGACCTCTCTGTTCCTGAAGGCGACGGCGGTGTCGCTCACATCGGTCTGGCCCATAGAAAAGCTAGGACTTGCGCCCGATCAGACGCTGCTTAAGACCGAGGTCGACAGCAACGGTGTGGTGCTCGGGCGTGTGGGCGGGATAGCCTCGACATCGGTCATTATCATCACCTTGCTGTCGCCTCTTCTCGGCTATCTGCTGTACAAGCGAAACGTAAAGGTGCGATATGTCTTCGCGCTCGCGACGATCGTGTGCATCGTCTCGGTGCTGGTGGGGTTCAAGATACCGATAACGTTCAAGCCGGAGACATGGATGATCATCCTCACCTTTTACGTTACCTTGGCGGCGGGAATACCGGTATGGATCATCCTGCAGCCGAGAGATTTCACCAATGTTCAGCTTCTGTACGGCGGCCTGGGTATCTTGATTGTTGGCCTCTTCGTTGGCGGACTCTCGGGCAATCTCTCACTTGCGGCGCCAGAATGGGATCCGGAGCAAGGCACTGAAAAGATCGGGCTTATGTGGCCGATGCTGTGCATCACCGTCGCATGCGGGGCGATCTCGGGCTTCCATGCGCTCGCGGCCGGAGGAACCACCTCGAAACAGGTCTCGAATGAACGCGCGATAAAGACCATTGGATACAACGCGATGCTGCTCGAGTCGGTGCTCGCGGTCGGCGTGGTCCTGACACTGGCCAGCAGCCTGAAGTTCTCGGATTACCTGGATATCGTGTGGCCGACTGCAGCGGGCGCAAAAGCCAACCCGATACTGGCTTTCTCGCTGTCCGTCGGACACCTTCTCAACTCCGCCTTTCATGTGCCGCCCATCTTCGGGACTATCTTTGGCATCCTGATGGTCGAGGGGTTCGTGGTGACCACGCTCGACTCCGCCGTCCGCATCAACCGCTACCTGTTCGAGGAACTGTGGGCGATCATATTCAAGAATCCGCCCGCGATCATCCGGTCGTACTGGTTCAACTCAGGCCTCGCCGCCGTCCTGATGCTGGTGATGGCCTACTACAACGCCTTCGTCACCAACGCGCTCGTGTTCGGCTCGGCCAACCAGCTGCTCGCCGCGCTCACTCTGTTCTCGGTGGCGCTGTGGTTCATCGGACGCAGGAAAGTGGCATGGATGATCATCCTTCCGGCCATCTTCATGATGGTCACCACGATAGCCTCGCTCCTGATACTGCCGAAGTTTCTGATCGAGAAGAAGGCCTATCTCCTGGTCGTGATGGATTTCGCGCTCCTGGCGCTCTCGCTCGGGGTCATCTACGTCGCGGCCACGACCTTCCGCAGAAAATGGCGGGAGATGAAGCAGGCCCAATTCACCATGGCGGCGGAATTGGTCGAGACGAAGAGGTAGGAACTCCGGTCCCTTCGCGTCTCAAGGGTGTTGTGTCCGAACGAATTCGACCCTACGGGTTACGTGGACGCCGTGGACGATGTGGACAAACACGGACATGCATGGACTTTCTGGATCCCGTCCCTTTCTCCCTTTTTCCCTTTTGACTTTTTCCTTTTTCCCCCAACGCAGTTGAAAAACGCCTGGGGTGCCGCGCCCGGGCGCGG
>CAZEBC010000083.1:0-10917 GCA_964510165.1 uncultured bacterium
TGCGGCGTCGGACGGATATTGACATGGAATTCGGTTCGATGCTAGAATTGGCCGCAAAGTCCGGCGTGCCGTCCGAGAAGGTCAGCGAAGCTCGCTTTTCCCAGCGACTTTCATTGGCACACCATCCCGATGCCGCTCGAATCAAAGGAGACCGCACCGTGAAGATTTGTCGTTTCGAATGGCGTAACAAGACAGGATACGGGATCGTTGAGGGCGATATTATACTGCCGCTCAAGGGAGAGCCATACTCGGGGGTCGAGGAGACGGGCGAGCGATTGGCGCGGGAGGACGTGAAACTGCTTTCGCCGACAGTGCCCTCGAAGATCGTGGCAGTCGGGCTGAATTATCAGGAGCACATTGACGAAACGGGCATGCAGAAGCCTGACGCGCCGGTACTCTTTATAAAGCCGTCTACCTCGGTCATCGGGCCTGGCCAGCCCATCGTGTATCCGCGCGGGGCGGCCAGGGTGGACTACGAGGCGGAGCTTGCCGTGGTTATCGGCAAGAGATGCAAGAATGTCGCGGTGAAACAGGCGCGCGAGTCGGTGCTCGGTTTTACTTGTCTGAATGATGTGACAGAACGCTTCATGCAGGGAATGGACGGGCAATGGACTCGGGCCAAGTCGTTTGACACCTTCTGTCCGATTGGTCCCTGGATTGTGACCGATATCGAGCCGAAAGGGTTGAAAGTGGAATCCTGGCTTAACGGAGAGGTGAAACAGTCGGCGACCACGGACATGCTTATCTTCAAAGTGGACGAATTGGTGAGTTTCATTTCCGGGGTCATGACGTTGTTGCCGGGGGACGTGATAGCGACGGGCACTCCGTCGGGCATTGGGCCGATGAACCCCGGCGACGCGATAGAGGTTCGCATCGAGAAGATTGGTTCACTTATAAACCAAGTGGTGAAAGAGGCTTAGGACTTATGGAAAGAGTTCGGGTCGAGCGGGCGCACAGACTCAGCCAACTGCCGCCATACCTTTTCTCCGAGATTGACAAAGCGAAGCGCAAGGCCATTGCGGAGGGACGTGATATCATCAACCTTGGTATCGGCGACCCCGACATGCCGACGCCGGAAGTAATTGTAGAGGCTCTCTGCGAGACGGCACATGACCCCGCAAATCACCGGTATCCCTCATATGAGGGTCTGTTGGAGCTGAGGCAGGAGTTCGGCTTGTACATGGAGCATCGGTTCGGGGTGAAGCTTGACCCTATGGACGAAGTGCTCACGCTTATCGGGTCGAAGGAAGGGATCGCCCACCTACCGCTGGCGTTTGTGAATCCGGGCGATTTCGTGCTTGTTCCGGACCCCGGTTATCCCGTGTACAGGGCCAGTACGGTTCTTGCGGGCGGGATACCGTACGCGTTTCCGTTGCTTGAGCAGAACGGGTTTCTGCCCGAATTCGAACAGATTGATCCGCAGATAGCCGGCCGCGCGAAGCTCATGTTCTTATGTTATCCGAACAATCCGACTGCGGCGACGGCGACCAGAGACGTGTTTGAAAAGGCGGTGGAGTTTGCGCGGAAACATGATCTCATTATTTGTCAGGACGCGGCTTATTGTGAACTTTCATATAACGACCAGAGGCCGGTGAGCATCTTGGAGGTCGAAGGCGCCAAGGATTTGGCCGTCGAATTTCATTCGCTCTCAAAGACATACAACATGACCGGCTGGCGGGTCGGTTTCGCCGTGGGCAACCGCGAGGTGCTCGCGGGACTCGGCGCCATCAAAACCAACGTGGACTCAGGCGTCTTCCAGGCGGTCCAGTACGCGGGCATCGCTGCGCTTCGGAGTCCGGCCCGGATTAGGGAGGAGATCGTTTCGGTTTACGCGGAGCGGCGCGATGTCCTGGTGGACGGGCTGAATCGCATTGGTTGGCTCGTGAGGAAGCCGCAGGCGACGTTTTATGTGTGGGTGCCGGTTCCGCCGGGCTATACGTCGGCCGAGCTGTGCAAGACGTTGCTGGAGGAGGCGGCCATCGTGACGACGCCCGGGAACGGCTTCGGCCAGAACGGAGAGGGATTCATCCGGATGGCGCTGACGGTCGGGAAAGAGCGTCTTGCCGAGGCGGTCGAGCGGATCAAGGGCATCAGGATGTGATAAGTGATTGCGGATTGAGAGACCGCAAGGCGGTGTTTAGGGTTCAGGGTTCAGCGTTTAGAGTTTCAAACCAGCAACCGATTGCGGGTTTGGGATTGCAGATTCAGGATGAGATTTGAGGAATTGGTGAGCGATACGGATAAGATCACGCTAAAGAACATGTTGTTTGCGGGTTCGGTGGGGGTCGCCGATTGGGAGCGGGAAGTGAACACGGCGATAGAGGCGGACATCGAGCTTTACGCCGACCTGAGAGAAGCTTGCAAATCGGACAGCCTGGATGATACAATTAACTACGCGAAATTGTATGACCTTGTGAATCAGGTCGTCAAGGCGCGACATCACAATCTGCTCGAGTCGCTGGCCGAAGAGATAGCGTTTGCGGTCAACGAGGAGTTCAGTTGCGAGAGGGTTGTGGTGCGAGTGCGCAAGCCGCGCCCACCCCTGGGCGGCATATGCGACCACGCGGAAATCGAGATAGAAAGGCACAGGGCGAATAGAAAGTAAGTGGTCACGGCCTATCTTGGTTTCGGCAGCAACCTTGGCGACAGGGAAGCCAACATAAACAGGGCGTTGGTGGAGCTTGTTCGGGCGGGTGCATGCGCGTTGAGGCGGGTATCCGCGATGTACGAGACCAGGCCCGTGGGTTATGAGGCGCAGGCCGATTTCCTGAATCTTGCCGCCGAGGTGGAGACGGACCTGAGGCCGCACGAGCTTTTCGCCGTCGTAAAGGAGGTCGAGAAGAAGGTCGGCAGGAAGAAGACATTCAGGTGGGGGCCGCGTGCAATCGACATAGATATCCTACTGTACGGCGATGAGCGCGTTACGGAAGACAATCTTGAGATTCCGCACCCCGAGATGCACCGAAGAGCGTTTGTGCTTGTGCCGCTGACGGAGATAGCGCCCGAGGCCAGACATCCCGTGCTCAGGCTTACGGTCGCTCAGATGAGCGCCGAGGTTGGCGGCGAGGGCGTACGCAAAGCATAAAGAGACCGCTTGGATCCTAAAGACAGGACCGAGACGGAAGGCGAGAAATCTTAGTGATACCCTTCCGGGCTTGGTTCGGGAGGGTTTTTTGATGCCTGAGAAGAAGGTGACCGTTCCGGACATTCTGCAGAAGAAGCAGCGCGGCGAGAAGATCACGATGCTCACCGCGTACGATTTTCCGATGGCCTCGCTGTTGAGCAAGGTCGGAGTGGATATGTTGTTGGTGGGCGATTCAGCCGGGATGGTGTTCGCAGGAGAGGCCAATTCGCTGTCGGTCACGATGGAGCATATGATTTACCATACGCGCGCCGTGGCGAACGCGAGGCCGACCTCGCTCATCGTGGGCGACATGCCTTTCATGAGTTATCAACTTTCGCCGTCGCAAGCGGCTGAGAACGCCGGGCGGTTTGTCTCCGAGGGCAGGGCCGAGACGGTCAAGCTGGAGGGGGGCGCCGAATTCGCCGAGGAAATCGCGATGATCTTGAGGTGCGGCATACCGGTGATGGGCCATCTGGGCCTCACGCCGCAGTCGATCCACAAGTTTGGCGGATTCAAGGTGCAGGGACGCGACGAGGCCGCTGCCCAGAAACTGGTTGATGACGCGGTCGCCCTGGAGCAGGCGGGCGTATTCTCGATCGTGCTTGAGGCGGTTCCGGCCGAGGTGGCCAAGCGAATCACCGAGAGCGTGAGCGTGCCGACAATCGGCATCGGGGCCGGTCCTCACTGTGACGGACAAGTGCTTGTGACGCCGGACCTGCTCGGCTTGTTCGAGCGGTTTGTCCCAAAATTTGTGAAAAGGTATGCGCACCTGGCGCCTCTCGTGGAAGAGGCTGTGAAGGCGTATATCGAGGAAGTCAAGAGCGGCGCGTTTCCGTCGGAGGAGCATCTGTACAAATGAGAAAGGCCAGGAAGACAGCGACGGTGCGCCGCGCGCGTGACGTCGAACCCATAGTTGTCCGAACTCCGGCGGAGATGCAGGCGCTCGCGAACGAGATCAGAGGGCAGGGCAAGTCAATCGGATTCGTGCCGACGATGGGATATCTGCACGAGGGGCATGCCAGCCTCATGCGAGCCGCGCGGCAGGAATCGGACGTCGTGGTGCTGAGCATCTTCGTGAATCCGACGCAGTTCGGGCCGACCGAAGACCTCGACAAGTATCCGAGGGATATGGAGCGCGACACGAGAATCGCGAGAGAAGCGGGCGCCGATTACATATTCCATCCGGCGCCTGGCGCCATGTACCCGGACGGATTTCAGACATACGTGAGCGTGGAGCGCCTGACAAAGGGATATTGCGGCGTATCGCGGCCGACGCATTTCAGGGGCGTCACCACCGTATGCACGAAGCTGTTCAACATCGTCTTGCCGCACAAGGCGTATTTCGGTCAGAAAGATTTTCAGCAGGCGGCGGTGATACGCAGGATGGTGAGGGACCTCGACATGAACCTGGAGGTCGTGGTCCTTCCGACGGTGCGCGAGCCTGACGGTCTCGCGATGAGTTCGCGGAATGCGTATCTTAGCCCGGCCGAGAGGGCGGACGCAGTCTGCCTGATTGAGGCGATCCGGTTGGCGAGGGAGATGGTTCGGAACGGCGAGCGCGACGCGAAGGCGGTGGTGGCCGCGATGCGCGCGCACATCGGGAAAAGGCCGTCGGCACGGATTGATTATGTGTCTATAGCGGACGTGGATAGTTTGGAAGAGTTGGAAACGATAACTGCAAGAGGCGTCGTTTTGCTGGCGGTGTTCATCGGCAAGACGCGCCTCATTGACAATGAGATACTGACAGTGTGAACGCGGGCGGCCATGGGGGCCGTCCATGACAGTCGGGAGGCGATTTCGGAAGAGACGCCTACCTGCGGACGGAGGGTAAGATGCGCCGTACAATGTGCAAGTCGAAGATTCATCGGGCGACCATCACCGACGCCAACCTTCATTACGAGGGCAGCGTCACAATTGATTCGGACCTTATGGAAGCGGCCGATATCCTGCCGTACGAGAAGGTTCAGGTCGTCAACATCAACACTGGCGCGCGGCTGGAGACGTACGCCATCGAGGGCAGGCCAGGCAAAGGAGAGATATGCCTGAACGGAGCGGCGGCCAGGCTCGGGGCTGCCGGCGACAAGGTCATCATCATTTCCTACGCGACGGTAGAGGACGCTGAGGCGAGGGAATGGGCTCCGAGGAAAGTCCACGTTGACGAACACAACCGGATACGCCGCGAGAAAGCGCGCGTTTCGGGAAACGGTGAACTTTCGAACGGAGATGTATTGTCGCTGTGACAAGGGGTGCAAGACACCAGGTCATTGAGGGCGTCAGGAAGCGTTGAGGTCTCGTTGAATGTCGGAGAGAGTGTTTTTCAAAGTCGCCAAGGTAAGCGATCTTGCGGAGAGCTCTTTGAAGAAGGTGGAGGTCGAGGGGCATGAGATTGCGCTTGCGCGAGTGGGCGGGCGGTATTACGCATTTTACGCGAAATGCCCGCATCGTGGCGGGCCGCTCTCGAAAGGCGAATTGGCCGACGCGACCGTTACCTGTCCATGGCATGGAGGCGTATTCGAGATTGCGACGGGCGACCTGCTTCATCCTCCTCCCGTCGAGAGGATAAAGACGTATCCGCTCCGGGTGGTGGGTGAGGACATCGAGGTTGAAATGGAGCCGATCTAAGTCGGGCTAAATTGGGGACGCCATGCAGCATGGCATCCCCAATTTAGCGGTATCCCCGATTTTCGTCGGTCTATTTTTCTCCGAGTTTCTTTTTCAAGGCGGCCAGCATATTCTGCATTGCTTCCTCCTTGGAGATTTCGGCCGCCTTGGCCGCCTCCTCGATTGTCTTGTCGGTAATGTTTCTCTTGTCTCCCATGTTGTCGGCAGTCATCCCACATCCGCAGTTGTAGCACATGATTTGCTTTCCTCCTTGACAGAAAGTAACCTACAGACCTAGTTTCTCTATCTTGCGGCTACTCCGTATCTACGCCTCGGTTTTTGCCGCCTTTGCCGCACCTTTGGGAAGCAATTGATCTCGCGCGTGCTCTCACTGACTTCATCGTTCAGCCTGAACAGGATCACGAAGCCACCGAGGGACATCAATCCGGCCAGCAGAAAAGTGGCCTGGAAACCGACAAACTGGGCGATGGCGCCGCCGACGCCCGCGGACATCGCGGTCCCGACTCCGACCAGGGCGGAGTATACGCTCCACTCGAAGCTTTCCTGGTTCTCGTCGAGATGTTGATTCCAGATTCGGAGCCATGCGGGAAAGGCCAATCCGCTCGCGACCCCGAACAGAACCTGCGCGACGTAGATGACCGCAATATGTGTGGCGAATATGTAGAGCACGGGGACAAGCGAGACAAAAAACACGCCGGTCATCAGCCATCTGACGCTGTGATTCTGGTCGTTGCTGTCAATGCGGCGGGAAAAAGGTATCTGCACAATTGATTTCGTTATGAGGAACAGCCCGCTTGCTATGCCGGCGGCAAAAACAGTCCCCCCTTCAAGTGAGTCCTTAATGAAGATTGCGAGGATTGGCTCAACCAATCCAAATCCTGATACGACGCAGACATCAGAAATCATTAACAATTTGATAATCTTGTTCACAATTTATTATGCGAAAGGGCCCAATTGTACGCTATATGAAGGGCGAACCATAAGCCGTGGAAGCACTTAGGGCTGTTACATTGACACACGAATTATTACTCTGTATAATACGCGATTGTAAGTGACGGAGGGAGTTTGTGTTACGAGAAGCCCGGCGAACGAATCCCAAGACCGCAACTGCTTTTATCGGGTGCGTTCTTATTCTGGCGGCGATTCTTCTGTTTGAATACGGCGATTCGTTCGATTTTTATTTTGTGGGCGACGATTTCGCTTTCATTGAGCTGGTTTCGCGGGAGAAGGTCAATATCCTGTGGGAGTCTCACAGCGATTGGCATTACTCTCCGCTTGGGGTGCTCTTGAATGCGTTGCCGGCTGCCTTTGGCGTGTTCGAGCCGGCCTGGTATGTCCTGACGGGATTCTTGCTGTTTCTCGCGTGCGCGATCATGGTGTTGCTGCTGTACTATGAGATCGAGAAGGATATTGTCGGGGGACTTGCCGCCGCGGTGATCTATGTGACGGCGATACCGCAGGCCGAGGTCATTTATTGGAAGACGGGCAATCAGACATCTGCCATGGCGCTGTTCTCGCTGGTGGCGCTGATGCTGTACATGCGCTTCCTGAAGCATGGAGCGCGGTGGTCCTTCGCGGGCTGCATCCTCATGTTTGCCGCTTCGATGCTGAGCATCGAGCAAGGAATCGTCACGTTTGGGGTCATCTTCATATATGATTTGATGTTCAATGCCGGACCGAAATTCCGGGCGGCGGTAGACGGCGGGGTGCGGAGGCGGATCGGGGTTTCCCTTGTGTTGCGCCTGGTGGCTCTTTCGGTGGTTCCTATTTCACTTACCGCTCTGAAAATGGGGCTTGGCTTTCAACTTTCTCCCTTGACCTCGCATCCGTGGTGGGCGATCCGGTTCCTCTTCAAGGATACGGTCGCGCGGCTCGTTGATTTCAATAATATTCTTGCGCCTGCGTTTGGGTCGCGAGATGCGTTTCAACCGGCGGGTCTTCTCATATTCTTCCTCCTCTTTCTCTGGACCCTGATAAGGAAGAGCGTTCCGGGACTGTTTTTTCTGGTTGTCGGGTCAGGGGCTATTCTCATGATATCCATAGCCGCCGGAGGCCCCAATTTCAGGTACTTCTGTCTGCCGCTGGCTTTTTTCGCATGTTTTCTTTCCGCGCTGTTCAAGGACATGTCGGGGATCGGCGCGCGCGCCTTGGAGAGGATTTTCCCGGCGGCTGGGGGTTCGGTCGCTCGTTGGCTTCGCTATATCCTGTTTTCGGGGATGTGCGCCGGGCTTGCGTATGCGGGTTACCGGGGCATTATTGAAAGGCGAGCATATTGGGGTTTGGCCTCTTTGATAGAGCGCAACATAGTCCAGGCTGTGGAGAGCCACTTCGTTTCGGGCAGGGTGGGACCGCGCCAGAAGGTGTATCTCTTGAACATGCCGGAGCATTTCGGGTCCGAGAAGTATCCGATTTTCTATGTCGGGAGCCATTCGCTCATGCCGGATTTGAGGCACAGGCTGGGCGGTTTGTCGGAACGGGTGGAGTTGATTGCAAGCGGCACTCTGTTCGAGATGACGTTCATGGGCGAGCGGTTCACGTATCGCGCGCTTGGCAGAGACAGGATGGTGAATCAAGGGGACGTGGAAGAATTGATGGAGGGCGGTCACATCGTTTTGCATTTCTCGCCTGACCTGATGAGCCTGGCGCAGGCCGAAGTCCGCCCCCAGACAAGAGCGAAAAAGGTTTTGAAGCGCGCGAAGCCGCATGTTATAATAAGTGGCCGGTAGCCCACGTCTGAGACGAGAGTATGCAGGAACGAATATGAGAATCATTTTGTATACAGGAAAAGGCGGGGTAGGGAAGACGACCATTTCGGCGGCGACCGCCGTTCGCTGCGCGGAGATCGGTTACAAGACCATCGTCATGAGCACCGACGCCGCTCATAGCCTCGCCGATTCGCTGGACGTCAAGATTGGGCATAAGCCGAAGAAAGTGGCCGAGAACCTCGTGGCGGAGGAGATCAATGTCAACGAGGAACTGAAGAAGAACTGGGGCCGAATCCAGAAGTATGTGACGAAGTTTCTCAGGAGCCGGGGCTTCGAGGACCTGATGGCCGAGGAGTTCGCGGTGTTTCCGGGGATGGAAGAGCTGTTCAGCCTGCTCAAGCTGAAGGAATATGCGGAAAAAGAGCAATATGAGGTGGCCATAATCGACTGCGCGCCGACGGCGAGCACCGTCCGGATGCTGAGCGTGCCCGACGTTATCCGCTGGTACATGGACCGCTTCTTCGATATCGAGCGGCGCATCGTGAAGACGGTGCGTCCGATCGCCGAGCGTATCACCAAGGTGCCGTTTCCGACGGACGAAGTGTATGATTCGGTGGAAGACCTGTTTCACAGAGTCGAGGGCATGAAAGAGGTGCTGACCGACCCCAAGAAGGCCTCGATCAGGCTGGTGTTCAATCCCGAGAAAATGGTCATCAAGGAGTCTCAGCGGGCATACAGCTATCTGAGCCTTTTCGGGTTTACCGTTGATGCGGTGATTGCGAATCGGATTTATCCGGACGAGATAGATGACCCGTACTTCGAGCGATGGCGCAAGATACAGCCCAAATACCTTGCGGAGGCAAGAACGATCTTTGATCCTCTGCCCATGTTCACGAGCAAGTTGTTCGACCGCGAGATGGTGGGGATCAAGCTTCTCCACGAGATGGCGGAGAATATTTTTGGAACGGTCGACCCTGCAACCGTGTTTTACAAAGAGCCGCCGATCAAGACCAGGCAGGCCGACGGGCGATACACCATGTCGATTCACCTGCCCGGAACGGAGAAGCGGGATTTGAACATCTGGGTTGCGGGCGAAGAACTCATCATCGAGGTCGGCAATTATCGTCGCAATATTCTGTTGCCTCGAAGCCTGGCCAATTCGGAAGTGGTCGAGGCGAAATTCGAAGGGGATTCTCTCAACATCGTGTTCGGGAAATAGACCCCATGCTCTCGAAAGCACCGGGCGACAGTGACGGATTTGTCCACGAGCTTTTGCCTCTCCTGAAGAACGGATTCATGATTCTTCGTTCGATTCTCGACGTGTTGATTGAGAAGTTCGAGGAAGCCGAGAAGAATCGGCAGGTGGACATCAGGCGGGAGACCTATGAGTCGATTATTGACGCGCTTGAGTCCGAGGTCGAAGGCCTGCGCGGCAAGGAAACCGATTCCCTGGATCAGGCCAAGGTGGAAGTGATAGAGGCCATCATCTCGGTTCTCCTGAAGGAAATGGAGCAGTTCGAATCGGGCAGGCGCGCCGGTCGCGCGCGGAAAGTGCACATCAGCTAGGAAGCGGGCCTGCCGTCAACCGAACCACACTGATTTCCGTTCCGCCAGCATCTCATCGAGCATTTTCTGAATTCGTTCCCGGACGTCTTCTCTTAGCTTGCTGACGAGCACCTCATTGCCGGCATCGGCTTCCGCGTACTTGTCAAACCTGATGGGCTTGCCGAAGCCGATTTTCCATTTGCTCGGGAGCGGTATCAGCCCCAGCGGCCCCAAGAGCGGCCAGCTCGGAGTGACCGCGAGGTAGGGGATGCCGATCGGCTTGGCCAGTCGTTCCAGCCGCGCGATTATCGGATATGTTTCTTCAGCCCCGACCACCGCGACCGGGACAAGAGGGGCCTTGGTGCGAATGCACAACTTTATGAAGCCACCCCGTCCGAATCTTTGCAGCCGGTACCGTTCCTTGAACGGTTTGCCCGTTCCCTTGTTGCCTTCGGGGAAGACACAGACCAGGTTGTCCTTGGCGAGCAGGCGTTCGGCGTTTTCCTGCGAAGCCCTGACTGCGCCTATCCGGGTGAGGATGGGCGAGAGGAACGGCATTGTGATGAAAGTATCCTCGATGAGGAAACGCACCTCCCGCTCGAGCTGGCTCTCGAGTCGAACGGCCTCGCTGATCATCAGCCCGTCAAAGGGGAGCATGCCGGAATGATTCGCGACGAGCAACGCTTTCCCCTTGTCGGGCACGTTCTTGATGCCGGAGACCTGCACGCGCCAGTATTTCTGATACAGCCACTCCATCAGAGGTTCAAGCTTGGCTGAATAGATGGGGTCCTTGCCGAACTCATCGACATGCTCGGACCGGTTTCGCAACTGGAACGATCCCCAAAGCTTGCCCATTCTGGAGACCAGAGGCACACGGAAGATTCGACTCAACAGGCGTGTTTCACCCCTGGTCCCGGTTTC
>CAZEBC010000083.1:11017-16483 GCA_964510165.1 uncultured bacterium
CTCATCAGCGCGCGACTCGGGCGATGATTTTTCGGAAGGTTCGAGCAGCTTGACGCGCCTGGGGGAGGACTTTTCGGCCTTATCGGGGGCGTTGCCGCCTTTTGCGCTGGATTTCCTCGATTTTTTGGTCGCTTCGAATGAGGTCCGGGCAAACGGATCAGTGCCGAGAACCTTTTTGGGCATGTGTCAAAACCTCCCGTGCCAGTTCGCGGAACATCTCGGCGCCAGTGCTGCGCGGAGCATATTCCCAAATGGTGAGGCCGTTGCTTTGGGCTTCGTCTATCTTGACATTATACCGGATAACGGTGCTCGCGAGCCTCTCGCCGAAGTTTTCTTTGAGCTTATCGAGAATTTCGCGCGCGAGTCTGGTGTTGCGGTAGAGAGTGGGAACCACCAGCGCGACTCGCAGGTCGCGCTTGCCGAAGTTTTCCTTGACGACGCGAACGGTCTCCAGTATCTCCGCGCAGCCGTCGAGGGCGAAGTAGGTGAGTGAGACCGGGATGATTATCTCGGTGACTGCCATCATTATATTGACGGTGATGGGGCCGAGCGACGGGGGCGAGTCGAAGATCACATAATCATAGCCGCGAAGTCCGTCAAACTTCTCTCTGAGTCTGGTTTCACGGTCCGAATCGCGCGCGATGGCGAGGGGAAAATCAATGAGGGACTTGTTTGCGATTATTATATCCAGCCCTTTGATGCGGGTGGGCACGATGACATCGGGGGGTTGCAGGTGTCGGCGGGAGAGCAGGTCATACACCGTCACGTCGGCGTCGCGCACGTTGAGCCCAAATGATTTTCCCACCTGTCCCTGAGGGTCCATATCCACAAGCAGGACCCGGAGGTTTTGTTCGAGCGCGAGGTATGCGCCGATGTTCACGGCGAGCGTGGTCTTGCAGCTTCCTCCCTTTTCGTTAACGAAGGCGATCTTTCTCATCACAATTCGGAGACGGATGATGCCAGATGTATCTCTCGCAGGCGTTTTGCGCCGGCGAAACTCAAGGCCGCCTCGCGAGTGCTGTAGTGGGGTTTGAACCCGAGTTCCCTCTCGGCCCTCTTGCCGTCTCCGACCCACAGATACCGTATGTAGTCAAGATGCTGGCTTGGGGCGGCCGAGGCATTGAGGAACCATAGTGCGGAAGTCATCGGTTGCGCCAGCGGATAGATCAAAGGAACCTTTACTCTGCCCATCAGGCTTATCACGGTGCTCAAGGGAAGCACGTCCTTGCTCACGATGTTAAAGGCGCCGGGGCAATCCTTCTTGATTGCGGCCAACACCGCGCGGACGGCGTCTTCCTCATGGAGGAACTGGACCAATGGATCATACCCCATAAGCGTCGGCACAAACAAGTAGCGGAAATACTCCGTGGCGAGATTGTGAACTGTCGGCCCCAGGATTGTTGCAAACCGCAGGACGGTGACTATCGTCTCCGGATGGGCTTCCTCGAACCGTTTGGCCATGTTCTCGACCTCGATCCGGTCGCGGATGTAGCGATAGTCCTTGCTCCCCTCAAGGGGATAATCCTCGGTCAGGTAATTCGGATTGTTGGGCGACGCTCCGTACACCGCCGTCGTGCTGGCGAGAATAATCTTTCTGACCTTTGCCTGTGCGCAGGCGTTCAGCACGTGCATCGTGCCGATGACCTCGAGCTCGTGCGCGTAGGATTCGTCCCTCACCGGTTTGCTGAAAAAGGCGAGGTGAACCACTGTGCCGCACGTGTGCGTTTCCACGAGTTCCGCGATCGAGGCATCGGCGGTCGGGTCCGTGAGGTCAACCTTGCAGAAGCGAACGCCTTTGGCTGGAAGCGGCGGCTTGCGATGATCGATGGCAAGAATCTCGTTTGCCAGTTTGCGAGGTTCGGTAAGCGCCTGTATGACACGCGAGCCGAGGAAGCTCGATGCTCCGATGATGGCGACGTTGCCCGACGCATGAGACGGTTTGATTCTCTTGCGCTGCCTGTTCACGACACAAAGCCCCCATTATGAAACGTTTCTTATGCATCAAGAACGACAGGATTCAAGCTAAATCTAACACCGCAGGAGGGCGTTGTCAAGACCGCGGGAGGGCGAAAGAAAAAAATATCCGTTTGCGGGCCGCAGGGCTTGCGGCCCGCTGAAGGAATGGGTGATAGAAAAGTTGTCAGCTCCCCTGTTTGGCGAGCTTGTTGACCTTCTTCTCGAGTTGGCCAATCTTCCTGGTGAGCGAGGCGACATCCTGCTTGGTAGGAAGACGGAACGCCTTCAGAGTCTTCTGGATTCTCTGGTCGATACCCTTCTCGAGGTCTCTTCGATTTCGACGGGTGCGCTTGCGGAAATCCGCGGCAATTTTCTTGCCCTCTTTCTCGGATGCTTCGCCGCGCTCGACCAATTCATCGATGAACTTCTCGATGCCCTCTTCGGCGATCGAGAACGCTCCGACCGACGCGAGGATGGGAGTCCGCAGGATGTCGAGCCAGGTCCACCTGTCGTCAGTCTTCTTCTTATTCTCTACGGCCTTGCCTTTTCGCGCTGAAGGTTTTGCCTTTTTTGCGGGCATGATGATACCCTCCTATTTTTTGCGAGTCCTCTTTTTTGGCGGACTCGACTGGGAGATATAGTTGTCCAGCTTCCTCGCGATTGAATCGATCTTCTTTGAGATGTTGTCCAGGTCCGAACGAGTCGGCAGTTGCAGCGCTCCAATGTACCCGGTCACTCGATCACTTATCTGTCCATCCAGAGAGCGGCGCCGATTCGTTACCTTTCTCGAGAGTGATTTCAGATAGCTCCTGGCCTCGCCTTCGCTCACCTCCCCGCGCCTTATCAGTTTGCGGTAATATTTCGCGGTGCTCTCCTCCGCCATCTGCACGGCGCCCTTGCCGGCGAGCCTTGACTTGCGCATGATCTCGCCGAGTTCCTTGTTGCCGCGTTTAATCAATTCCTTGAACGTCTCGATCGGCAGGCCGCTTCCCCCGGACTTCTCTTCCTCCGCCATGGCTTGGGCAAGCACGACGCTGGTGAGTTCCTCTCCGGTGCGGCTGTCAACGACCTCGACATCCTCGCCCTCCCTCACCAGCGCGAGAATATCATCGAGACTCACGTAGTGACTTTCCCGGGTATCGTACAGCTTGCGATTCGAGTACCGCTTTATCGTTCGCATCAATCCTCCGTAGAATGCCGTGAACATGATGCCTTTGCTTCTGTTTTGGAATTATAACACACTGCGTCAAAACTGTCAAATGGAGCGAGGGAGGCGCATGCGGAGCATGTGGGATTACAAATCCCCCTCCGATCCTTTTTTGAAAGGGGGAACATGGCGCGGCCGAGCGGCAACCAAAGCTCCCTCACCCTGCCCTCTCCTACCGGGAGAGGGTTGGGGTGAGGGGGGAAATGACGGCGGAGTTTCAAGAAACTGACATTTAGTGGTACAGGGAGATGAATTCTGGCAGGGGGTCGGGGATAGGAAGGGCGGGGTCAGACTTTCATCCAGCGCGGCGGTAGACGCGCGTTTCGGTGACGATCATGTCTACGGACACGTCGGTGGAACACACGGGCACGCGCTCGACAAACTGCCCCTCGAAGCCGAGGGCTATTGAGGGCACGCGCGCGGCGGAGAGAAGCCTGTCGTAATAACCGCCTCCGAATCCGATGCGGCGGCATTGCGTGTCGAACGCGACGCCCGGGACGATAATCACGTCAGCCACGCCCGGGTCAGTTGGCCTGAGGGCGTCATGCAAAGGCTCGAGGAGGCCGTAGCGGGCGGGCGCGAGTTCGTCAAGGGAGATGATTTCGGAGATGATGAGTCGTTTCTCTTGGAAATCGGTGACCGGCACGAGCACGCGGATTTCGCTGGAGATTGCTTCGGCGATGAGCGGATGCGTGTTTACCTCGTTGCCTTTTGCCGAGACATAGAAGAGGATGGTCTTAGCCGAGGAGTATTCGGGGAGGCGCTTGAGGTTTGCGGCGATCCGCTCAGACATTCTCAATGCCTCTTCTTCGGGCAGCGAACTGCGCCAGAGAATCTTCTCCTTGCGAATGGCTCGCTTGGCGTTTGCGATGTCATGGCACTGCTCCGTCTTTTTCTCGCTCATATTGCTCATCCGCCGATTGAGTGCATGTAGTTGTGGCAGGAATCGGAGCGGCTGGCGGGTTTCGATTCGATAGCCAGCCGAAGCGCCTGGGTGATCCGTTCAGGCGGCGCGCCGCCGCGCAAGAGCGACTTGACTTCGACGGAATGAGCGGAGAACAGACATGGGAGCAGCCTTCCGTCGGCGGTCAGTCTGATGCGGTTGCACCTCGAGCAGAAGCTGTGGCTCATCGCGGTGATGAAGCCGATCGCTCCTTTGGCGCCGTCGAGCCTGTATCGTTCGGCCGGTCCGCTCAGACTTTGGCCGGGCAGCGTGCGCAACGGCCCCATGGCGCTGATACGGCGCTTCATTTCCTCGGCGCTCACATACGCGAGTTTTTGCGATATGTCGGGTGAGCCGAATGGCATGTATTCGATGAATCTGACCTCGAATGGATTGTCTTTCGTTAAGGTCACGAACTCCTCTATCTCATCGTCATTCACGTCCTTGATGACGACGACGTTGAGCTTGATCAGATTGAAGCCGGCCTTAAGAGCGGCCTCGATTCCTTTCCATACCTTCTCGATGCTGCCGCCTCGGGTAATCTCCCGGTAGCGTTCGGGCTTGAGGGAGTCGAGGCTGACATTGAGGCGGCTGAGGCCGTTGCGCCTCAAGTCGGCCGCAAGCTCCTCGAGCAGCGAGCCGTTCGTGGTCAGGTAGGTCTCCTCGATGCCGGGGAGGCTGACCAGCATCCTCACGAGTTCGGGGAGCTGTCGCCTGATCAAGGGTTCGCCGCCGGTCAGTCGGACGCGGTTGATTCCGAGGGGTATTGCGGCGCGGACGACCGAACAGATTTCCTCGAAGGTGAGTATTTCGGAGCGCGGCATCCACTGGACGCCCTCGGGCGGCATGCAGTACACGCACCGATAATTGCACAGGTCGGTCACCGACACGCGCAGATAATTTATGATGCGCTGCGGCGAACGCTGGGCCTCTCTCGGAGATTCGGCCGTTGATTGATGCAGGTCTTGGAGCATTGTTCCTCGGAGCACAAAGACCTTTTTCTGGGGGACAAGCTGTGGGATTTTATTATCGCATATCCGCGCCATTTCTGCAACCTTGTGGCATTCCAAAATCCGCGCGTAAGAATGCTGGTTCTCTGGAGATCGCCATCCTCAGCCTTGTTCGACAGCACCATAACTGTTTCGTCTCGCCAATATTTGCTTAAGCACCACTTGCTGGGGCAAGAATCGGATGGAAAAGGGGGGGCCGCTTGCCAAGTATCCGCTTTGCGCCTTCTTCTTTCAACGCCTCAATCTTGAGGGATATGGCGGCGGTGGGAGAAAAAGAGCAGGCGCGAGGAGGAGTGGATCGCCCGTCTTGAGGCCAAGCTCAGGAAAAAGGACGAAGTGTTGGGCGAGTT
>CAZEBC010000084.1:0-9299 GCA_964510165.1 uncultured bacterium
TCAAGGTCTGACCCCTCCTCCTTGAACTTCGCCTTCCAGGCGCGTTGCTTATCGGGGGGCCAGTGCGGACAGATGGCGGGCTTGCCGCGCATCACGAATTGCATGCAGGCGTTGCAGCCGTCGCAGCGAATGATTTCGTCCTCCTTGCCCGTCTTCACTTTCTTGGGCCAGTCGGGGTCGGTCCACAATACGCGCGCCAATCCGATCAGGTCTGCGCTTCCCTCAGAGAGCACCCGCTCGGCGAGTTCGCCCGTGGTGATGCGTCCGGCGGTGATGACCGGCGCCCCGACACGCTTCTTGACCGCGGCGGCGAGATCGACCATGTAGCCGTCCCGCGTGGATTTCTCGACGATGTCGGGCAGGAAGAACGATTCATACGTGCCGCCCATGACCGAGATGTAGGCAATGCCTGCGTCTGCGAGCGTGCGGGCGAATCTGGTGGACTCGTCGAGTTGCAAGCCGTCGGGCAGCCACTCGTCGGCAAGGAACCGGTATCCGACAGGCGTATCGCCGACCGCTTTCCTAACCGCCGCCAGAACTTCCAGCGGGAGCCGCTGCCGATTTTCGAGCGGACCGCCGTATTCATCGTCACGTTTGTTGGTGCGGGGCGATACGAACTGCGCCAGCAGGTAGCCCGTGCCTCCGTGCAGTTCGACCATGTCAAACCCGGCCTTCTTCGCCCTGACGGCGGCCTCGACGAACTTGCGGACGATCCCCTTGATTTCTGTCGGGCTCAGCGCTCTGGGCGTTCTCCCAAACGTCTCGATGGCGGAGGGCGCCACCGGCTCCGCCGTCGCACCCGCGAATCGGCCCGCGTGATTGAGCTGAAGACAGGCGAGTGCGCCGCCTTCTTTCGCCGACGCTGCCAGTCGCTTCAACCCATCCAGGTTGTCATCGGTGTCGGCGCGGATGGTCCGGTTCGAGCCGCTGCCGGTCGGATGGTCCACAGTCGCATTCTCAACAACGATAAGCGCCGCTCCGCTCTGCCCCATCAGCCGGTAGTGGTCGAGCAGAGGTCCGCTGACAGTTCCGCCTTCACCGGCGTAGCCGAGGTACAACGGCGCCATCGTGACGCGATTCTTCAGTTCCAGCCCGCCGACTTTGATTGGTGAGAAAAGATGGGAATACATGTCGCACTCCTTTCGGCCGACGCGCGGGGAAATCAAGCTTGTTCTTCTTGGCCGCTGCATGCAAATCATAGCACCATATGTCGAAACCCGTCAACTGTTCCGCTTGACGGTTTTTCGCGCCCTGTGATAACCTGCTTGAAGGAGATAGCCTGATTATTCGATGAAACCGCTCGTTCTAAAGAGACATCTTGACTCGCTGTATCAAACCTACGACCGGAAATACCTATCGACCGATCCATTGATGTTCCCGCACCGTTATTCTGAACCGGCAGACATCGAGGTGGTTGGCCTGGTCAGCGCCTCGCTCGCCTACGGACACGTCAAGATGATACAGAGGAACGTCGAGCGCGTCTTGAACGCGATGGGGAACCATCCGGCCCGATACGTCCGCCGCTTCGACGCAACGGCCCGCTCCCGTGATTTCGCAGGCTTCTCGCATCGGTTCAACCGCGGCCACGACATCGTGCTCCTGCTTTATTTCATGAAACAGATGATGCAGCGGAACGGTTCGCTCGGCGGCTTCTTTCAGGCCGAATACGAACCCGATGCGCCCACCATCGAGGGTTCGCTCCGCAGCTTTGTCGAAGGCGTCCTCGCGCTCGATTGCGCGCCGGTCTATCCGGGCGGGGTTCTGCCGGACGATGCCGGAGTCCGCTTCTTCTTTCCCTCGCCCGCCGGAAGAAGCGCGTGTAAGAGGCTCAACCTGTATCTCAGATGGATGGTGAGACGCGGCGACGGGCTCGACTTCGGCCTGTGGGACTTCATCTCACCCGCCCAACTCGTGATCCCGCTCGACACGCATGTCGCCCGCATCTGCCGGCTCATCGGCCTGACGAAAAGAAACACGCCCGGCTGGGCGATGGCCGTCGAGATAACCGGGAACCTGAAGAAGCTCGACCCGGCCGACCCCGTGAAATACGATTTTGCGATTTCGCGGCTCGGCATTCTGGAGAAATGTCGCAAGGCCAAATCGGCCGACCGGTGCGTCGAGTGCGAGATTCGCGCCGTCTGCCGGAGCTAGGAAACCATACATGCCCAGGAACACAGCGACCGTTTCACTCAGCACGATAAAAGAAGCCCGGGAGCGCATCCGCGATTCGATCTACCGGACTCATCTGATGGAGACCCGCTCGATCAGCGCGCTCACCGGCTACCGCGTCCTGCTCAAACCCGAAAACCTGCAGAAGACCGGCTCGTTCAAGATTCGAGGCGCTTCAAACAAGATGGCGCTTCTCACCCCCGACGAGCGAAAAAGGGGAGTCATCGCGGCGTCGGCCGGAAATCACGCGCAGGGTGTCGCGTACGCTGCGCAACAGGCGGGGATATCGGCCACAATCGTCATGCCGCGCACCACCTCTATCGCCAAAGTCGAGGCCATGCGGCGCTACAACGTATCGCTCGTTCTCGAGGGACACAACTACGATGAGGCCGCCGAGCACGCCCGCTTGCTCCAAAGGGAATCTGGCGCCGTCTTCATCCATGCGTTCGACGACCCCGATGTCATCGCCGGTCAGGGCACGCTCGGCCCGGAGATACTGGAGGAGTGTCCCGACCTTGACACTGTCATCGTCCCGATTGGCGGCGGGGGGCTTATCTCCGGCGTCGCGACCGCCGTCAAGGAATTGAAGCCGGGAGTAAAGGTCGTCGGAGTCGAGGCTGCGGGCGCCGCCTCCGCCAAGGCGGCGCTGGAGCAAGGCCAACCGACCGCGCTGAGCGCCGTCCATACGCTTGCCGATGGCATCGCCATCAAGAGGGTTGGAGACGTCACGTTCCCCATAATCCAGCGGTGTGTGGACGAGATCGTGACCGTGGATGAGGATGAGATAGCCGCAGCAGTCCTGCTTCTGCTCGAGCGCAGCAAGACGGTCGTCGAAGGCGCGGGCGCCACCCCTGCCGCCGCGCTCATGTATCATGGCAAAGTCGCCAAAGGCAAGACGGTGGTCCTCCTCCTGAGCGGCGGCAATATCGACGTCAACATGCTTGGCAAGATCATTGACAGCGGTCTTGCCAAGTCGGGCCGATTCATGACCGTGGAAGTCGTTCTCGACGACGTGCCGGGCTCTCTCTACGCGCTGCTCGGACACATCTCGCGGCTCGAGGCGAATGTGCTCACAATCGAGCACAACCGCACGTCCGCCAAGGCGCCGTTCCGCAAGACGTTCGTCACGCTCCATCTGGAGACGCGCGGCTACTACCACGTCGAGGAGATCGCGCGCGAACTCGCCCGGCACTACGAAATTCAGACACGGTATTGATCGTCGAGGGGTCGGGTCTACACAATTGACAATTCGAGGGAATGAGTAAAATGGGATTGAGGAAGCAAGGCCGAATTGTCAATTGTGTAGATCTGACCCCTTTGGCTTTGGTGATCCTGCTCGGCGTCCTCTATTTCTCGCTTTCCTACAAAGGTGTCTTCTACGCAGGCGACGAGGGCGCCACAGTCTACCACTTCGAAAAGGCGGCGGAAGGGGCCATTCAGCACCGCGACTTCTTCTCGGTGTACGGCATGGCATTCTATGTTCTCGGCAAGTTCCTCTTCAAAATGTTCGGGTTTCATCTGTTGGTCACCCGAACGTTCATGCTCATCTTGAAACTTGGCATGGCGCTGCTCATCTACGCCGTCGCGCTCAGATTGATGCGGCCCGGTTTCGCGCTGCTTTCTTCCATAGGGTTCATCATCTGGTGGGGAGACCCGTTCATCACGACGACGTCGTACTTGTATCCCAGCCATATCAGCCAACTTTTCGGACTGCTCAGCCTGCTGTTGATGCTCGCGTATTCACGCGACGAAAAGAGTATCTATGCTCTGCTCGCGGGCCTGTGCGCCGGCCTCGGCAGCCTGTTCAAACCCACTTTCGGCGTGCTGAACCTGTTCGCCCTCATGCTGTTCATCTTCGGCAGAGAAATGCTGCTTGATATGAAAGCCCGCCGGAGCATAGCCGGCGAATTCGAAAGCGCGCCAATTGGAAAAGCCTGGATATTTATGGAGCTTGTCTCAGTGGCCGGCGCCGTCGTTGTCCTCTTCAGCCTGTTCGTCAAATTCGGCCCCGACCTCCCGGTGTTCATCTACCTGATGGCGCCCGTCTGCCTGGCAACGGCGTACCTGCTCGCGCTGGCCATCCTCGCCCTGCGAACGGGCCTTGACGCCGCCATAAGGCAAAATGGGCGCAAGGCATTCCTGGCTTATCTTTTCCTGGTGGGAGGCTTCATGTTCTGGCAACTCGTTCAGGCAGGCTATTTCGCGTGGAACGCCGCGTTTTCCGATTTCATCAACACCTACCTGAGGGCGTCAACGTATTACAGCGAATTCGGAATCACATTATGGCAAGGCAAAGACATCATCCTGCTCTGTCTCGCGACGGCGGCCGCCGCGCTGGGACTGTATGCGGGCGTGAAGCTGTCCGCAAACTCGGACAAGAGGCTGAAAATCATTCTCGGAATCATCGGCTTGACCCTCACGTCCGCGGGCGCCGCCTCATGGTATTTCACTCTGGACAACGCGGTCCGCCAGCATTACCTTATGTGGACAGTGCCGCTTGCCGTCTCGCTCTGGGCTGCATTCTTCCTGTTGTACAAAGACACGTTCGGCAATCCCGCGAAAGAGCCGCCGCTGACTTCAATGCCATTGCTCCTGGTGTCAGTGTACTTTGTCATTACCGTGCTGGATGCGTTCCCCAGGATCGACCCGGGACATTTCTTCATGGTCATGCCGCCCCTCTTCATGCTGTTTGGCGTATTGGCTCAGCGCTTCCATGATATGTGGAAGAAGTACCTCGATTCCGTGTCCGCTGTCTTCGCCAGATTCCTGCCGCGAGCCATGCTCGCCGCGCTCGCTATCGGAATGTTTCTCCCAAGCCTCTTCATGATGCTGCTCTTCCATGTGTTCATCGTGCCCACCCCGGACGGCTACCGCCTCCACGACGGGCGCCTTTCTCTCATGCCCACATATCGGCCGCGCATCGAGCGCACACGCGGGCTCAAACTGCATGTGCTCGACGGAGCCTACTGGCAGCCGCTCGTCATCCCCAAGACACTGGAATTCTTCGACCTCGCGGAACAAGTCGCCTCGATGACCGTCCCCGGCGACACCCTTCTGTGCACCACGAGTTGGAGCTTCATGCTCTATTTCCTGACAGATCGGGACTGCATCGAGGACAAGACCAACTCCTATATCTGGCAAACAATCATGGGAATTTCCACCAGCGAGGCTATCCGCGACTACTCGGAAAGCGATCTCATTCGACTCATCCAGGAAAGAAAGCCAAGCGTCATAGTGGCCGAGGACAATGGCTCAGTCGAGATGAAGCTCTTCATCGCGAACTGGCCGAAGGCATGGAACTACATAACCGCCAATTACGGCCTTTCCGCCAGAGTCGGCCAGTTCCTCATCTATACCCCGAACTCGGGCCATCCGGACCCAATCCCCTGACCAGGCGAGCGTTCCCGGAGTTTGCATTCCCGGACGAAATTCTGGTATAATTTCAACACCTCGGTTGATTTTTTGCACGATGGGACTCTTGTCTGTAGTGCCGGGACGCTATCTTTACCATGATGAAGCACCACATACTCATAGTTGAAGACGATAGCATACAGCGAAGACAACTGGTCCGGGCGCTCGCCAGGGAAGACCGCGAGATCACTGAAGCCCACACCGGCGAGGAAGCGCTCAAGCTGCTGGCCGGCCTGAAGTTCGACCTCGTCATCTCCGACCTCAAGATGCCCGGCATCTCCGGCCTCGAACTCATCAAACACATCAAGAGCGCCTTCCCCCACACCTCGCTCCTGCTTGTGACGGGCTATGCCTCGGTCGACTCCGCCGTCGAGGCGATGAAGCTGGGGGTAGAAGATTACCTCGTCAAACCGTTCGGAAGCGACGAGATGAACATCATCATTGACCGAATCTTTGAAAAGCGCAACCTCATGGCCGAAAACATCCTGCTCAGGGAGCAGCTTGAATCCCAATACAGCTTCTCCAACATTATCAGCAAGAACCATAAGATGCAGAAGGTCTTCAGAACCATCTCGTCGGTCGCCACCACCAACAGCACCATCCTGATTCAAGGCGAAACCGGAACCGGAAAGGAACTGATCGCCAAGGCCATCCACTATCACAGCCCCCGGAAGCAGAAACGGTTCGTCGCCGTCGATTGCGGGGCATTGCCCGACTCCCTGCTCGAAACCGAGTTGTTCGGCCATGAAAAGGGCGCTTTCACGAACGCCACGGCCTCGCGCATCGGTAAGCTCGAGTATGCCGACGGCGGTACGCTGTTCCTCGATGAAGTCGGCAATATGTCATCGGCCACGCAGATGAAAGTGCTCCGCGCCATTGAGGAGCGTCAGTTCCAGCGCCTCGGAAGCAACAACCCCGTCAAGGTCGATATCCGCCTGATCGCCGCCACTAACGCGGACCTCAAACACTTGGTCCGCGAGGGCAAATTCAGGGAAGACCTGTTTTACCGCCTCAGCGTCATTCCCCTTGAAATACCCCCGCTGCGCGAGCGGCTCGAGGATATCCCCCTTCTCGCCCGCCACTTCCTTAAGCTCCACCGCGACGCGATAGGCAAGAATGTGGATGAGATCACGCACGCCGCCATCAAGAAACTCATGAGATACGACTGGCCCGGCAACGTGCGCGAGCTCGAAAATGTGATAGAACGCGCCGTCGCCACCGTCCCCACCAACTGCATCGACGAGAGCGATATCCCGGACTTCGGTCAGGAACAACCCCCTCGCCAGAAAGACAGCGAAACCCTCACCGATGTGCCGCTCTCTGAGAGATGGGAGGAGTTCGAAAAGCAGTACCTCGCCGAGCTTATGGCACGCTGCGCCGGGAGCACGGAGGTGGCGGCAGAAAAGGCGGGCCTCAGCCTCAGAACTTTGCAGCGAAAACTGAAAACCTACGGCATCACATCAGGCAGTTTCAAAGCATCTTAATCCGCCCGTTCTCATTCAGCGCCATTCTTGGCGTCTTGCGCCATTTGACGCTTATTCCTATCTCATTCTAAATCAGATATTTACGCGATAACGCGCCATTTCTGACGTCATTTTTGGCGTCACCCCCGACACCGCCCAGTCCAACGATCAACGTGGAATTGCCCGTAATTCCTATCAGATTTTGGATTCGGCGAGGCCTCACCGACATTGGCAAGAGTCTTGCTCCAATAAGCGAGCAATGACTTAAGGCAGAGGGCGGACAACCCGACGGAGGGAAACCCCAATGGTATTCGAAATAATCTTCTCCTCAGAAAAGGGTGAGAACGGCTTTTTCTCTTACTTGAAGAAAATAACACCCGAAACCGGGGTCAGCGTCATCGAGCATTACCCCTCGGTCATCGTGATTGAAGGCGAGTGGGACCCGGCGATGGGCTTTTTGCGTCGCTGTCAGGATTACATCCAGGAACATGACAGGTATCCGTATCCCGTTACCACAGTTCATATACATTCATGACAACTGATAGGGCCTCGCGCGTATCCGCGCGGGCTCGTCAACGATGGAATCATATTCGGAGAGATGAACGAAATGCGAGAGCATAATGGGATATGCCCGCTGTTGTGGTCAAGGCCCGTTCCCTCATGTCGCGCAAAATTGGGGCGGATATATATACCGGCGGATGAGATCGTCAACAGCGTGTGCACAAAAGCGGGTTACAAAGAATGTTCGTTCTATCTCCAGGCTTACCATGAGCCTGCCGGATTGAACCCGCTATTGCCTACGCGCCCAGTGCATGCTTCCTCCCGATGCATGCCTTCTCCTTAAGTGTGTCCAGCGGTGTCGGTTATCCGCGAGGAGAGCCGACACCGCTGGCACTCTCCCTCAAGACCCATTCCTTTAAGCCTTGAACTTTGAACTCCCGCCTCTTGCAATCCGCATCCTAAAGTAGTAGTATTTTCACCAACGCGGTGTCATTACGTCACATCGCGCATAACGCTGAACCCTAAACCCTTTTTTCAGGAGACTCCGTTCATGGGAAAATTCGACAAGTCCAACGACCTTTTTAACCGCGCCACCAAGGTCATACCGGGCGGAATACCCGGCCATCAAAGCCCCACCCTCCTGGTGTTCGGCTCCTCGCCGTGCTTCGTCGAACGTGCCGAGGGCGCCCGCTTCTGGGACGTCGACGGCAATGAATACATCGACTACATGTGCGCCTACGGACCGATGGTGCTCGGCTACAATCATCCCAAAGTCGAGCAGGCGGCCCGCGCCCAGATCGAGAAGTGCGACACCGGCAACCTGCCGAGCACGCGCTACATCGAACTCGCCGAGCGGCTCGTAGGCGTCGTGCCCGTCGCCGACTGGGCCATCTTCGGAAAGAACGGGTCCGACGTAACCACTTATGCCACCCGCGTCGCTCGTGCCCATACGGGCCGAAACAAGATCGTGGTTGTCGAGGGCACTTATCACGGCATCGGCGCCTGGTGCACGCCGTTCCTTTCGGGCATCACGCCCGAGGAGCGCGTCAACGTGCTCACTTTCGAGTACAACGACATTGGCGGATTCAAACGCGTCATCGAGCAGAACAAGGACCACGTGGCCGGTGTGATCGTCACGCCGTTCCGTCATGAGGCGTTCCACGACTCCGAGCTTCCCGCGCCGGGCTTTCTCGAAGCGATTCGTAAGGCATGCGACGATATCGGCGCTGTCTTCATAGTTGACGACGTGCGTGCCGGCTTCCGCATCCACATGGGCGGCTCGCTCGAGAAATTCGGCGTCAAGCCCGACCTCGTCTGCTTCTCGAAGGCCCTCGGCAACGGATATCCCATTTCCGCATGCGTCGGAAAGGATAGCATGCGCGACGCCGCGTCACAAGTCTTCTTCACCGGCTCGTTCTTCACGAGCGCCGTCCCGATGGCGGCGGCCCTCGCAACGCTCGACGAAATGGAAGCCATCGGCGCAATTGACATCATGTTCGAGCGAGGCGAAATGCTCAAGGAAGGCATGCTCGACCAGGCCGACGCCCACGGACAGGAGATCAATTACAGCGGTCCTGAAACAATCCCGTTCATGACGTTCGGCGGCGAGGACGGCTGGGAAAAATCGAAGATCTTCTGCAAGGTCTGCTACGAGAAGGGCGTGTTCTTCCACCCCTTCCACAACTGGTTCATCTCATCGGCACACACCGAGGAAGACATCCGGAAAACCCTCGACGTCACCGACACCGCCTTCAA